>DASXGT010000113.1:0-38795 GCA_036488895.1 Bryobacteraceae bacterium | reverse complement strand
ACCAGGCTGATCCCTTGCGATTTTATTGCTTTTGAGAAGACGTTGAATCCGCTGGGACGGCAACACGACATGTTGCTGGCGAACGTTTTTGCGCAGGCGGAGGCTCTGGCGTTCGGCAAGACGGCTGAGGAAGTGAAGGCCGAAGGCACCCCGGATTGGCTGGTTCCGCACCGGGTGTTTGAGGGGAACCGGCCGTCCAATACCATCTTGGCCGATGAGTTAACACCGGAAATGCTTGGCAAACTTGTGGCGTTATATGAGCATTCGGTGTTTACGCAGGGCACGGTTTGGCAGATTGACTCCTTTGACCAATGGGGCGTGGAGTTGGGCAAGGTGCTGGCGCAGCGGATTATCGGCGAGATTGAGAGCGCTACGGAGCCAGAGTTGAAGCATGACCGCTCTACCAGCAATTTAATCCGGCGCTACCGCGCACGGCGGGCCGGGTAGGGCAACACCTTAGAATTGGTGGATGTCCTCTTTTCTGCAAATCATCATCCTTGCCATTGTGCAAGGGCTAGCCGAGTTGTTGCCTGTATCCAGTTCTGCCCACGTCGTGGTGGCTGAGAAATTGATGGGACTTGATCCCTCTTCACCCGCCATGACGCTGCTGCTGGTCATGCTCCATACCGGGACCATGTTCGCGGTCATTGTTTTTTTCTGGAGCCGCTGGCGTAGCACTTATTTTCAGAGTGTGGCGGCGTTTAAGAATTTTGCGATGTTGGTGATTGCCGCCACCGCTCTGACTGGAATCATCGGCTTAGCTATTCAAAAAATTATCGAGAAAACGGCGTTTAAAAATGCGCCGCATGCCGAGTTGGAGGATCTGTTCAGTCATCTCGAACTGATTGCTCCCGCTTTGGCCGTGGCTGGGATTTTGATTCTGATCGCGGGTATGTTCGAGAAAAAAAATCCAACTGCAAATCTGAAAGAGGCGAATGATTTAACACTCGGCCAAGCGACGCTGATCGGCGGCGTGCAAGGGTTGTGTCTTCCCTTTCGCGGCTTTTCCCGTTCGGGCGCAACCATATCGACGGGCATGTTGGCGGGTGTGGCGAAGTCGCGGGCGGAGGCGTTCAGCTTTGCCTTGGCGGTAGTGCTTACCCCTCCGGTTGTCGTGCGCGAGGTGATGCGGCTGCTACATACGGAGCATTCCGGCGAGGCAGCAAATCTAGCCGGAGCCGTATTGCCCAGTCTGCTGGGCGCGGTTTGTTCGTTTCTGGCCGGATTGGTTGCATTGAAGTGGCTCAGCCAATGGCTGGAGGGCGGGCGTTGGTATTTATTCGGTATCTATTGTCTAGTGGCGGCCGTGGGCGTATTCGCTTTGCATCAGGCCGGCTATTAGAAACTTAGCGGTATGGATGATGCTTACAACCTGCAGCGGTTTGTGGACGCCCAGAATCCCGTCTTCGCCCAAGTCTGCTCAGAATTGCGTGCAGGTCAAAAAACAAGCCATTGGATGTGGTTTATTTTTCCTCAGATCGCCGGGTTAGGCAGCAGTTCACTCGCGCGGCAGTACGCCATCTCTTCATTGGACGAAGCGAAGGCGTATTTGAACCATCCAGTTTTGGGGCCCCGGATCAGGGAGTGTACACGGCTTGTTCTTTCCATTGAAGGGCGTACGACGGGAGAAATTTTCGGAACGCCTGACGATCTGAAATTCCGATCCTCCCTGACGTTGTTTGCGCATGCCGAACCGGCGGAACAGGTCTTTCAAGCTGCGCTACGGAAGTATTTTGGCGGCCAAGGGGATTCGTTGACGCTGGCGCGATTGTGATGCTTCTTTGCCCGGTTCGGGATTGCCATAGGGCGCTGGTGCGCGAGGAGAAGCGTCTGGTCTGTTCGTCCAGGCATTCGTTTGATATCGCGCGCAGCGGCTACATCAATCTGCTTCAGCCACAGGATCGGAGATCTAAACAGCCTGGCGATGCGGCGGGTGTGGTCGCCGCTCGTAGGCGCATGCACGATCGTGGCGCCACGTTGCCCCTGCTGCGGGCTATCGCGGAGATTCTGGCTGCGACGCCGGGCGAAGTTGTTCTCGATGCCGGCTGCGGCGATGGTTTCTATTTGGGCGCGCTTGCCCGCGAGATTGGCTTCGCTGCGCATGGTGTCGATATCTCCATTCCGGCTGTTGACGCGGCGGCGCGGCGGTATCCGGAATGCGAGTGGATTGTGGCCAATGCCGATCGCTTCTTGCCGTATGCCGACCGGTCCTTTTCAATCGTGATGTCGATCACGGCGCGGATGAATGCGGGCGAATTCCGGCGGGTCCTACGCGATAATGGACGCCTGCTCGTCGCTTTACCGGCGCCCGAGGATCTCATCGAATTGCGCGGCGCGGGCCGCGACCGCGTGGACCGCACGGTTGAAACATTCGCACAAGATTTCACGCTTGCCGAACGCCGCCGCGTGGCGGCTAAAGTCAATCTTGATGCCGATGAGGTTGCTGATGTTTTACGCTTCATCTATCGGCCCATGCGAACACAACCAATCACTGCCATGCCCGTGACCTTCGGTTTGGATTTGCTGCTTTTCAAGCCGCGTAGTATTTAGTCATGATTCTGAAAACAGGATTTTATAAATTTCTTGTCGGCAGTGCTTCGTTGTTGTGTCTGCTTACCGTGTTATTGCATTCCGATCCAGCGCCGAGATTGGTGCTGGTCTACACGCGAACAACGGTGACGGCCCGGACCTCTTATATACACGACAACAGAGCGGCGAGCATTGAAGCCATGCAAAAGATGGGCCGGGAAAATCATTTCCAGGTGGAGGCGTCCACCGACCCTTCCGTTTTTACCGACCAGAATCTGGCGCGCTACGGAACCATCGTGATTGCCAACACCAATAATGATCTCTTTACCACTGAGGATCAGCGTAAGGCTTTTCAACATTACGTTGAGCGTGGTGGCGGATTAGTGGGCCTGCATTCGGCATCCACTTCCGAGAAGGATTGGCCGTTTTACTGGCAGACGATTGGCGGCAAGTTTGTGCGCCACCCTAAAAAGCAGACCTTTACCGTTCGCGTGCAAGATGCGAGCCATCCCGCAACGCGGCACATGCCGGCGTCTTTCGAGTGGGAAGACGAAGCTTACTTTCACTACTTCCTGAACCCGGATATGCACGTGCTTCTGGATACCGATCCGAACCGGCTCAACGATCCCATACGCGCGCAGCATCCTGCCGATTTATTCAGCAAGGGTTTGCCCTTGGCTTGGACCATCACCACAAACGGCACGCGGGTTTTTTACACCGTACTGGGACATAACAAAGAGGCTTACAGCAATCCGATTCTGTATCGGCATATTTTGGGCGGAATTCTGTGGGCTTTGCGCGACGAGCAGTAGGGCTTACCCGCGTCAGGCCCGCACGTCGTAGGGGCGCATCATTTCGTTATCTTCGTGTTCCAGCACGTGGCAATGCCAGACGTAGCGCCCGGCAAAACCTTCGAAGCGAATGATGATGCGCGTGACCGTGCCAGGTTCGGCGCGCACTGTATCTTTCCAGCCGGATTCATTAGGCTCAGGCGCCACGGCCGCTGATGTATATTGCAGTTTTCCATCGTTCAGATAAGTAAAGAGATCGAACGAGCGGCGATCCAGAATCTGGAAGCGGACCAGGTGCAGATGGATGGGGTGCGAATCATCTGTCAAGTTGATGAAGTTCCAGATTTCCACTGTGTCGAGCCGTGGATTCTCGGTTACCGGCTCATGCCAACGCGCGCCGTTGAGCAGCATCTTCCGCGAGAGCATGGATGTTGCATCATCGGGATCGCCTCCGCCTTCCAATGTCAACAAGCGCGTCTTTACCGATGACTCTTCGGGAATTCTGGTGACGGTCCGCAGTTTCGCCGGAATGGGATTATCAGTTCCAGCGAATGTTGCCGTAACACGAAATTGGAGAATCGTGTAATTATCGCTTTTTAGCAGAATTTCCCGCCCGCCGTAGCGTTTGAAATCGACCACGACATCCGCGCGTTCACCGGGCGCAAGCGTGATCCGCTGTAATTCAATCGGCGAGGCAAGCAGCCCTTGATCCGAGCCGATTTGCAACACTGGAACTCCGTTCGATAAGGAAAGATAGCAAAAGCGGCTATTGCAAGCGTTCAGCAACCGAAAGCGGTATTTGCGCGGCTGCACGTCGAAATAGGGAAAGAGCGTACCGTTTGCCAGGATCGCATCTCCGGAAAACTCGGGCACCCACGGCTTGGCGGGATCTCCCGAAACCGGGTAGAAGAGTTGTCCGTCAGAGCGAAAAATCCGGTCATACAGCATCAGCGGGATTTCAAATTCACCGTGCGGCAGATTGAGCGCGTCTTCCGCCTCATCGCGTATAACATAAAAACCCATAAGCCCGGCCAGCATGTTCAGGCGGGTGATGCCCATGGCGTGATCGTGATACCACAGCGTGGTGGCGTCCTGCTGGTTCGGGTAAAAAGTGATCGCGGATTTGCCGGGCGAATACCAGTTTTCGGGATAACCGTCGCTCACGGCCGGCACGCGGCCGCCGTGCAAATGCACTACGGTGCGCACCGCCGGCAGGCCGGTTTCCGCGCCATGGATGGAATGGTCAATCGGCAGAAAATGCTTCTCAGGTAAAGCGTTGACCCACTCGATAGAGAGCGGCTGGCCGCGGCGCGCTTCTATGGTTGGACCTGGGGAAGATGAGTTAAAACCCCATAGCGTTGTTGGCGGCAGATCGCGATGAACGCGTTTCTGCAGTTGCCGCATAACCAGGCGAATGCGCCCAGCCTCGGCAGCCGCTATGGGCGGGATGCTGAGAACATCGACGAACTTTGCCAGCCGGTTGACGTCTATCAGCCCGGGCGAGCGGAGCAGGGAAGCCGCCAAACCCGCCTGAATCAGTTCGCGGCGTGTCACTTTGCGGAAATTACTTCCCCTGTTTTTTCGTTCAAGAGGAGCTTGGTCATGCGCGGCCGGCTGTGAAAGTCAAAAGCGGGCATAATGGAGTTCGAAATGGCGTCGAAAGAGCCGCGCCCCAGGCGTTTGCCTTGGAGCCAATTGTCTTCAATGAAGGTAATGATAGATGCCTGATTCGTCAGCGAATGGTCAACAAAATTTACTTTTGCCCACGGTGATAGCACCATCAGGGGCAAACGCGGTCCGAAACCGCAGCGGCCTTGCGCGTGAGCGTTTTCAGAGTCCACGCCCGGCAGAGCGCTTGTTCCATCGCCACACGCGCCCGGCCCGGTGAGAGCGTCGTGGCTTCCGCTCGATTGATTCAGAATCGGACTCATCTGATGGTCGTACCAGCCGTCCGAATCGTCATAGGCGATGACGACGGCAGTATCTTTCCACTCCGGCGTGTTCTGCAGAAAATTAAGAACGTGCACGATAAACGTTTGTTCGTCAAGCGGGTTGGAATAGCCGGCGTGGCCGTCCTGATAAGCGGGCGGCTTCAGGAAGCTGACGGCCGGGAAATTGCCTGCTTTGACGGCGTTGTAAAAATCATGGATATCGTATTGGTGGTTGGTGGCGTCACCTGGGCGGCCGATGGCCTGCGCGGAAGCAGGCCGCGCATGCGTAGGGTTCGCGGTGGATGGATAGTATTGGAATGGTTCGTGATGGGGGATGTAGTCCGGTACCGCCTTGTGCGTGACCGGCGATTCTGATGAACGTAGGCAATTCGTGGTGCCGTTCGAATTGGTAATATCTAAATCGAAGCCGCCGCTAAACCATCCCCACGTGATATTGGCATCGTTCAGCAGATTGCCGATGTTGTTACCGGACATGGATACCAATTGCCGCGTGGTAGGGGAACAAACATCACCTACTGGATCAGGATCTGTGATCAAGGTGAACGATCCGTTCCCGCCGTCAGCCAAGCCTCCTTTCCCGTTGCGTATGTCCACTACGCCGTTGGTTTGGCCGGAAACAAGGTTAATAGCCCCGGGCGTGGACGGTCCAAAAGTGGAACCGTAGGAATTATCGCTGAGCGTGAATCGCTGGGCATACTTCCATAGGGCGGTGACGGTGTTGCCGTCAAAATAGCCCATGGTGAGGCCAGTAGTGGTGAGCGGCGAGGCCGGTGCTGTTGCGCCTTTATTGCCTTTACCTACTGACTTTGGGAACAGGTCCATCAATCCGGCATGAAAAGCCAATTCTTCTGCCCGGTACGAATGATCTTGGTCGGCGGTGGCCGCTTGGCTGCGGTCTAAACGAAACGGATTAATCGCGCCCGTGCCGTTCTGCGCGTTAGTTGCGTTCGCGTTATGAGTCAGCAGCGCCGAGCTCAGTCCATTTACGGCGGGAGTCCCCGGAGCAGCAATAAATGGGGGCTCGCCGGGCGGATTAGTGGCGTTCGGATAAGTGCCGAAATAGTGATCAAAGGAGATGTTTTCGGGGAAAATCACCACCAGGTGCTTGATTGGAGTCGCGGGAATACTTTGAAAACTCCAAGCGCAGGGAGCCGCAAACAAACCTGCTAGGGCCAACCATTTCAAACGCAATTGAAACATTTAAGTTCAATTGTAAATGTCCTCTCAGTTTCCGAAGCGGCTGCGAACCGGCGCGGGCGGAGATGTACCTCGAATGGCGAGCCAAAGAATATCGTTTAGCTCGCGTGGATCGGCCAAGTCTGAGTCGCTAAAATCGAGCTTATTCGATCTTTCGGCTAACACCGTACCCGCTGGATTCTTCACGTCAAGCGGGACGCGCGGAGGCTCGTTAGTGTAGGTACTGAGATCCGGCGTGTCTGCAAACGCGTTCGCCATCGGCGTGGCCGCCGCGTCAAACATGGTCATCGGCTTTAAACCGAGAATCAGTTCGATAGTCCGCAATACGGAAGTAGTGTTGTAAAGGGTGCTATCCACTGCGTGGCGTTTCACGTACGGCGAGATGACATAAGCAAGCGAACGGTGGGAATCCACGTGGTCGGCCCCGTCTTGGGCGTCGTCTTCGAGAACGAACATCGCGCTCGTGGACCAGAACTTACTCTTGCTTAAGCCGTCCACCATGATGCCCATGGATTGATCGTTATCGGCAACGCACGAAATAGGCGACCGAATGCCGGGGCGCATGCCCTCGGTGTGATCGTTACCAATGGTCATGACAATCAACTGAGGCATGTCTCCATTCTTCTCCCAGCGGGCGAGATCGTTCAGAAAGACTTGGATGCGCTTGATGTCCGAGAAAGACCGGTCATGTTGGCGGAAGTAAAAGCTGGTGTGCGGCTTAAGCACCGGGTCTGCCACATCGCGGATCTGAATGCCGGTGTCGGGCGGATGAGCAAGATTCTTCGCGAAGAATCCGTAATTGAAAAATGACACGCCCGCTTCAGCTGCTTTGTTCCACAAAAAGCCGCCCGGAGCCGATCTGGCCCCTTCCAAAGTATCGCCATGTTCCGTGTACATGCGGCGGGCATAGCCCATGGGCCAGGTGCGTTGATTGGAATCGGAAGCAATCGCGGAAGTAGTCCAATACAGGCCGTCTTCACTAACATCGGCATTGACATAGAAGTTATCCAGGAGTACAAAGTCGCGTGCTAGTTTGTGATGGTTTGGTGTTACGTTCTCTCCGAATAAAACCAGGCTCGGGTCGCCGTTCCCCTCTTTCATGTCGCCGAGCACCTGATCATACGTGCGATTCTCCTTCATCAAAAGAATGACGTGCTTGATAGGCGTGGATCCGCCCGCGCGATTGGGAATGGGACTACCGGCGGGAATGCCGGCGTTATCGAGCAGCGAGTCATGGTAAGGAGAGTTCGCGATTACGGTGCGCGTATATTCACTCAACTCGGCGTCGCTAAAGGAATTGATAAGCGAAGCGGTTCCGGTTTGGATGCCGGCCACATACTCCATTCTTATGTTGCTGCCCGTGACCGGCCATTTGAACGGACTGGGCCCATTGGGATTCGGGTGTGATCCACTGCCCTTGCCGTTCAATACCAGCAGGCGGCCATCACGCAAGGCACGGACGGTGGTTGGATACCAGCCGGTAGGCAGATAGCCGGTTACTTTGCTTTCCTTTCCGGAAACATTCGCGACCGCGACGGCGTTGGCATCGGAACAAGCAATATATAAGGTTTGCCGGTTGGCGCTCAGGCTCAGTGAACTTGGCGTCATGCCAACGGGTTGGCGCGGCGTGAGGGCGAGATTCAGCCTCTCTTGTAATTGCCATTTGCCTTGTTTGTCCATTGCCAGAATGAATACAAAGTTGGTGTTGGCGCAAGCCACGGCCAGGCGATTGTGCGTGAGCCAGACCATTTCCGTCGGGTGCGCGCCCACGGAAATACGCGCCAGTTCACGGCCATCGGGCAAGGCGTATTGAACCACCGTGGCAGTGGTCCAACTTGAGACATAAACGGATTTGCCATCGGGCGCAAGCAGCATGGCATAGGGGTATTGGGCCACTGGAAATGCATGGGTGACTTTGCCGGGTGCCGGATCTACCTCCAGAATGCGATCTTGCAGGGTATCGGCAACGAGTAGACGATTGGCGAGCGGAAGAATATCCGCGATCAGATGCGGCGTTTTCTTCGGTTCGCCGGGAAATAAGTCGATCTTTTTGGAGAGAATAAGTTGGCTGCCGTTTACACTGAATTCCGTGATGCTTCCGCGCGCGCCGTTCCCCGCATACAGTTTTGTCCCCGAGGAGGAAAAGGAAAGTCCGCGCCAGCCGTCCGTGATTTGAACGGAGGTGGTTTTACGGGCCGTTTCCATATCGAGCCAATCGACTGAGGCGGGCAGATAACCCCCATTGAGTACGGCTAGACGGCGTCCATCCGGCGAGATCGTGGTCGACATCGGTAAGGTAGACAGCGGGATGGTTTTTCCAGCCGGGCGAATGCGCCAGCCTGTGTTCAAGAGAAAGCTGCCGTCTGGCGCGGGACCGGTTTGAAGCGGCTTCGGTGTTTGCGAATAAGCAGAAAGTGCTGTGATGGCGAGTGCCGCGATAATTTCAGCGCTGATGCGACGTTTGGGAAGATTCCTCATTACGCCTTTCAGCGTAGGGGAAGACTGTTACATCGTCATAAATGCACGGGCGACCCTGGAAAGAGCCGTCTCTCAGTTATCCTCTAAAGACATCACCTCGGCAAAGCGTGGGTTTCGGAAATAGCCGCCGGGTGCGGAGGAGTCCTGTATGTTTACGAAATATTCCCGCTCGCTGCGGTCAGTGGTGTTTTTGCTCGTCTGTTGCGCCTGCGCTCAACAGAATCCGCAAACGAACGCGGACCACAAGACCACCGCCAACGTCACGGTCGGAGATCAGATTCTATTTCCAATCCGGACGAGGCTGGGACCATTTTCGCCGGAAAATCGCGCCAAGGCAGCCAGCACAAAGCTCGAACGCCTGATGAAGGACGTCAGCATAAGTTCCGATGCGATTACGGTCGACGAGCATGAGACCAGCACGGACGTCGTTGCTGGCGAAGTCATTATTATGACCGTTACCGAACCCGATGCCGCGGCGGCCGGACTTTCAAGATCCACGCTCGCGAATAACAATGCCCGGCAGATGCGTGCCGCCCTTACGCAAGTACGAAGCGAGTACACATACAAGAGCCTAATGAAAGGCGCGTTGTATGCCGCGTTGGCAACTCTTGTTCTCATTTCCGTATTGATCGCTTTCCGCTTCTTCTTTCCCAAGCTTTACGGCGCTATTGAACGGCGGCGTGGAACCAGCATTCGGACGGTAAAAATTCAATCGCTTGAATTGTTGTCGGCGGCGCGCATTACCGACACGCTGATCCGATGCGCGCGGCTGGCCCGCTTTGGCGTGACGATATTGCTGTTCTATTTCTACGTTCCGCTGGTATTTAGTTTTTTCCCTTGGACGAGAACCTTTGGCAGTACCCTGTTGGCCTATGTATTGACTCCCATCGGCAACGGATGGAATGCGTTCGTTTCATATCTGCCGAGTTTGCTGGTGGTCCTGGTTGTGGTCATTTTTTCTTATTTCGCCATCCGAGCCGTGCGGTTTGTTTTTACTGAGATTGAACGGGGAACCATTAGCTGGCCTGGCTTCTATCCGGAGTGGGCGATGCCGACGTACAAGATTGTCCAGTTGCTGATTCTGGCATTCGCTCTAGTCGTGATGTTTCCGTACTTGCCGGGGTCGGATTCGCCGGCGTTCAAGGGCATATCCATCTTTCTCGGTGTGTTGTTTTCGTTAGGATCGAGTTCCGCCGTAGCGAATGTGATTGCGGGAGTGATTCTCACTTACACGCGTGCTTTCAAACACGGGGACCGGGTCCAAATCGCGGATACGGTTGGCGACGTCATGGGTAAGACGCTGCTTGCGACTCATGTGAAAACGATTAAGAACGTATACATTACGATTCCGAACTCACTGGTGCTCGGCAGTCATATCATCAATTTCAGCGCGTCGGCGCAAGGGCAGCCGCTCATCCTTCACACCGGCGTCACGATCGGCTACGATGCGCCTTGGCGGCAGATTCATGCTTTGTTGATTGCGGCGGCGGCCGCGACCCCTGGCGTTCTGCCTGAGCCGAAGCCTTTTGTGTTGCAGAGCAGCCTCGACGATTTCTATGTAGCGTATGAGATCAATGCTTATACGGATCAACCCAGCCGGATGGCGCTGATCTATAGTGACCTGCATCAAAACATTCAGGACAAATTCAATGAAGCGGGAGTGGAAATTATGTCCCCGCACTATCATGCTGTTCGCGACGGAAACGTGACGGCGATTCCAGAGAATTATCTGCCGCCTGACTATGTGCCCGCGGCGTTTCGCTTGTTCCGCACGGCGCCGGCTGCCAAGACCGGTGAGTGACGTCAAGCAACATGGAAAAACGTGCATTTATGCTAGTTTAGAAAGCGGAGGAATGGCAGAGCGGTTGAATGCGCCGGTCTTGAAAACCGTTAGCGGGGAAACTCGCTCGGGGGTTCGAATCCCTCTTCCTCCGCCAGGATTTCAAAATCGAGCGCTAGTAGCTTCACCCTAACGCTTATTTTCAAGGTACGGGAAAAATCTACCGCACCCGGTAATGTTTGCATCGTCCGCTGCTTGCGTCTTTCAATCAAGCTCCTACTTGTCAATAACCTATGTCGTGCGCCGCATTTTGGCCACGACCTTGCTCAGGTCTACCCGATGCATCGCATCCAAAGGAGTGAGATATATTGACGCGGAAAAATTTCTGGATAGCTTCATTAGCTCTAGGCTTTGCTTTGAGCTCCCCCCGAATCACCCCCGTTCTGCGAGCGCAGGCCCAAGGGCAGGCGCCCAGCGCGCAGCAGGATCAACAGAAGAGCCAAACCTTCGTCGGAAAAATTATAAAAGCAAAAAACGGCCAATACGCGCTACTGACTGACGAACAGGCCGGAAAAGGCGCTTTTTTAGACGATCAAGAGAAGGCTAAGCCGTTCGAAGGCAAGACTGTCAAGGTCACCGGCGTCCTAGAGGCGGCGAGAGGCCTGATCCACGTCAGCGATATTCAAGCTGCCTAGAACAGCTTGAGCCGAAATCGGTCCCTTGGGGTTTCCCAGGTTGTAACCCCCCGATTTATAGAACGAAAGGGATTCCCGGGTTCTCCAATTGAACGGAGAGCTCGGGCTCGCCCGTCACGCGATTGTCGTTTATAAGCACTATTGTCGTGTTAACGTGATTGCTTGGCCTTCATTCGTCGTTCCCTCCATTTATTGCTAGCGCTTAGTTGCGCTCTTCTCGTTTTTGGCCGGCAGAACGATACGGTGCAATGGAAAACGTCTCTCCAGGATCTGGAGCAGCGGTTAACCAATTTGTCCGCGGGAAGCGAAGCGTCCAAGGAATGGAACGCGGACGCGGAGACATTGCGCTCGTCATTAGTGGCATTTGCTGCCACTCATCCAGCTATCTCGCTACATGTCCCGAACGCATTGGCTGACAATGCCGCGCCGCCGCTACAACACACTCAGTTGAATGCCTTAGCCACGGCCATTGACGAAGTGATCCGGCAGTCGCCCGGCACGCCGTTCAATCTGGGGCAGGTGGAAGTCAATGTGGCCGCGACGGTTCCGGGCGCTTCCCCCGTTACTGCCGATATCGATCAGACGCAAATCCGTAATCTCTATTTGGTCAACCTGGCCAAAGCGCTCGATTATCTGCCCGGCGTTTCCATCCAGCACCTCTCCATGAATCGAAATGAGGCGGGCATTATGGTGCGCGGTTTCAGTACACGCGGCCAAGTGCCCCTCTATGTAGACGGAATTCCGATCTCCGTGCCTTATGACGGTTATGTGGATTTCAATCGTTTCCTCACTAGCGATATTTCAGAGGTGCAAGTCGCCAAGGGCTACAGTTCTCCGCTGCTCGGTCCGAATGCGTTAGGCGGATCTATCAATATGGTTACCGCCACGCCAGTGAAAAAGGTCGACGTGGACGCGCTGATTGGAACGGGCTCGGGCGATACGCTTTTATCGTCGTTGCGGCTCGGCTCGCGCTGGCGCAAAGTTTTCTTCCAAGGGTCCATCGACTGGCTGCAAGCTTCCTACATTCCGCTTTCGGGTGATTTCCCTGTCTATCAATATAAAAACCTTCCCAATATTGTAACGACGGATCGTCTGAACAGTTCCTGGTCGCGCGACGAGCGATTTACTGGACGCGTCGGTTGGACGCCGCGTACTGAAGATGAATACGTTCTCAGCTATATCAACATGAAAGGGCAAAAGGGCGTGCCGCTCTATCAGGGCGGGAACACCGCCGCCACGTTCCGGACCTTTTGGGATTGGCCGTACTGGAATTCAAACAACTATTACTTCCATTCGAATACAAAAATCGGCGAGAGCAGTGCCCTGAAATTCCGCGGTTTCTATACGCAGTACCGCAACGACATCGATATGTATTCCAACGATACGTACGCTGTGATGAACACCGCCAGTGCCGAGCACAGCATGTATAACGATCACAACGATGGTTTCTCCACGGAGTTCGATACGCATGCGGTCCAGCGCAACACCATAAGCGGATCGTTCTTTTTCAAAGACGATGTTCACAAAGAGCGCGGCATCTATCCGGGGATTTCGCCGTTTCCGTTGACCGAGCCTACGCTCCAAGACCGCGACATTCAAACTTCCATCGGCCTGCAGGATGTAGTGCGGATCACCTCGCGCCTCTCCGCCACGGCGGGTTTCAGCGCCGATCATTTCAACGGTTTGCAAGGGCAGCAATACAACAGCGCCATGACGGGTCTGCTCCCGTTCACGTGCGTGGCTGATCCAAAAAATACATTGTTCTCCGGTTGTACCGCGCATGTATGGAACTTTAATCCGCAGGTGGCCGTGAGCTACAGCTTGGGTGAATCGGGCAAGCTCTTTGCGACATTTGCGGACCGCGGGCGCTTCCCCATGCTGAAGGATATTTACTCGGCGGGTCTGGGCGCCGGGCTGCCGAATCCAAACCTGCAGCCGGAACACAGCCGGAACTGGAACGTCGGCTATTCGCATACACTCGGAGCCGCCACGCTACTACAGGTTGTTCTTTTCCGCAGCGACCTGGAGAGCGCGATTGAATCGGTGTATGTCACCGATCCGGGCGGAATCAGTCCGGCTACTGCGTTTTGCCCCAACAGCAGGATTATCGGTTACTGTAGCGAAATGGCCAACATCGGCAAAGAAGTTCATCAGGGAATTGAGTTTGAAGTGCGCAGCTCGCCTCTTCCACGTTTAAATATCGATGCGAGTTATAGCTTTCTCAACCGCAATATCGCTTATGATTTTGGAAGTTTGAATGGAGTAAGCGCCGTGAATACAACGGTCAGCATTCTTCCCGCATTGCCGAAAAACAAGGCGGTTGCGACCGCCAGTTACCGGTTCTTTCATCAAGTGTTGGGAATTGTGAATGTCCGCTACGAAGGCGGCATCACCCTGCAGGACACCATGTTTGCGGCTACCTCTCCGCTATATTTGCCGCATGGTGAATCGTATGCCACTACTGATCTGATGGCGTCCATCCCGGTTCATCATGGCGTTAGCGTGCAGGCTGGCGTGCGGAATCTTTTTGATCGAAACTATTACTACACGGCGGGTTTTCCGGAAGAAGGCCGGAATTGGTTCTTGAATTTGCGTTACCGGTTTTGAGGATTGGTTTTAAGGAATGTGCACATGATTCGAAATCTAATTCTGTACTTCGTGTTTGCCGGGCTTCTGTTTGCACAAGCCGCGCCGCAGACGGCTGCTCCCGCCGCGCTCACCATACAGGGAGATTTGCCTGCTCCATTGACACTCACCGCGCAGGACCTGGACAAAATGCCGAGGGAAAGCGTGGCTGTTTCCGACCAGGACGGAACAAAAGTAAATTATGAAGGCGTTCCGCTGCTGGAAGTCCTGAAGCGGGCCGGCGCTCCGCTGGGAAAACAATTGCGCGGGAAGGCTTTGGCGAGTTACGTGGTGGCTAAGGCTCACGATGGATATCAAGTAGTGTTCACGCTGGCCGAAGTAGCCCCGGAGTTCGCAAACGAGTCCATTTTGGTGGCGGACAAGCGTGACGGCAAGGCGCTCTTTGGCTTTCAAGGTCCATTTCGCCTGGTCTGTGCCAATGATAAAGCAGGCGCGCGTTCAGTGCGCATGCTGGAAACATTGGAAGTAGTACGGCTGCAAAAGTAAACATTATTTATATGAGCTGGCTTGCTCGCGGCCTATTTGTTTTGTGTTCGGTGGTTTGCCTTTCAGCGGCTGAACCGCAAGGCGCGGGCGGCTATGTTTGGAATCTGCCCAAAGGCTTTCCCCAGCCTCGCATTCCTGCCGATAATCCGATGACCGCCGCCAAAGTGGAATTAGGTAGGCGTCTTTTCTATGACACGCGCATGTCGGTAAACGGAAAAGCATCTTGCGCGACCTGCCACAAACAGGAGTTGGCTTTTACCGATGGCCGGGCGGTGTCAATAGGCGCAACAGGCGAGGCGCATCCGCGTAGCTCCATGAGCTTAGTGAACGTTGCTTACGGCGCGGCGCTTACCTGGAGCAACCCCACTTTGAAGACGCTGGAAGAGCAAGCCCTGATTCCGATGTACGGTGAGCATCCGCTGGAGCTCGGCCTGCGGATGGGTGATGATTTTCCGGCCAAATTGCGCGCCGTACCCGTCTACACCGAATTGTTCCGGCAGGCGTTTCCGGAAAGCAAAGACCCATTTACGAGGCGGAACGCGGTTTATGCCATTGCAAGTTTCGAGCGGAGCATTATCTCCGCCGACTCGCCGTATGATCATTATCATTACGGCGGCGATGACCGTGCCGTTTCCGAATCAGCCAAGCGTGGAGAGGTCTTATTCTTTTCGCAGCCGCTTTCCTGTTTTCGCTGCCATGGCGGGTTTAATTTTAGCGATGCATCCGATTCGGCGCAGCGCTCGGAGCGGCAGGTCGAGTTTCACAATACAGGCTTATATAATTTGGCCGAAGCGATTTCGTTTCCGGCTCCGAATGTGGGGATTTACGAATTCACCAAAGCGGCGGCTGACGTAGGTAAGTTCAAGGCTCCTACGTTGCGGAACATCGCGGTAACCGGGCCTTATATGCATGACGGCAGCATTGCAACGCTAGCGGAAGTCTTGGAGCATTACGCGGCTGGCGGCCGGACGATTGCATCCGGTCCGCACGCAGGGAAGGGCCGTGACAACCCCAATAAGGATGCGTTAATTGGCGGATTTACTCTTTCCGCGCGCGACCGGGATGATTTAATTGCCTTCCTGCAATCGCTCACCGACACGGCTGTGCTGCATAATGCCCGATTTGGTAGTCCTTGGGCGGCTGAGCAATAAACGGTACAGGGCGCTGGCGGAATTCGTGCGGAGATAGGCCGGTATAGCGCTTCACCACGCGAGACATGTGGCTTTGATCGGCGAATCCGTTTCGGGCGGCGACTTCCACAATGGGCAGGCTCGAAGTGGAAAGGTCGCTGCAGGCGCTTTCCACGCGCAGACGGCGCACGTAATCTCCCACGCAACAATGATGGCGTTTGCGAAATGCGCGCGCGAGGTGGACGGGATGAACGTCCACGGATTGGGCCAATTCTTTCAATGTCAGATTTTTTCGGAATTCGTCATGCAATAAATCGCGCACCTGGCTGAGCCAATCGGAGCGGGGCTGAGAAATGCGGGACTCCCGCTGTCTGATCAACTCGGCGATGAGTTCCAGGGCGAGGCCTTCAGTCGTCAACTCCCAGGCCGTATCTTTCCGGCGAATTTCGTTCTGGAGGCGAAGACCAAGCTGAAGGAGATATGGGCTCTTCAGTTGAATGCGGTCGCCCGTTTGGAAGCCGAGTGTCTCAAGCGTCTGAACGAAGTGTGGGAAAAGCTCCAGGTTTAGGAGCTGTCCCCCCGATTCGTAAAACCGATCCGCGTGTGATTCGCCAGGCGCGTGAAAAATGATTGCACCAGTGGCGCATTCCCAGGTTTTAGAACCGCTGCGC
Source organism: Bryobacteraceae bacterium (assembly GCA_036488895.1). Taxonomy (GTDB): domain Bacteria; phylum Acidobacteriota; class Terriglobia; order Bryobacterales; family Bryobacteraceae; genus Bog-105. Next base: position 22,440 of record DASXGT010000113.1, on the reverse strand, counting down.
TCGTAATAGTTTCCGCGCAGTGCGATAGACACAAAGGCGTTGTCATGCGAGTGACACGATAGATTTTCTTGCGGATGATAGAGCGTCTCAACAACCGAAAAATTCTGAGACGTTCCATGCCCGACGACTGAACCAAGAAATCCGCCGCTCTGTTTCTTTTTCAAGCGCTCTCCTGAGAGGGTGAAAGTCAGACAGGCGGGGTCTTAGAAAGAAATGTAACACATTGTGTAAGAAGAGCGATAGTTCTATTGCTTGTGGATCACAATTTTACCGCCTTTCATCACGGCCTGGATTTTATCGATCGCGTCATTGACGTTTTGAAGCGGATCGCCCTCCACGGCAATGAGGTCGGCAAAGTGTCCAGGTGTTGCCCAGCCGATATCGCGCGAATCCCCTAACAAATCCGCGGCGTCCACGGTGGCCGTTTTCAAAGCTGCTTCGGGTGTCATGCCTAATTTAACGAACCAGGTGAGTTCGCGCGTATTTTGGCCAAACATTGTGTAAACAGCGTCAGATCCCATGGCGAATTTCACGCCGGCTTTGTAAGCGTGCTGCGCCGTTTCATAGTTTCGGTGGATATACGCGGACAGCCCTTCTTTCGATCCGGGGCGGAATTGGTACTCTTCCGCGGCATCAATGTAATAGCGATTGTGATCAATCGTAGGCACGTAATAGGTGCCCCGCTTCACCATTTCCTGCAGCGTGGCGTCATCCAGGTCTACGGCGTGTTCTAGCGAGTCGGCTCCGGCGCGTACGGCATCGCGGCCGCCTTCGGGACCGTAAGAGTGAATGGCGATTTTCTTTCCCATCGCATGAGAGACGTCTACCGCCGCCTTCATCTCTTCGTAGGTAAAGGTCTGTTGCGTGCCGACATTCTCAAAGCCGCCGACGGAGCCATACATTTTGACCACATCGGCCCCGGCGGCAATCTGGCGGCGCACCGCTTTCATGACCTCATCGGGATTATCAGCGGAGCCTGGCGTTTCGACCGGCGGCTGCCCGGGGCGTTCGCGCGACAGGCTGATTCCATAGCCGCACACGAACATGCGCGGACCCAGCATGGCTCCCATGTTGATTAAGTTGCGCATGGCGATGTCCGTATAGTCGGAAGAGCCTAGGTCGCGCACCGTGGTGACGCCTGCTTCCAGGGTTCTACGGGCGTTATCTTGCGCAAGAAATACCGTTTCCGCGGGCATGCGCGCATTACCTCTGGGAAGCGTGCCAGGCTTGCGATCCCAGTAATAGGTCATGTGAGTGTGGACGTCAATCAAACCCGGAAGCCCATAATAGTGTGACCAATCGATGACGGTGGCGCCCGCGGGCGGAGCAGGGTTTCCACCCGTGACGCTACGAATGCGCTCTCCTTGTACGACTACAAGAGCGCCGTCAATGACTTTAGAACCGTCCCAGAGCTTGCCGATACGAATGGCGATAGTAGTTGGCTCCGCTGCGCTGGTGAGTAAAGCGGTGATCGCCAGACCTGCAAGTAAGCCCGGAATAAATTTGAATGTTTGCATGTTAGAAAATGTATTTTAGCCCCAACTGAATCTGTCGCGGCGGCCGGGTGCCGTAGGCATTGGCGGACAGAATTTTGCCGAAATTGGCTGAGTCAAAGTTGTTCGTCGGCAAGTCAAAGAGCGGATGATTGAGCAGATTGAAGGCTTCCGCCCGGAATTGTAAGCGTTGGCGTTCCGTGATGCTGAAATCTTTCAATAGAGAGAAATCCAGATTGTAATAGGCCGGTCCCAGCAAATTGTCGCGTCCGTTATTACCGAACGTGCCGGGTGCGGCGATAAAGGCGCAGCGATTAAACCACATCGATGGTCCGCCAATTTGAGCTGGAGCCGCGCATGCGGGATTTCCAGCGATTGTGCCCGCTGCCAACGGATTGCCCGCCACGTTGGGCCTATCGGTTCCTCCCGTGGGCAGCGTGAAGCTTTGTGGGACGCCGCGCTGTACCGTAAACGGTTGGCCGGATTGCAGCGTGAGAATGCCGCTGAGCTGCCAATGGCTCAGCAAGTAACCTGTAACGCCCTTGTTGAGAAACTGGTGGCCTTTGCCGATGGGGAGTTCATAAATATAGCTGGCCACGAAGCGCTGATTGGTGTTGAAGTTACACAATCCGCGTTCGGCTGCGAGGTTCAGCGCATATTGGGGAGTAGTGCCGCCGCCTAATGCGCCGAAGAGAGAAGAACCATTATCAATGCAGCGGGAATACGTGTAGGAACCTAGGAAGCTGCCGCCCTCTGCGGAGCGTTTCTCTATTTTTACCTGCAAAGAGTTGTAAGTGCTATCGCGGCTGTTACTAATCATGCTTACCGACGAGCCGAATTGCGGATAAGGAATCGGCTGTCCAGGCGCCGGTTGATTCATGTTTTGAGAGCCGGGCAAATGCACGCCGCGGGAACCAACGTATCCGGCATCGAGCAGCAGATCTTTGCGCAAAGCATATTGCAAGTCGCCGTTCCACTGTTGGGAATAGGCGTCTCGGAAGTTGCTATTGAAAAATGTAGCCGTGGGCGGAGTAATAGCGGCGGGCTGGCTCAGAATATTTTGGATGTTCAGCGCTAGAGTCGGGTTCTGCACCTGATTCGTGGTACGGAACGGAGGATTGAAACGCAGATTCAGATTGGCGTTCACCACCACGATATCGGTGAAGATGCCATAGGCGGAGCGGAAGACTAAACGATCGCTATTCAGCGGACGCCAAGCGAGGCCGATGCGCGGGTCAAAATTCTTATAGTCGGGCGCATAGGTTGCGCGGGACAGGCCGTTTGTGCCGGCAACGGTAAATAAGCAGTTTGGTTTAGGCGTGCAGGATGCATTAGACGGGCTCAGATTCGGGGCGCTGAATTCATTGTTCACTTCATAAGGCGGGACATTAAATTCCCAGCGAAGGCCCAGGTTCAGCGTCAACTTCGAAGTGATGCGGTAATCGTCTTGGATATAGGCGTCATAGGAGGGAGCACGAATATCCATGGTCACGCCACTGTTGACGCCGGTGGCCACGTTGGGCGTCCCCAGCAGTAACTGCGTGAGTGCGTTGCCAGTCGGATTGAGCGCGCTTGCCGTTCCGTTGAAGGTCCATATGCCGCGAGCCGTGGTATCGAACAAGATGCTGTACCAGTAGTAGCGATATTCAAAACCAAACTTAATCTGGTGCTTGCCGCCATTAAAATCCGGGTTCCAGGCGAACGCGTCCGTTGCGTGCAAGGTGTAAGTGGGATGTATCTGCGGCGTGTTGGTCGGTTGTCCAATGCCGTCAAACCCGTTAATGCTCACGTTTGGATAGCCGAGATCGACCGGATTCGTTAGCACATTAGGAAAACCTAATTGCTTGTTGTAATCGGTTTTATCCGCTTGTTCAAAATCTCCTAATTCGCGATTGAACCCGACGCGCGCCTCATTCAGCATGCGCGGATTGAATAGGTGCGTCCAACTCACGCCGCCATTTTGCCCGTGGGTCATGACGTTGGTGCCGTATCCGGGCAAGTTCGTATACGGCGAAAGCGGATCGAATGGGTTATAAGCGTTCCCGAACGAGAGCACGTAGTGACCGCTAATCGTGTCGTTCGGGCTCAGATGCTCGTCAATCTTTGCGACGCCATAGGGTTCGGTCTGCCTTGCAGTGGGAGACGAGACGAACGTATTCGATGTCGCCAGGTTGGCTCCGACGTTAGCAGCCGGGTACAGGTTCAGAATATTTAAACCAGCCGGATTGATTTGGCTCACGGGAACACTGGCCAGAGACTGCTGGCGCTGCACTTGCGAAGGCACGGTGGCTTGCCGGGTGGAGGCATCATGCAGATCGAGATATTCATAGGCAATAAAGAAAAACGTTTTGTCTTTAACGATGGGACCGCCGACGGAGCCGCCGAACTGGCTGCGGTCAAGGCGCGGGATACTGGAACAAGTCCCGGCGACCGACCCGGCGCGGCAATCGGGCTGATCGAAGAAGTTTTTCGCGTCCAAATGGCGGTTGCGCAGAAACTCATACGCCGTGCCGTGAATTTGATTGCCGCCGCTCTTCACCAGCACATTGACTTGCGCGCCGCCGCTGCGGCCATATTCCGCGGTGTAATTGCCGGATTGGACTTTGAACTCCTGTATCGCGTCCAGCGACGGAATGGCGCTGTATTGATTGATAACCAGGTCATTGTCATCGACACCGTCAATTAGAAAATTATTTGACGTTTCACGAGCGCCGTTCACGCTCATCGCAAGGCCTTGGGTTGAATCAATAGAACCCTCAGCTGGAAACTGCACGCCAGGCACTAGATAAGCGAAACTGACAAAGTTGCGCTGGTTGAGCGGCAGCGTGCTAACGTTCTTTTGATTGACGACTTGACCAAGGGATGAGGTATCGGTTTGCACCAGCGGAGGGGTGTCGACGACTTCCACCTTTTCAGCGCGGTCACCCACTTGCAGCGTCACATCTACGCGCATGGTCTGGCTGACTTCCAAAGAAACATTGTTGTAGATGGCGCTGCGGAATCCTGGTTGTTCCACTTTTACTTCGTATTGTCCCGGCTGGAGGAGCGGAACGGAATAATCGCCTGTCGAATTGGTATCCACTTTGCGCACCGCGTTCGTGGCTTGGTTGCGGATAATCACGGGAATTCCGGAGATAGGCGCGGCGGATGCATCGCGAACAGTGCCGACGATGGAAGCGTTTTCTCCCTGCGCCCAGAGAGATGCGGCTATGAAAAATCCGGTGAGCAGTGCTGTGATGAAATGGCGTTTGAACGGCATAATTGTCCGGCCTTTACAAAACTGTAAGGTCCAGGAAGGTGTGCCGTCTTGAACGCGTGAAACATTTAGAACAGGATTAGCGCTGGTTTGAGGAAGGAGTTGCCGCGGTCATCGGAACATCCACGTCGTCTATATGCTTATTGCTGTCGCGTCCAATACCTACGATGAGGAATTCGAGCGGCTCGCTGCCGGTATTGCTGAATGAATTCACATCGCCTAACTGCAAGGGAATGGCGTCGCCGGTTTTAATCGGGGCCGTTTCAGGCGCGCTCCGTCCTTCCGATACCGATACGGTTCCTTCGCCATGCATAACGTAATAGAACTCAGAGACTTCATGCCGCACATGCGGACCAATCGAAGTATTTGGCGGAAGCACCAGATGGTCTACGTAAGCCCAAGGCGAGCTAAATACCGAAGGCCCATAAACGCGCCGGTATTGCACGGTGCCCTTGCCTTGGTTCATCGCGGTGACGGGGCGAAGCAACGCGCGATCCAATTGCATGGTCATGAAAACCGGAATCGGGTCGAGCGGCGCGCCAACCCGCGTATCTCCTAAGTTAAATGCGTCATAGCTTCCTTTCAGCGCTGTTACATTGATATTCATCCATTGCACTGTTTTATCGCTGGCGTTGTAGATGGCGTGCGAATGCCCCATGCGGCAAATCGCTCCCGCCGGACCTTTCAGTAGCGAAGTCCGCCCGTCGATGGTGAACTGCGCTTCCCCGTCGAGAATGACAAACATCTCTTCGCACTGGTTATGAAAGTGATGGCCGATGCCGCTATGTGGATTAAGCACGCCGCGGTGCAGAAATTGCAAATTGGTTTCAAGCGTATGCTCGTCCAAAAGCGGATAGAAGGCCATCGTCCCCGCGCCGTCATGAACCGCTTTCAAGGGACGGTACTTGGAGGGATCAGTGTGGGCGATACGCTGGGCTAACGGTTCGCGTGCTGCCAGTGCGGCCACGGCAACTACAAAGGCTAGCCACCAACTCTTCTTCATTGGATTTCTCCTTAGCGATTCATTGGAATCGCAGACCGGATTCTATCAATGACCGTTTGCATATACTAGACTCCATATCATGTTCCGGCAGCGCTTGGTGGCGCCCTTCATTGTTCTTCTTTTTGTCTCGCTTCTCAACGGTCAAACTGATTGGCCCACTTATGGGCATGACCCCGGCAGTTCCCGTTACTCGCCGCTGAAACAGATCAACACCCAAACCGTTTCACAGGTGGAGCGCGCGTGGACGTATCACATGGCTGCCACTCCTCCGCCTTCTACGAGCGCGAACCCAACCAGCAGAAGGCGCGCCCGCTCATCGGAGGCGACTCCGATTGTGATAAATGGAGTGCTGTTCATGCCCACGCCCTACAATCGCGTCGTTGCGCTGAATGCGGAAACCGGGCAGGAATTATGGTCGTATGAAGTGAAAGGCGGCCAGCCTTCCACTCGCGGCGTGGAATATTGGCCCGGCGATACGCAATCACCGGCGTCAATCTTCTTCGGAACCTCCGATGGACGCCTGATCTCACTCAACGCGCAAACCGGAAAGCCCGTTCCAGGGTTCGCCGTGGAGGGAACGCTAGACATGCGGCAGGGCGTGGACAACGGACTCCCGCCGGCCGGATATGGTCTCTCTTCTCCTCCGAAAGTCTTCGGAAACCTGGTGATTACCGGCGCGCGCACGCAGGAATCCCCGAGCCTGGGCGCTTCCGGCGACACGCGCGCGTGGGATGCGCATAGTGGAAAACTCGTGTGGCAGTTCCACTCCGTGCCGCGGCCCGGCGAAACCGGCAGCGATACCTGGCAGGGTGATGATTGGAAGAACCGCTCGGGCGTCAACGTGTGGGGTTTGTTCAGCATCGACACAAAGCTGGGGCTCGTTTATTTGCCCCACGGGTCGCCGGCGTACGATTTTTACGGTGGTGATCGCAAAGGGGCGAATCTATTTGGCAACTCCTTGGTGGCGCTGGACGCCCTTACCGGCAAGTTGAAATGGTATTTTCAGGCGATCCACCACGACACCTGGGACTACGATCTGGAATCGGCGCCCATCCTTTTCGATGTAACCAGAAGCGGTGAAAAAATTCCAGCGCTTGCGATTACATCGAAGACCGGGCTGGTTTTCATTTTGGACCGCCGCGATGGCAAGCCCATCTATGGAGTGGAAGAACGCAGCGTGCCTGCCAGCGATGTTCCTGGAGAAGAGGGTTGGAAAACCGAGCCTTTCCCGGTGAAGCCGCCGCCGCTGGGGCGTATGAGTTTCAAGCCTGACGAAGTGGCGAAGGTGACTCCCGAGCACGAAAAATTCTGTACGGAGTTGATGGCCAGCCAGGGAGGGATGCATAACGATGGGCCGTTCACGCGATTCGGCGCGAACATGTCCATCGTATTCCCCGGCACTTTGGGCGCGGTGAATTGGCATGGCGGCTCTTTTGATCCTGGCCTTGGATATCTTTTCTACAACGTGAATTATGTGGGAGACGTGGGGAAGGTCATCAAAAATCCGGAAGGATCTCGCACGCCCTATTCGCGCACGTCGGAAGCAGGTCCCTACGCCAATTTCTGGAATCCCGATAACTATTGGCCGTGCCAGCAGCCTCCTTGGGGCCAGATGGTAGCCATCAATGTCAACACGGGCGATATCGCTTGGAGGGTTCCGCTTGGCGTTGTGGATGAGCTAGAGGCGAAAGGCATTCATGATACCGGCACAGTCAACATGGGCGGCTCTGTGGCGACGGCTGGAGGCTTGGTGTTCATAGCCGCAACCAATGACCGGCATTTTCGCGCCTTCGACTCGAAGACCGGCAAGGTGCTTTGGGATACAAAAATGGAAACCGGCGGTTATGCCTCGCCATTGACCTATCAAGCGAAGAACGGAAAGCAGTATGTAGTGATCGTCGCCGCCGGCAGTGGTTATTACGACCATACCGCGGGCGACAGCGTCATCGCATACGCGCTGCCATAGTAAGTATGATGAAAACTTTTTTGCTGGGGGCAATGGCCCTCGTTATCATTTGTTCTGGCGCCTCGGCGCAGGATTTGCCGGACGGCCCGGGAAAAGATGTGTTCAAGCGCATGTGCAGTGCTTGCCATGGATTGGAAGTGGCCACCGGCACGCGAAAGACGCGCAACCGTTGGGCGAATACGGTGGACGTGATGGTATCGCGCGGCGCCACCGGTACTGACGACGAGATAGATCAGGTGATTAACTATCTGGCCACGCACTTCGGACCGAAAACGGTCAACGTAAACCATGCCTCCGCGCCGCAATTGGCGGAAATTGGGCTCACCAACAAAGAAAGCGAAGCCATCGTCCAATACCGTCAAAAGAACGGCGATTTTAAGACCTTGGACGATTTGAAGAAAGTACCGGATGTGGATGCCCAAACAATTGACCGTTTGCACGACAACATCGAGTTTTAAATTTCGAGGAGAAGCATGCAGAGACGAACTCATCTGAAAGCGATATTGGGCGCGTTAACCCTATGGCGCGTGACAGAGGCGCAGCCGGCGAAGCGAGCCAAGCCGATCCAGCTTTTTGTCGAGATGGATGTCGAGCCGCATCGCGAAAAAGAGATGCTGGATAACTTCCACAACATCTTTCTTCCCGAGGCGAAAAAACACCCTGGCTACATCTCAATAAAAATGTTGAAGCTGAGACAGGTGCTGCAAGGCCCCGCGCTGAGCATCAATTACCGCTTTGCCATGGTGTACGAGAGCGAGGAATTGCGCCAAAAATGGGCCGCCACGCCCGAGCACCAGCGAGTGTGGCCTACCGTCGAAAAAACGCTGAAATCAACCAAGGACTACCCGGTCGTGTTGTTCGACGAGGTCTGAGCTACTACAGAAGCACTTTAAGGCGCTGTCTTATTCTTACGCAGTGCCTGTTGCCGCTCTTCTTCCTTGCGGTCGCGTTCTTCCTGCTCTTTCGCGCGCTGTTCCCGCTCAGCCACCAGGCGTTGATAAGCCGGAACCTGCGCCGGAGTCAGAATGGACTGCACCCGTTCAATCTGGTCATTCCGGATGCTCACCATTTCCGGATGATAGCTATCCCTCACCGCCTTATATTTGGCCTTGGTCTGGTCCAGAATGGTTTCCAGTTGCGCGATTTGGGCGGGAGACAATTTCAGCGTCGATTGCATTTCCGATACATAACGATGCCGGAAATCATCGGAGGTTTTGGCGCTTACCACGGTAGCTGAATAATAGCGGTGGCCAAGCGCGCCCACTACCCCGCCACTGCAAAATAGCAGGACGGCAAAAGATACGGCGGCCCATTGGTTACGCTTCATATAAATTCAGTACGGTAAATTCAGTACGGCTACCATTCGGGGTTTATCTGAAACCCCTCCGGAATATCCCCGGTGTTGGGTAAACTGCGGATGGCTTCGGTGTAATAAGTTTTTTCCGCCGTGTGCTCCGCCATCAACGCATCCATATAACTGTTGGCGTTGGATTGCCGCGGCGAATACAAATTCAAAGCCAGCAGCAGTAAGCACAACGCCCCGCAAGCCGCCGAAGCGGTTCGCGCAAAACGCTGGAAAAGGAACCAGAAATTCTGCCGGGCTTCAATGCGCTGCCACAGATTCGGCATGAAATTCCTGCTTGGGTCCACTTCCGGGCAGGCCGCCCGGTAAGTTTGAAAAAATTCATCCAACTGCAAATCATCTGATTGTGAATTGTTGTTCGACAATTTTTCACTCACTTTACACCAACCTATAACTCATCTTCGGCCTTGGCGGCCCGGTATGCCTTCAGCACCCGCTGCCGGGCCCGAAACAACCTTACCTTCAGCGCATTCTCATTCACGCTGTAGACTTTTTCCAATTCCTTCAACGACAGGCCTTCCACTTCCTTTAAAGTCAGCAGCAGCCTATCTTCCTCGGATACGTGCATAAACAACGCATCCATAAACTCTCTCACGCGACCCTTTTGCCGCTCCTCGTTTTGCTGCCGGCCCCCGGCTAACGAATCAGCCATCAGCACCTGCTGCTCACTCAGGTCGGCCATCCGCGATTCATTTCGCCGTTTCGCCCGCCTTAAGTAATCATACGAGGCATTCACCGTCAGACGGTACAGCCAAGGCTCAAAAACCTGCGCTGTCCGCAACTGGTCCAGCGAATAATATAAGCGTACAAACACCTCTTGCGCAACGTCTTCCACGTCTTCCGGACGCCCAATCAAGCGCGAAATGGTGCCCAGAATCCGCTTCCGGTAAGCCAGAACTACATCGTTGAACGCTCCGGAGTCGCCCGCGCGCGCCCTTTCAATCAGTTCTTGCTCAACTAGCATATCCAGTGTTTTGTGCTGGATACACAAGCCTGTCGAAATTTAGGCGCTCCAGCAACTTGTTAGGTTACAAGGCTTTGACCAAAACTCCAAGCAATTTGACCGGCTTTTGTCCCTGCTGGAGGCCGCGAGCTAACTGGTATGGTCAAGAATAATCACCCAATGGCCGCTTTCCAGCCGCCAAACCAGGCTGAAGACGCCGCCCACCGGGCCGCCGCCTGCCCAGGTCCGGTCCAAATGCCATTCCCCGGTCACCACGGCCGTCCGCTTGCCAAGCGGGCGCACATTCAGCCCGTTAAAGGTCAGTTTACCCATCGCGTTAGGGGATGGGTATACCTTCTTATAGCGCGCCACCAACTGCTCCCTGCCTTGCAGTATTTGCTTGCCGACGAACGTGCAATCAGCAGCATAAGTAGAAACAAAGGCGGAAATATCGCCGCGATTCCAAGCGGCTACCTGCTCTTCCAACGCCTCGCGAATAGCCGAATCGGCGTCGGCGGCCAGAAGCACGACAGGGAATACTACCAAGGCGAAAGCCAGCAGAAACCGTAAGGCGGTGCGAACCTGCATGGCCTGGTTATATCGCACCTCGTCGCGAAACGCCAATGCCGTGCTAAATCGTCCCTAGGTTGATGGAGCCATCGCCGGTTCGCACCAGCACCGTTGGCCCTCCGCCGTTCAATTTGCCCTGCATCTGGTGTGAATCTTGCCGTCCAATCACGGACAGCGGCAAACTCGTTTCGATATGCCCGTCTCCGGTATGCATTTCGAAGTCCGCCGCTAGGTCGCGAGGCACGTTCAACCGCACGCTGCCATCTCCAGTCTGTACCCGCCAGTTGGAATTAGGGCGGGAGCCTGTCAGGACATCCAATTGCACTGAGCCGTCGCTTGTGTGAACTTGCAAATTATCAAACCGGCCCCGTACATGCACGCTGCCGTCGCCCGTATAGGCGGTAAACGCGCCGTCCAGATCATCGGCCCGTATGCTGCCGTCGCCCGTAGTCGCATGTACCGGTCCGTGCAAGCCGCGCAGTTCAACTGAGCCGTCGCCCGTGCGGATTTCGCCGATTAGCTCACGCGGCACGCGTACCTCCAACCGGACGGAATGGTTCCCCATGCCGAAATGCATGCTCGGCACTTTCACTTCAATTTCGATCCGGTTACCCGCCTGATGCTCAATCACCTGGACGCCGGAGCTTCCCCCAATCGCCCACCCGCGCGTCGTCAGGCGCGCATCCACCGCCCCGTCCCCGGCTGCTTCCACCAGTACCGAGGCGTCTCCGGTCAGGATGTGCACTTCGGGCCTGGCGTCAACCGTCCAATGCTTGTGCCAATCGTCGGCTTTCAATAGGCAAGGCGTCAGCGCTAGCGCCGCCAGCGACATAATCCGGATATTCATGGTTCTACTTCCTTGAAGTGGTGAATACGGAAAAGCGTTTAGATAAGTTCCGTCGTGCCGGGACGCTTTTACAAACAGCCCGCGAGACAATAAAAAAGATGCGCGTAAAAAACGACTCGGCAAAGGGTATTGCCAGACATGGCCGCTAGTTCTCAGGCGCAGCCGGTCAAACCCGCGGTAAATCCCTGGCTGATCGCAATCTCGGTAATGTTGGCTACGTTCATGGAGGTATTGGACACTTCCATCGCGGCCGTCGCGCTTCCGTATATCGCGGGTAGCGTTTCCGCCACAAACGATGAAGCCACTTGGGTGCTCACCAGCTATCTGGTGGCGAACGCCGTGATCCTTCCGGCCAGCAGTTGGTTCGCCCTGCGATTCGGGCGGAAACGCTTCCTGCTCTCCTGCATTGTCATTTTTACGGCGTCATCTTTTCTTTGCGGCGCGGCGCCGTCCCTCGGCATTCTGCTGCTGGCGCGCGCCGTGCAAGGGGCCGGCGGCGGGGCGCTGCAGCCGCTTTCGCAAGCGATTCTACTCGAAAGCTTTCCGCCCGCCAAACGCGGATTGGCCATGGCCGTATTTGCGCTCGGAGTGGTGGTGGCGCCGGTCCTGGGACCCACCTTCGGCGGCTGGCTCACCGACAACTATTCCTGGAGATGGGCGTTTTATATCAATATCCCCATCGGCGTGCTCGCCATTTTTATGATTATGCGGTACGTGGAAGATCCGCCTTATATCAAAAATGCCAAGCCTGGGCGCATCGACGGATGGGGGCTCGGCTTACTGGCCTGCTGGCTGGGTGCGCTGCAAATTATCCTCGATAAGGGCCAGGAAGACGATTGGTTCGACGCCACTTGGATCCGCTGGGCCGCAATATTTGGAGTTGTGACGTTGGTCTTATTCCTCGTCCGCCAGGTGACAGCCAAGAAGCCGCTGGTGCAGTTGTCCATTTTCAAGAATCGCAATTTCGCCATCGGCTGCCTGCTCATCACGCTTTTTGGCGCGGCCATTTATGGCCTGGTGACCTTGTTGCCGCTCTTTTATCAGGAATTAATGGGATACACAGCGTTAGCTGCGGGCGTCGCGGTCAGCCCGCGCGGGCTCGGTGCTATCTGCGCCATGCCCATCATCGGCCTCCTCACCGCGCGCATGGATAACCGCATTCTGATTTCTTTCGGCTTTCTGTTGTTTGCCGTCTGCAGCCTTTCTTTTGGCACAATTAATCTGGGAATCGGACCATGGTCGCTGATCTGGGCCATCATCCTCAGCGGATTCGGCTCGGGCATGGTTTTCGTGCCGCTCTCCACCACCACCATGGGCACCTTGAAGAATGAACAGATTGGAAATGCCAGCGGCCTTTACAACCTATTGCGTAATGTGGGCGGCAGCATCGGGATCTCCATCGTCAATACGATTGTGGCCCGGCATGAACAACTGCATCGCAGCCAGCTGGTCCATTCGATTACGGCTGGCAGCCCGCTGGTGCAGGAGCGCCTCTCCACTCTGCAGAGTATGGTTGCCCGCACCAATGCGGCCGGTCCGGGAATCGCGCATGACAGCGCGTATGCGCTGCTGGACCATACCGTCACTTCCCAAGCCCGGCTGGGAGCCTACGTCGACGACTTCCGTTATATGGCCCTGATGTGCTTTGCATGCGTGCCGCTGGTGCTGTTCTTTAAACGCGCCAAGCCCAAGCCGGGCGTGATCCACGCCGAATAGACCGCTAGACCCGCGGTAGCGAGAAATAAAAAGTCGCTCCCGCGCCAGGCCTGCCCTCAGCCCAGGTGCGCCCGCCGTATCGCTCCACAATCCGCCTGCAAATAGCCAAGCCCAGTCCCGTTCCCGGATACTCATCTTTGTGCAGGCGCTTGAATAGTCCGAAAATGCGTTCCGCATATTGCGGCTCAAACCCAATGCCATCATCTTTTACCGAAATCACCCAGTCATTGCCGCTTTGCTGCAACGCAATCCCAATTTGAGGCGCCGCGCCGTTTTTCCTGTATTTCAGCGCGTTTGAGATCAGGTTTTGAAACACATGCGCCATCTGCGCCGTATCTCCTCGCACCGCGGGCAGCTCGGGCGCCGTGATGCTGCAGCCGCTTTCTTCAATCTGGTTCTTAAGCACGTACAAGGCCTCGTCAAGCGCCGCCGAAAGGTCTGCCGTCGTGATGGGCAATTCGTCGTCATGCACGGCTCGTGAGAATGTCAGCAAGTCCTGAATCAGCGCCTCCATGCGCGTGACTCCTTGCCGCACAAAGTCGGCATACTTGCCCAGTTTTGCGCTTTCCGCCCCACCGTCTTTAAGCCCAACTTCTTTTAGAATGATCTGCGTATAAATGTTCACCATTCTTAGCGGTTCTTGAAGATCGTGGCTCGCCACATACGCAAACTCTTCCAGTTCGCGATTCACTCGTCTCAGCTCTTCATTCGACCGTGTCAGCTCTTCTTCGGTCCTCTTTCGCTCCGTAATATCGCGTCCCTCCGGCACAATCAGCACCACTTCGCCCCGTTCGTTCCGGACCGGATGAAAAGATACATCGAAGGTGGGACACTCGCCCGACGGGCGCCGCATGACTGCTTCAAAACGCACAAACTCTCCTGCTGCCGCGCGCGCCACTCCGTCCCGCACCACTTCCGGCGCTCCCGGCGTATAGGCAAACCATGGCGTGTCCCAGAATGGCTGCCCTACCACCTCCGCGCGCGTATTGTTGGCAAATGTGAGTGAGGCCCGGTTCGCCTCCAGCAATGTCCCGTCCGGCGCCAGCAGCCCAATATACTCATACGTCCCGTCATAAATGGCCCGCAGCCGGTTCTGGCTTTCAAGCAAAGCCTCCTCGGCGCGCTTGCGCTCGGTAACGTCAAAAGCCGCGCCAGGGAAGCGCACTGGCTTGCCGGCCTCGTCAAGCTGGCATCGGCCGCGCGTATAGACCCACCGCACGGAGCCGTCCTCTTGAACGATTCGATATTCTTCCGCCAAGTCGCCGCCGGTCTCTAGAGCCTCCTGAATCTTCGCGCCCACGCGCTCTTTGTCATCTGGGTGGATATGTTGCAGGAACTCCGCAATCGGTGCGCCCGCCGCCGCGCGCTCCGGATCCACCGAATACAGCCCGGCAAACTGAGGATTGCAGTAGAGCCGGTCGCTGGGAAGTTCCCAATCCCAAGTGCCCACCCCGCCGCCCGCCTCCAGCGCAAAAGTCAGCCGCTCTTCGCTCTTGCGCAGCGCTTCTTCACTTCTGTTTCGCTCCGTTACGTCCCGCGTGGAGCCCGCCACTGCCTCCACCCGGCCGCTCGCCTCCAGCACTGGCACAAAAATGTATTCATAGTGCCGGGTCTCCCCCGTGGGTCCGGTAAAAGGCGTTTCATCCCGTACCGCTTGCTTGCTGTGAATGACTTCTTGAATCTGTCGCTGCAAACGTTCGGAGAGTTCCGCCGGATAGCCGAGTTCGAAAAAATTCTTCCCCACCGCATCTTTAAGCGGTTTCTGCCAAAGCGAAAGCAGCGCGCGGTTGACATAGGTGAAGCGGCCCTTTAGGTCGAAGACATACGTGAAATCGGGCGTGTAGGAAAGCGCCGTGTCGAACGTGTGCCACTGCTGCAGCAGATGAGCCTCCGCTTGCTTCCGCGCGGTGATGTCGGTCGTCGCGCCCAGCATGCGCCTGGCCTCGCCCTTTTCATCTAGAAAGATCAGAGCAGTCGTGGCCACCCAATGTACGTCCCCATTTGGATGAATCACCCGGAACTCAACGTCATATTGCTTGTTCTGCTGAAGCGCCGCCAAAATCTCAGCGGTGATTCGTCCCCGGTCCTCCGGATGAACCAGTTTCGCGAAATCCTCCATGCCGCCGGCAAACTGGCCGCGTTCCACGCCATGAATGTCATGGACCAGCTCTGACCATTCCACCCGGTTTTGGACCACGTCCCAGTCCCAAACTCCAATCTGGCCAGCATTCAACGCGAGTTTCAAGCGCTCTTCACTGCGCTGCAGCGCTTCCTCCCCCCTCCTGCGCTCGGTCACATCGCGAAAGACCAGCACCACGCCAAGCACTTGCTGCTGTCCATCGCGAATAGGCGCCGCGCTGTCTTCAATCGGAATAGCCCGCCCGTCTTTGCTAACCAGCACACTGTGGTTGGCCAGTCCGGCAATCATGCCTTCCCGCATCGCCCGCTCCGCCGGATTCTCCACCGTGAGCCCGGTCGTCTCGTTGCGAATGACAAACACTGCGGAAATCGCTTTTCCCGCTGCCTCCGCCTGGCTCCAACCCGTCAGCGCCTGCGCCACCGCGTTGAGAAACGTCACCTTCCCGTCCGCGTCCGCTGCGATAACCGCATCGGCAATACTCGAAAGCGTGGTGCTCAACAGGTCCCGGTCGCGCTCCGCTTTGCCCTTGGCCTCCGCGAGCTCTGCTTCCGCTTCGGCCTTTCGCGCGACTTCAAACGTGAGGAAGAGCGAAACAATCACAAAGATAATCGCACCGATGATATCGGACAAAGTTGGCCAACGCCAACCCTGGAAGGGCAGGATCACGCTGTAAAAAGTCGCAATCAGGCTCAGGGCCGTGGCCACAATCCCCGGGCCGCGTCCGCCGAACCAGGCGCTGAACACGATGGCCGGGATAAAAGTGATGTAAGGAGCCTTTGAATGCAGAGCCGCGCTAAGGATGAGCCGCAGCGCCCAGCCCGCGCCGGCTGAACACACCGCCACGCCATAGCGCACCAAGATGTCCTTGGTGTCCCGTGTTCGTGAATGGGTCATTTTTGAAGAGCTTACGCCCTAAATAGAGTAAACCGTATCGCGAATGAAACGAAACAGAGCCATGCGATTTGCGAAGTATAATGGTGTGATTAAGAGTAATTACCCCACGTGGCGCTGAATATAAAGGACCTGGAAGTGGAACGGCTCGCCAGTGAGGTGGCCAAACTCACCCACGAGAGCAAGACCGAAGCCATCAAGCGTGCTCTAGTGGAGCGTCGAGCCCGGTTGCTGGCTACTGGCGCCAAGCCGCGCGGCCATAAGAGCCTGAGAGATTACCTGGAACAAGACGTCTGGCCTTTCATACCGACCAGTGCGTTGGGGCGGACCATGACTCGCGAAGACGAAGACCATATCCTAGGCTATGGAGAGTTCGGCAATCAGTTGCGGAACTGCCGCACCGATATTACGCCAGCCTAGTCGCGGCGGTACCCGAAGGGCTCGCGGCGAATGAATCCGTTTCTCCCTGCGAAGAGCGCCAGACGATCAACGATATTGGCAAGCCCACCAGGCAGGACAGAATAATCACGCCGGTAATCAAATCTCCCGCTGAGATCGCGCGTCGCGGAATCATCGAAAGAGGCAAGACGACGCCGTTCATGAAGGCATAAACCAGCGGACCATAAAGCAACCCTGCAACAATCGGCCGCTTGGTAAGAAAAGAGATTCTTCGGCTAGCGGCGTAGTAAATGGCTGCCGCCGAGAACGCAATCAGAAAATGCAGCGCGCCTCCCAGCACCACCGTGCCGGCGCCTCCCCGATAAGATCGAGCCCCCAAAAGCCCACTGGCAATACCCTGCAAGATCTTCGCGGGACTGATCCCCCGCAGTCCGAACAGGACAAACGCGGATGTGATATCCAGAACCCCCGCCACGGAGCCTGCCCAAAGAATAGTGCGAATCGTTTTAGCCATTTTCTTCTCCAACCGCCATTGTTACGGCCCGAAGGCGCTCCAGTCGCGCACGATCGGATGGTACTGAGCAGATTTGGATAAAAATATTTTGGGATACTGACGAAATGAGCGCAGCAGTCCGCCTGGTCACCGATCCACGCGGCAGGACGGAATACCCAGCCTCTCCCAACCTGAATGTCGCCATCCATCTAGGGGGGCCTGTGTACATGTCGTGCAGTCGAGGCAGCGAGAAGCACCGCGGGCTAGGCGTGCACGGTGATATCGACATCGTTCCTCCGTGGACCGCAACCATGTGGGAGCCGGACGACGTGGACACGGCCCTCGTCATCAGCATCGATCTCGGCCAATTAGAGAGCGTGGCCGAAGATTTGGATATCTACCTCGACCGCGTCGAAATCCGCAACCGTTTCCAGATCCGTGATCCGCAGATCGAAAATATCGGCTGGGCCCTGAAGGCGGAAATGGAAGCCGGCTACCCCGGAGGCAGGCTGTTTCGAGATAGTCTCGGGACGGCGCTAACGGCCTGTCTTCTGAGGAAACACAGTTCGCTCGAACGGACTCCGTCGGCCGCCAAGGGAAGTTTGACGGGCCGGCAACTCAAACGGATACTCGCTTTCATAGAAGAAAATCTCGACAAGGACCTAAGTCTGGTGGAGATCGCGGCAGTCGCCGGCGTAAGCCCATCCCACTGCAAAATCATCTTTCGCTCTGCCATGGGTGTGCCGCTGCATCAATACGTCATCCAACGTCGCGTAGACCGCGCGCGAATTCTGTTAAGCGAGAGCGAACTCGCGATAAGCCAAGTGGCACTGCAAACCGGCTTCGCCCACCAAAGTCATCTGGCCCGTCACATGAAGCGGATGCTAGGCTACACGCCCGCAACCGCCAAACTTCAAAGACGTGACTAATCCTTTCCCACCACCAGAAACTAATCTGCACAGACCCGCCTAAGTGGGGCAGCCAATCCTGGCTGCAGCCGCCTTTCCAGGCGGCCTATTTCACCGCCGCCGCCTTAGCAATCTCCGGTTCGGAATCCGAAGCAAGCTGCGTCAATACCGCCGAAACATCCGGACGCGTCTTCAGCCGGGTTGAGTCATAGGTTAAGTCGTAGACAAGCATCAATCGCTCCGCAGCAGTCAGCCGGCCCACGGCAAGCGCCTTCAACTGTGCAGCATTCCATTCCGTCCGATAGTAACCACTCGCAGCGGCATTCCAATAAACCCAAGCCGGGCAAGCCGCATTTTTCGGAACCTCAATTTCCCGCCGCCCCTCGACTACCGTACAGCTTGACGCGCCACTGTCCGTGCGCCAGCACACCGGAACTGACCAATGATGCGCCGCATTAGTCTGCTCAATCTCAATCCGAGGAGCAACACCGCGATCACAGCGCACCTCCGCCCGGATGGAAGGTATCCCAGTCTGATTGAGAAACGAATCCATCACCTGCGCCGGATCCACATGCGAAGCCGCGCGCAACTCCGTTTCTAAATCCGCGCTGGTCGCATTCGCAAATGCGTGTTTCTTCAGGTACACGCGTAACCCCGAGCGAACCTGGTCCTCCCCCAGCCAACCATCCAGCATCATCAGAATTGCCGCGCCTTTCTGATACACAATCCGGTTATAGACATCTTGCGTATCTTCACGGCTCGTCATAGTCAGCCGCACGGGCCGGGTGCGAGGCGTCGCATCAACGGCCATAATCTGCTCGCGCGCCGCGACAGCGCTGAGATTTTTGCGCACGGCAGGCTGTTCCTCATCCATCACCTTCGCGGAGAACCACGTCGCGAATCCTTCACTGAGCCAGACATCATCCCAGCTCGCTTGCGTCACCATGTCGCCGAACCACTGATGGCCGATCTCATGCGCCTGCAGGCCGCGGATCGCCCGCTCCTTATCTTTTGTATCCTCGCTGGGCGTAGCCAATAAGCCGCGCTCGCGGTACGTGATCAAACCCGGATTTTCCACCGCGCCAAACGCGCCTTCCGGCAGCGCAACGTGGTCGAGTTTCCCAAACGGATAGGAAATGCCCGTGTATGCTTCGAGCCGCGGCAGCACCGCCACGGTCGCCTGTGCGGCAGCCTTTCCTTCAGCGCCACGACCGTTCGGCGTAATCACGCGGATCGCAGTCCCGCGACCGGCTGTAGCACCCTGAAACACATCGAAAGGCCCAACCGCGAACGCCACTACTTCGGTCGGCAACGGCTTGGTGACCGCAAACCGGACGGCTTTCATCCCGTCCGCCTCTTGGGTTTCCCGCCCCTCCCGTCCATTAGCAAACGCCTTGTCCGCGCGCTTCGTGTGAATGGTTAACACCCAAGGCGTCTTGAAGCGCGGCTCATCAAAGCACGGAAACGCCCGTCGCGCATCAATCGGCGTAAATGTGGTGAATACATACCAATCGTCGGCGACTTTTTTTCGATACGGACCCACCACGGACTTCTCATCCAGCTTGCCCTGATAGCGAATCGAAATAGTCGTGCGTCCGGCCTTTGCTGGCGAGTCCAGTTCGAGTCCGAGAAACTCCCCGCCGGCAACCTCAGCCCGCGCCTTCTTTCCCCCAACGGTCGCCTCCGAGGGCGTAATGTTCTTGGCATTCACCCAAATAACACTCGTCGCCTTTTTCAACTCGACCTCAATACGCGCCTGTCCAATGAACGTGTCTTTGGATGGATCGATGGTCAAGTCGACGACATATTTCTTCGGCACAACATCGTCCGGCAGCACGAACGCGGGCGGGGAAGGAAGAGCGGCGAACGCGGCTGCTGAAAAAAGAAGAACAAGGACGAGTCGCATGGACAACGATTATAGAGGACCTGCGCGTCTCCTTTTCTTCTAGGGCCAGCCCAGCGCCTTGTCTAGCCGTACGGCAATGAGTTGCTTGGCGCGCGGCCGGCGAGGCGGATTGACGAGGTTTCCGTCCCGAAGGTCTTCAGCGGAATACGCACTAATGCTAACTTGACGCTTCTTCGGGATGGTGACATGCTCGCCGCATAGGAAAGGACTTCATTAAATTATGCCAACGCAAACTACTTCTATTTCTACCGGCGAAAAGGTCAGTAATTCTCCCAGCCCCGCAGCCTCGGCAGCCTATGCCCTCTGCAACTGGGCGGATGGAGGAGCGCAAGGAGCTCCGCCCGCGTCTTGGACGATCATCTGGCAGCCCAATAACCCGAAGGTCCCGGGATACGCCGTGATTCTTCAGAACGCCGATATCTCGAACAACTATGCCGTGGTGGTTCAAGGAACGAAGGATAGCCAAGACTGGATATGGGATAAGGATTGTCAATATCAGGCTGCCTTTCCCTACGTGGCGAACACTAACATTTCGCAGGGTGCTCAGGAAGCACTGGCCGGAGCTTTGGGCAATACTGGCGCCCTGGGTATAACGTTCGAGATCGCACTGCAAAGAATCAGCCTGTCAACGAACACATTTCTGTTTACTGGGCATAGCCTTGGGGCCTTTTTGGCTGCCATTCTGTCGGCTTGGTTCACTAGCCAGTTGACAGGCGAAAGTACGATTACCGCGCTAGCGTCGCAAATCACTGCGATCACGTTTGCGCCTCCGGCAATGGGTGACTCCAACTTAGCCTCCTTCCTAAACAATCAGGCGAATTACACGGCATACTTCAACACAAATGACGCCATTCCTTATGTGTGGGCGGTAACGGGTGAATTTTCCATACCCAACATGTACAACCTATTTCCATCGCCAGGCCCTAGCCCCATGCCGCCGAATCTCGCGTCGCAGATTGAGAATGACGTAACGGAGATGCAGAACAATGGTGTGAGCTATCAACAGACGAACGGCGTCACCTTTACTGTTCCGCCAGTAGAGGAGAGGATCGGCACTCCAGATACGAAATGGATGTCGGAACTCGCATACGAGCACAACGAGGCCTACCGCGACTACTTTCTTGGAGGAGAGTAGGAGTCACCAGGCAAGGTAATAGTAATGTCTCTTACTGTGTGTGGTGGCTAGCCCCATTAGTCTGTTTCGCAGATCACGCCGTGTCTTCGCCTTTTTCTTGTCCGCTCACTTGCGCCGAAAAGATATGCAACAGTTTGCGTCACTTGGGATCTTTATCTCTTTGCGCTGGGTGTCTTCGCATAGTCGCATGGAGTCCAAGCTACCCCTGGATAAAAAATGCCAAGCTAATTCCTCTTTCAAACAGCCTGAAATGCCTTTCCGAGCCGCGCCCGTGAGGGAGCGGCAACGTATACCTCAGCGTTGCCGTTGCTCCATGACCGTGCGCAGAATTCCATTCAACCGCGTCGAGTAACCTTCGCCATAACTCTTCAACCACGCCAATACGTCGCGATCCAACCTCACGGCGATGAGCTGCTTATCGCGCGGCCGGAAAGCATTCGCGAGCTGATCTTCGGTCAACGGCGGGATATCGGAATAGTCGATTTCGCTATCGGGCATTGTCGCAAGCTTATCGAGTTCCTGACGTTGGCGCGCGCTCAGCGGCTTACCCAAAATATCTTCGGATTTCACTCTTATTAGCTTTTCGGGCTGAGAGGATGCGGATGATTTCTTTGCCATTAATTTTGCTCCTATATACGTGAACGACTAAGAGAATGGAATACCCAGCGATACCGAATGTATGCAACGCGTTTCCCCGGTCTCATCGTCGATACGATCTTCTTGCTGCATTGATTCGGACCACGAACTTGACAAGATTTTGATGTCCGTAACTTATTGAAATACAAAGTCGCTAACGTCACCAAAAGCATCAAAAACAGGTTCTCTACAAAATTCGGTACAAAATTGGTTTTCACTTTCGAACAATGCCTTCAAACGATACATTTAACTTATTGTAATCAATCTCTTAGGATAATTATGTCAGGTGGCAAGGGGGAAAGTGTTGACATTGTCAGGATAATTGGCGTATCCTTCTGACATAGAGGTTTCGATGAGCGACGGTCCACATAGAAGCCTGCCCATGAAACGCAATTGGCAAAACGTTGCTGAGCGCGCCGACAAGCACGCCCACGGAGTCGATGAAATCAGCACCGCCATCATTCCCGCGCTTGCGGGAGACTGCCGCGACGAAATGAGCCCGGGGTTCATTGACAGTATTTGCAACATCTATGAAGAGCAAGAGAGGTTGCTCTTCAAGCACGACCTGAGGGCGCGGGTAGAAGCCCTTCGCCCGCAAGCGGGAAGCGGAATCGGGCGGCGGCTCATCGAGAACGTAGTCCGCCTGTCGCCCGACCAAGAAGCAGGCCTTAACGCGCTGATAAAAGCCATGAGCGACGCTTTGACCGAACGGGCGGCACGATGCAATCGGCAGGTCGAAGAACATTATCTGCGCGAATCCACGGTAGCGCGCACC
>DASXGT010000147.1:0-9553 GCA_036488895.1 Bryobacteraceae bacterium | reverse complement strand
GGATCGAAGTGGATGGCGATGCCGTCCGCGGCGGTATTGGCCGCGAACGAGCGATAGAGCGGCGGGTTATCCGTGCCGCCGAAGCGCAGGGGGTCAATGTCTTTCGCGATGCCAACGACTGTCAGTATGGTTCCGTCGGGCAGTTTGAGCTGCCGCCCGAGCGGATTCCTGCCGTTCCAGAACAGCCCGGCGAGAGTTTGCGAGACGATCGCGGCGTTGACCTCGGCCGGAACAAATTCGCGGCCGCCAAGCAGCGGGATGCCCATGGTCTCAAAGAACTGCGGCGCGGCGGTGAAGACGGTAACCGGCTGCACTGCGTCCGGCCTGCCGGGCGGCCGGATCTCGAGCGTATCGTAATTCAGTAGCGGGACGCCAGGCGAGAATGCGACGGAACGGACTCCTGGAACACTCAAGATCCGATCTTTGATCGCCTGAAAAGACACGGACCGCCAGAACATCGCGACAACGATGTGGCGTGAATCGTAACCCGGATTGGCGTGGAGATTGTGGTTCTCGGCCTGGCTCAGCAGTCCAGCGCCGACAATGAGGACCATGCTGAGGGCGACCTGCGCGCTGACCAAATAACCGAGCGCGCGTTTCGCTCCAGTGGCCCCGCCGAGAAGGCCGCCAAAGCCCTTGAGCGAGCTGATAAGGTCGAGCTTCAGGGCTTCCGCCGCCGGGGCAATACCGGCAAGGGCGCCGGTGCCGAGCACGAGGACGGAGATCCAGGCGAGCACGCGCCAATCGGGCACAAGCGGGAAATCGGGCATGCGCAGGATGAGGTAGCGGGCGAGCGGTTCGGGCAACCGGTTCACGATGATCCAACTGAGCGCGCCGGCGACCATGGCAAGCACGAGGCTTTCGGTTATGAGCATGCGGACAACGCGATTGCGCGGCGCACCGAGCGACAGGCGAACGGCGATTTCACGATTTCGAGTCGCCGCGCGCGAAAGCAGGAGCGCCGCGACATTAGCGCAGGCGATCAGAAGGACCAGGTTGAACGCGCCGAAGAAGAAGGTAGAGAGCAGAACGAACCGAGCATCTGCAAAGAGCTCAATCCATTCAATCCAGGAACCATCTGTTGTCTCAATGCGAGTAACGCGGCCGGGATTCATTCGGTCTTGCGCCCGGACCAGGCGGGTGAGTTCGGCACGAACCGCCGCACGGTTGTAGCCGGGCGCGATGCGCCCCGCGAGTTGGAGCCAGAAGCGCTGATCCGCCTTGAAGAAGTTGAAGTTTGGGTTCAGGTACGGCCCCGCAGTGTAAGGGATCCATACGCTGACCACAGGACCTATGATCCAGCCGGAAGTGGTTGCGGCCACGACACCAACAATCGGCGTTGAGCGGTTATTGATTTGGATGATGCGGCCGATGATGGCTGGATCGGAGGCGAAGCGGCTGCGCCAGGTGCTCTCACTCAAGATAGCGACTGGCGGCTGGCCTGGCGCGCGGCAGTCGTCCTCCACGAAAAGCCGGCCAAGCTTGGGGCGCGCGAGGCCTTCCACCGTAAAGAAATTGCAGGAAACGGCAAGGCCCGGAGATTCCTCTTCATCACTGAAAGGAGACGGGAATCTGTAAAAGGCGGCGAGCTGGCGCAGCGACCGGGCGCCGTTTCGAAAAGCCTGATATTCGGCGTAAGAGGCTTCCCGCGAACCTCCACTCGCTCCTATGGCGGGCGTGATTTGGATGAAGCTCGCGGGGTCGTTCGTGATGTGTGGTTTCAGGAAGTAACCGTTGACTACGGTGAAGACGCTGGCATTGATGCCAATGGCAGCAGTGAGAGTCGCGATGATGACGAGCGAAACAATCGGGTCGCGGCGGATGAGGCGGAAACCGTGCCGGAGGTCATCCAGCACGCTGTCAAAAAAAGTCCGGTTGTGGATGGATTCGGTGATTTCGCTGGTCAGGGATTCCGGGATGACAGGCCGCGAAGTTGTGAGATGGAAGGCGAATTCTTCTTCAGGGCGGGCCTGGCTTGACGCCGAAGCCGGCGCATGCGGCTCAAAATGGTCGAGTTCGAGCGGGTTCACTTCCAGCTCTTCCATTTCCTGGTATAGGATGTGACAGTTGAACCATGCGGCGCGGCGTTTTCGCTGCATCCGCCAGACGCTCCAGAGCAGAAGGGTGAAGAGTGATAACCGGGCGGCTGGTTCCAGAGAGCAATAGAGAATCAGATTCGCAATGCCGGCGAGCAAACCGGCGGCGAAGCCGTATTGCACAAGCGCAATGGCGAAGGGACGACGCGGAGCCAAATAGCTGCACGTGAAGGGCAGCTTGCTCCATTTCCGGAAGCGCACTTCGAACCAGAGCGCGGCGGTGAGGAAGACCAGCGCCATGACGATGAGCGCGCGCTGCCATCCAAGCACCGCGATAGACGCGGGAAGTCCGGCGAGGCAGACCGGCGCGATGCCACACCAGATGACGAAGCGATCGACGGCCGAGAGCCAGGGAGAGACGCCATCATACTCCTCGATTTCGAAAATCCATTTTGCGGAGTGCGTGACGGGGAGTGAGAAGAGATGGCGCAGGGCGACCACGGCGAGAATCGCGAGAGCAAGCGGCGAAGCGGTAACGATCATCCCGTAGACGCCTTCATTTTTCAGAGAGGGGGCCGGCATATCGAGGATGCCGTTGACAACCCAGCCGGCCGCCAGTCCGGCCCAGGCTAGCAGGAGAAGACGATGGCCGCGGCTTCTCACGAGCGTTTTCCAAATGAAGGCGAATGCGGCTTGTTCCCGTGGGCGGCGGATCCAGGCTTCCAGTAGACGCGAGCCCACCACGGCAAGTTTGCCAGACATCCTGGTATCGCCACACATCTGCGTTTTGGCGCAGGCCGATCCCTCGACCAGGATGCGCTGGTGACGGTGATAGCCGGCGAGATAAGCGCCAATAGTGACCACTGCTGGGATTGCGATGCCCAGGAGCGCTGCCCGCGCGCGTTTGGGATCGCCGAGGACGATGGACTCCCAGAGGTGGAGAAACCAGATGCCCGGCCACCATTCGGCCTGAGGTTGGCGGCCGGCGAGCGGTAGTGT
The DNA here is from genome assembly GCA_036488895.1 of Bryobacteraceae bacterium. Classification (GTDB taxonomy): domain Bacteria; phylum Acidobacteriota; class Terriglobia; order Bryobacterales; family Bryobacteraceae; genus Bog-105. The sequence goes on along the minus strand of DASXGT010000147.1, from coordinate 6,518 downwards.
GCCAAGCGTCGAGATGAAGAGAATGCCCTGTATCCAGAGGGAGACAGGGTCGAAGATGCGGGCGGGCAGGAGATTCAGGAGAAGACCCTGCACGGCGAGGAGCACCAAAAAGGCGAAGCAACAGGCGGCGGCCATGCTGACAAAAGTGGCCGCGATGAGCACTAGCGTGTTCGGGTTCTCTTGCCAGGCGCCTGCTGTTGCTGTGGTGAAAAGGACCGCCCAGGGAAGATTGATCGAGAGGACGTACCCGGTGAACAAGATCATCAGCGCGCTGGATTTCGTCAGGAAGATGTCGCGGGCGCTGATAGGAAGACCGGCCAGCGCCAGGCAGTCGCGGCGATTGGGAAATAGCGATTGCCATTGCAGCAGCGTAAGCACGGCCGTCACCGCGAAGGCGAGGCCGATGAATGACAATAAGTCAGAGCGCAGTTCGAATCGATAGAGTGCAATCGTGGAATGGATGGGCGAATTGAGGACCGCGTAGCGTTTCGTGTAGGTCTGGAATACAACGATACCGACTGAAAGGAAAGCGGCCAGGACGCCGATCGCGGTCTTCTTCCATTCGCCGGACACGGCAAGCGCCTCGCTGTCGAAGAAAGTTTCGAGGAAGTGGCGCAGCAGTTCGCGGCGCGGACTCATGCAGCTACCACCTCGAGCATGCGCGTGGCGATCAAATCCGCGTCTTCCGTTTGCGTCAGCCCGGCGAAGACGTCCTCTAGCGACGATTTATCGTTCAGCTCGCGGAGACGGGCGACGGAATCGTGCGCGACGACGCGGCCTTTGCTGAGGATAAGAACGTTGTTGCAGACCTTCTCGACTACTTCGAGCACATGCGAGCTGTAGAGAACCATCTTGCCGCGCCCGGCGAAGGCGCGAAGAAGGCTGCGGAGAATCATCGCGGCGTTCACGTCAAGGCCCGAGAACGGTTCGTCGAGAATGAGGACCTCGGGGTCGTGGAACAGCGCGGCTATAAGAAGAATTTTCTGGCGCATCCCTTTGGAATAGCCGGCCAAGGCGGAGTGACGGTCTTCCCAGAGACCGACGAGCCGGAGAAGCTCATCCACTTTTGGTTCGAGGGTGTGCCGGGAGAGTCCGCGGAGACGCCCGACCAGTTGGAGATGTTCGCGTCCGCTGAGGTGCGGATAAAGGTGCGGCTCTTCTGGGACGTAGCCGATGCGGCGCTGAAAGGCTTTGCGGGCTTCGGGATCTTTGTGGATGTTACGGCCGTCAAACGTGATTTCGCCGGAGGTGGGCTCAAGGAGGCCGATGATCATCTTGACCGTGGTGCTTTTACCGGCGCCGTTGGGACCGAGATAGCCGAGCGTTTCGCCGCGATGAATCACGAAGCTGACATGGTCAACGACAGGGATTCCGGCGTAATGTTTCGTCAAGTCGCGAACTTCAAACATGGCAACTTTCCTAAATATTTACAGTATGGCCGGGTTGATTCTCCGAAGCCAAATAATCTAAAATAATGTGCTACAGCAGTATTCTACATAGCAATGGTCCGACAGTCAATCACTATCTTCGAGTACCGACATCTAAGCGCCTAGTTTGTAGACGAGGCGCGGAAAGTCTTTTCCTGGCCATACGTGGTAAGTAGCGGGTGTTTGACCTGGGCTCTGAACTCGTATATACGATTTTGCGTAAGGCCCGGTAAAGAGTACATAAATTCTCCGACAGCGGTTCGCGCGCTTACTGGCAGATCAGTCCATGGGTCAGTTCGCTCGGAAAGGTCGGTACCGCCTTTTTTCTCCCTGAACTGGAAGCCCACCTCCACTTGTTCGACACCACCCATATTAGTCAAGCTTCCATAGAACGTTTCAGTGGCTGTGTCCGCGTTCCATTGCGCGCGCAACGTTGACACCTGGGGCGGACGCATGGCCGGTTCCACGTTGGTCATTTTCACAACCAGCGGGTCCGGCCACTGGTTATTGGTATAGAGCCGCTGCGCGCGGTAGGCCGTAATGTGCAGGCCGCTGCTATCTTGCGTCCAAGTGGTCTTGGGTTTTATGTCGGGCTTGTACTCCACCAGTTCATCGGATTGGCCCAGGACGGACATCGTCGTCCGCGGTGTCGCGCGAACAGACCGCAGCGTGATCGTTTTCGAGTCGCCGAGCCGCCAGTGCTCATCGTGCGTGATGAAGGCGTAGACCGTTTCCTCATCTTTTCGTTTGGTGAACCAGACATTGTTTTCGTTAGTCACGACCCAAGGGCGAACGGCGCGAACGGCTTCGCCGTTTACGAAATTCCAAAGCGCGATTTCACGCAGGCGCGCATCCTGCTCGTCGGGAATTGTTCCATTGGGCTTCGGGCCAATGTTGAGAAGCAGGTTTCCGCCTTTAGCGCGGGTCTCAATCAGAGTATCGATCAACGCTGTCCCGGATTTATATTGTTCATTGGTTGCCTTCCACGGCCACTCGGTGCCCATGGTCAAGTTGCCTTCCCATGCTCCAGGGAGAGCGACACCGGGAGTGTACTGCTCAGGAGTTTCCATCACGCCGCGAGTGATGACGAGCTTTGGCTGTAGCTGCCAGGCGTAATCAGTCAGTTGTTCGGCCGGCCCGTCAAAGAAGAAGTAATCGATAGGGCCGTAGTTGGTTAGCAACTCTTTCAATTGGCGCTTGGTGTAGTCCATGAACTCCGGGTTGTCTTGCGGATAAACGCCTTTCACGCGCCGGTTGATGGTGATGTGGTGTTGATGGAGCCACCAGAAATCATCCGGAGAATAATAGATGCCAATCGCGATGCCTTGCTTACGAAACGCCGTGACAAGGGCGGCCAACACGTCTTTTCCGTAAGGCGTATGCATCACGCTAAAATCTGTGGTCTTGGTGTCCCACATGCAGAAGCCGGCATGATGCTTGGCGGTGAACATGACGTAGCGAAAGCCCGCAAGCCTGGCCAGACGCGCCCAATCGTCGGGCTGATATTGAGCAGGATTGAAGTTGGCCGGGAGCATTTCATAGAAACGCTGCACGTAGTCAGGGGCAGCGCCTACTAAAGAATGCGAGATGACGCCGCCGAGGCTTCCGTCAACGCCCCAGTGGATAAAAAGCCCGAGACCGCGGTCGCGGAAAGTTTCGACTCCCGCTGGATTATTGGTACGACTCGATTGCGCTGACGCGATAACGAGCGAAGCAATGACGAATGCAAGCTTTGACAGTTTCATTGAGACCAGAAACCCAGCTTAGAACAAGGGTTTTCAGGCTCAAAAGTAAAAACGCCCTGTCAGTTGAATCACCCTGGGGCCTCCGTTATTGCCACCGCTCAAACCAGCGGTAGCACTGAGCTGTCCGAACTGGCCGTTACCCAGTATGCGGTCGCTGCTGGTCAACGCGAAATTCGTGTGGTTGAAGAGATTGAAGAAATCCGCGCGAAATTCGAAGCCCATACGCTCGGAAATTGCAAAGCGCTTGGCGAAAGTCGCGTCAAAATCAATCAGGCCGGGGCCGTAAAACGCATTGCGCGGTGTGGTTCCAATGGCATTCGCATAGGCAGGCGTGAAGCAGGAGGAGCCAAAGGCGTTACCCGGATCGCCCCGGTTGATGGCCAACGCGCCACTGCACGTGTAATTGGGCCGGTCCACAAGCTGATTGAATCCGCTGTAATCCACGCTGGTGCTGGTGAGTATTGTAAAGGGCTGCCCGCTGGTGATATTCGTGATACCGGAAAACGACCAACCTCCCACCACCTGATTCAGGATGCCGTGCGCGTCTCCGATAAATTTTTCGCCTTTCCCGAACGGGAGTTGATAGACAAAAGTGTTGATAAAGCGGTGCCGCTGATCGAAGGCGCTATTGCCGCGCTGCAAGCGCAGCGGTGCATTGCTAGAGCTAGGTGATTCGTTGTCAAAGGTAGTTCCCAGGAATGACGAAGCATCATCGATAGCGTGGCTCCAAGTGTAGGAAGTATTCATCGTCAGCTTGGAGTTGATGCGCCACTTCCCGGAAACGACCAGACCATGGTAAATAGAACTGCCATTGAAAGAGCCAAGATTGGCGCTCCCCCAGGTTGGATAAGGAAATATCTGTTGGTTCGGAGCCTGCGAGCCGCGCAAGGCAGGATTGACCACGACCACCTGCGGCTGGTTGGCATCGAGCATGACTCCCAGGCGATGACCCGATGTACCAATGTAACTAACATCCACGTTAAGCGAATTAGTAACTTGGCGCTGGATGCTGAAGTTCCAATTTTCGGCATAGGCTTGTTTGGCATTCAGCGCCTCTCCGGTAAAAGTGACCAACCCCACTTGGCCGCCGCTGGCGGTTTTCGAAACAAGCGGCACGTTTTGATTGAAGGCAAGATTCCAGGAATACGTGCCGGGCTGGGTGACCGTGGCGCGCTGGGTGGTAGTTAGCGACCATGGCGCATTGGAAGTTTGATTGATAGGAATGTTGTTAAACAGATCGTCATAACCAATGCGGAAGCCGCCGCGAATGACCGTTTTCCCATCGCTAAGCAAGCCGGGGCCAACCTTGGGCGTATAGGCAAATCCGATGGTTGGGCCGATATCGGTATAGTCGGGCCTTACGCCTGCATTCGAAAGCGTGACCGGACCCGGCGTAAGAGTCAGCGAGGCCGGCCCAACCAAAGCGGGGTTGATACCAAGCACTTCATTCGTGCCCAGCAGCACGGGTCCAACACCAGGAACAAAGTTGGTGCCCTTGTCGCGCTTTTCTTTCAACACGGAAGGTAATTCGTAGCGCAAGCCGATGTTTACAGTGAGGTTCGGCTTTACTTTAATGTCATCTTGAATGTAGAAGGCGTGGGGGTAACGGTACCAGTGGCCGAGGGTATCGCCGGTATGTATAGTCGAGGTTGTAATTTGAGATACGCCGCCGCAGGTTACGCAAGTGCCTGCAAATTGCGCGAAATTCGCAAAAGACACGGAGCCGCGTGAGGTGCCGTCCAGAAAGCGCCAAGTCTCTTCGCGCCGTCCATAATAGCCAAACTTGACGGTGTGGGTCACGCCGCCTGCGGTTAAGATCTTGGTGCTGTCATCGTAAATTTCGTAGGTATTGGAACGCCGGCCTTGCGGCAGGTTGGTGGGGGAGCCAAGCGTCGCGTACCCGCCAGTGATTGAAACTGTCGGTACACCGGCGTCTTGCGGATTTAGCGTGGAATTCACTACGCCTGGAACGCCCGGCAGCACGGTAGCGGCATTTACGTTTGCATCCTGAGTCTTGATGTCCGTCTTGTTACGAGAAAACCCCAGGCGCAGCTCCGAGAGAAAAGTGGGCGAGAAGGTGTGGGTCTCGCTGAGTTCGGCATTTTGTTGGGCGGGCGCGTTTGTGTTGCCTCCCGTTGTGGGCAGCGCACCGCTGCTTGTATTACTGGTTGTGTTGCCGGTGTAATTAATATAGCGGCCGCTAAGCCGGTCTTTGTCGCTGATGTTATGGTCTATCTTAATTAAATTCGTGCGGTCTTTCGTAACGTTTGGTACATTGCCCACGAAGTTAGTGGTACCGGCGGCTGCATTCGGAAGCGTCGGCAGCGGGTAGAAAGCAACCAGGTTGCGAGCGATAGGGTCCGTAATAGAAGCGCGCTGCGCGGCCGTAGGCACGACGGCGGTGGTAGCGGATGGATTGATTTCTTGCAGACCTTCAAAACTGTAAAAAAAGAATGTCTTATCTTTCCGAATCGGGCCGCCAATCGTCCCGCCGTATTGGTTGTAACGCAGGATCGGCTTGGTGCCGTTCAGCGCATTGGTAAAGAAATTATTAGCGTCGAGGATGTCATTGCGGTTAAACTCGAACACACCGCCGTGAAATTGATTGGAGCCGCTTTTCGTTACCACGCTGACCTGGGCTCCCGAGCCGCGGCCATACTGCGCCGAATAGGCGGTCGTCTGGACGCTGAGTTCCTGGATAGCGTCCGCAATGCGATAAGAATTGGTGGGTCCATTCACGTTCGGGTCGATGGCGTTCACACCGTCGATCTGCCAATTTGTGGATTGCGACCGTGTACCCGCTGCTGCAAATGCGCCGGCTTGCGATCCGGGCGCCGCGAACGACGCACCTGGAGTTAACACCGCCAAATCAGTGAACTGCCGATTCGCCAATGGCAAATTAGCTACCTGCTGCGCGGTGACGTTCGTGCCGGTGGATGGGCTTTCGGTTTGCAGCAATCCCACGGCGCTCGAAACTTGCACGGTTTCGGTGACATCGCCCACCGTCAGATGGATATCCAACGAGACAATTTGATCAACCAGGACTACGATGCCCGCCACATCAGTGACGTGGAAGCCCTTGGATTCGGCGGCGATTTTATAGCTGCTGGGAGTTAAATCCAGAAACTGATAAAGACCTGCGCCATCGGAGATGGTTTTCTGGACCACGCCGGTTCTTTCATTCGTCAAGCTCAGAATCGCGCTTGGCACTGGCGCGCCCGAAGGATCGCGTACGTACCCTTTAATGGAACCGATAGGAGCTGACCAACCTAGGACGGCGGCGAGATGTACTACAAAGAGAAAAAAGTAGACGCGGAATGGAATAGACATTGAGCCCCGATAACCT
>DASXGT010000040.1:0-31148 GCA_036488895.1 Bryobacteraceae bacterium | reverse complement strand
TTACTTGCACAGCAGCCGGGCACGATCAAGGTTCCTGTCCGGCTGGTGAGCGTTCCGACGCTGGTTGTCTCCCCGGATGGGAAATATATACCTGGGCTGACGGCCGACAAATTCCGGCTTACGGATAATGGGCGTCCACGGAACTTTACCCTGGATACGGAAGACGTTCCGGTTTCCGCGGCGGTGGTGGTTCAGGTAGATCAGGACGTGCGCGAGTTTCTGCCTTTCCTTTCCAAGGTTGGGGCTTTGCTGGACAATTCGTTGGCAGCTGCCTCCGGGGAAGACGCGCTGATTACTTACAACGATGAGATCGTGGTGGCAAAACCTTTCGGCAAGGGTGAGATGCAAACAGCCATGGAGAAATTAAAGCCGGCGGGCCATGACGCCCACATGATTGACGCCGGACTCCGAGCTGTGGACTTGCTGAAGGAGCGTAGCGGCCGGGGATCGCGAGTGCTGCTGTTCATTGGGGAACCCAAGGAGAATGGCAGTTTCGGAAAAATCGATGAGTTGGCGGCACAGGCCGAGCGCGAAAATGTCCAGGTCTACGTGCTGGCGCTGCCGTTATTGGGCAAGTCTTTTGTCTCCGACAGTTTTCACTTAGAAGGCCTTGGGAGCCAGTGGTGGAAGGGCGGCTATAGAGCGAGCATGGACTTGACACGGGCGGTACCGGCACTCCGCCGCGCCTCGCAAGCCAGCGCCGGTACGGACCCGTTTTCGTTTTTAGCGGTTGCGACGGGCGGGCTGCAACTTCATTTCCGCAAGCAGAAGCAGCTTGAGGACGCGATTATCGCTATGGGCGATGCGCTGCGGAGCAGGTATTTTTTGAGCTTCACGCCGTATGCTGTGGACGATAGCTTCCACACTATTAGCGTGCAGGTAGATGTTCCCGGCACCACTGTTTATGCGCGCCCGGGATATAGAACTCAAAATGAAAAAGCTCTGCCGTAGCAGAGCCTTCTCCATTATTCAAGCCCGATTGATCGGGTACAAGGTTATAGTACTGCAACGGGAGAAAGTTTGTCAAGTTGCGGCGCTTCCGATACGGCTTTCTGGATCGCCTCCAGATCATCTGACTGCAATATGGGCGAAGCATAGCGCCCGTATTGCAGAACACGATCAAGCCTTTGAAATGAGACACATGTAAGCATATCGGCTTTTGCCCAGATGGACTTTACCGGATCGAAGAAAGGATATTTTCCAGCCCGAATTTCGTGGTGATGTGGTTCTATTTCAAACGGGGCAACAGTGCTGAAAGGAACCACTAAGCACAGCCCAGTATGGCGGCGGTACCGGGGAGAAACGACGACCACATGGCGGCGTTTGACCATTTCCGGTGGCTTGAAGCCGGTGGTGAAGTCGCACATTAAGACAGTTCCGCGTTTAGGATGAAAATCGATTGCCATACGCCTGCTGCAACAGCCTATAGTTCTAGGTGGCTGCGAGCAGGATGTATTCTCAGAAATCCATGACGGCGCGGACTAGAGGGGTGACATGGCCTCCGACGTCGATGCCGGCGGCTCCGCGTTCGCCGTGGAGTTGGACGTGCAAGAGGCTGCGGCGGCACATTTTGGTTCCTTGTTCGCTGACGAAGCGCGTGCCGGGCGCGCCGGAGACTAGGTTGTGGCGGAGCATGTAGGCGGCGAGGGGGCCTGTGGCGCTGCCGGTAGCTGGGTCTTCGACGACTCCATATTCAGGGGCGAACATGCGCGAGTATGCTCCATCGGGAGTGGGGGCGAAGACGAAGACGCACAGTGGATCCGGATAATTGCCTCTGAGCTTGCGGTTGGCGGCGCTGTCAAGCGACACGCGATCGACGGTGGCTGGGTCTTTCACGGCAATGAAGATGACCGGGTTTCCAGCGCTGAGTAGTTGCGGCGTGATGTTCAGTAGATCAGTCGCGCTTAGCCCTAAGACTTCGGCGCAGAGCTCACGATCAAATGTCGGCCCGTCATGGATGCCCGGCGTGGTGAGCCAGATGAGTGGACGATCGCCGGATTCGACGCGAATCGGCACTGGGCCGACGCCTTCTTCCAAGACGAAATGCTCGCTGTCTTTCGGGACGATACCCTCATTGAGAAGCACGAAGCTGGCGCCGATCGTGGGGTGGCCAGCGAAGAGCATCTCGCGCCGGGGAGTGAAAATGCGGAGACGCGCGGCGCAATCAGGCCGGGTGGCCGGGAGAATGAAAACGGTTTCCGAAAGGTTTAGCTCTCGGGCTACGCTTTGCATGGTCTCGCTGTCGAGGCCTTGGCCGTCAGGAAATACCGCAAGTGGATTCCCTTCCCTGCGATTGAGCGTGAAAACGTCTACGATGCGGTAGGGCCGGGTGGAGGATTCAGGCATAATGGCTCTTCTTATGATGCTACCCACGGAAGTCACAAATACGGCCAATGCCGAGCACTACGGCTGGGGCGATGGCTGCGACGCCTGGTATTTAGTGAAGAATGACCGGCTGCATATCATTCAGGAGAGCATGCCGCCGGGCACGAGCGAGACGCGGCACCTGCACCAGAGAGCACAACAATTTTTTTATGTGCTGCGGGGTGAGGCGACGCTCGATGTAAATGGGCAGGTTTTATTGCTACGCGAGAACGAGGGTGCCTGGGTTCCCGCGGGCACGCCGCATCGAATTCAAAATCTTTCGAAAGGTGAATTGCAATTCCTAGTTACATCCGAACCACCAAGCCATGGCGACCGCGAAGAGGCGACCTGCTAGGCTGGCCGCATGCATGCGGGAAAAGTAAATCAGATTGCAGTTTTGTTACTAAGCTCAGCGATAGGTTTCGCAGCGCCGGTTGCCAAGCCCAAACTGGTGGTAGCCATTATTGTGGACCAGTTCCGGTACGATTACTTGACGCGCTTTCAGGCGGATTATCACGGCGGCCTGCACCAGATGATGACGCAAGGCGCGGATTTTACGAACGCCTTTTATGAGCAGGTTCCCACCGTGACGGCGGTGGGGCACAGCCTATTCCTTTCCGGCGCGATGCCGGCGGTGAGCGGGATTGTGAACAACAACTGGTATGACCGCGACGAGAAAAAAATGGTCAGCAGCGTTTGCGATTGGACCGTTAAAACAATAGGCGGGCATCAAGAGACAGAAGGCGCGAAATGCACCGACTCCGATCCCGCTTCGCCCAAACGATTGCTGGTCAGCACGATTGGCGATGAGCTTCGCGTGGCGCATGAAGAATCAAAAGTGATTGGCATTTCCATAAAGGCGCGCGGTTCCATTTTGCCTTCGGGACACCGGGCCGCTGGAGCATTTTGGTTCGATGGAGTGAGCGGGAATTTTGTCACGAGCTCGTTTTACATGGACAAGCTGCCCAGTTGGGCCGAAGAATTTAACGGCCGCAAGCTACCGGCGCAGTATGTGGACCGCAAATGGGACGGGTTCGAGAAGTGGAATTTTCGCGCGGACGCAAGCGAGCCCTATGCCAAGCTGCCGGCAAGCCCGTGGGGTAATGAGTTGATTGAAGGTTTTGCCGAGCAGGCCGTGGATGGCGAAAAACTGGGGCAGCGGGGCGCGACGGATTTACTGACAATCTCGTTTTCTTCGAACGATTATGTGGGGCATCAGGCGGGACCGGATTCGCCGGAAGTGCGCGACATGGCGCTGCGGACGGACCAACTGTTGGGAAAATTTTTTGCACTGCTCGATCAAAAAGTAGGAATGAATCATGTGCTGGTGGTGCTTTCGGCCGATCACGGCGTAGCAGCGGTACCAGAGCATGCCGAAAAAGAGAAGATGCCGGGCGGCCGTCTGTTGGCAGATGTAGAGGACGCCGCGCAAACTGCGTTAAACAAAAAGTTTGGGCCGCAGGCCTGGTTAATTCCAGGCGCGGGCGACGCTTCGCTTTATTTTGACCGCGCCGTGCTGGCAAAGAGCAAGATAGACGAACGGACCATTTACCAAGTTGCGAGCGAGGCGATTCTGGCGATTCCGCAGCTTCATGTAGCACGAGTCTATTCGCGGGATCAACTAACGGCGGGCGTGGCGGGAGATTTTATTGCGCGCGCGGAGATGAACGGCTTCTATCCACGCCGCAGCGGTGATTTGCATCTGGTGTTTGAGTCCGGTTATGTTGCCGGCACCAGTGGAACCAGCCACTTCTCGCCTTATGCGTATGACCGGCACGTTCCCGTGTTGTTCCTGGGTCCGGGCATTGCGGCAGGGCGCTATAACGGAACAATCGCGATTAACGATATAGCGCCCACGCTGGCCACGCTTCTGGAAATACAAACGCCCAGCGGATCATCTGGGCGCGTGCTTACAGAAATGTTGACACATTAAGCGGCGTCGTACAGCAGAACAGTGTACTGCTTGGAGACGAGGGTTTGTTCGATGGTCCCCCAGAGTTTTATGTGGATGGGCGTGGCAATCCAGGCCTGACGCTGTTCCTCCGTATGGAATTGCAACACGAAGCGGTAGTTGGCATGCGGCGGCGCAACGCCCTGCAGCGTGGAGCGGAGCTTGAGCATGGTGGCGCTAATGAATCCGGGTTGTTTTGCCGCGGCGGCATGAAACTTGCCATGAAAGATGGCCAGCATTTCTTTCTCTTTAGCCGGGTCCACCTGCAGGTCGACGTGCAGGGCTATGGAACGCCCGGCCACGGGCGCGTTGGCCTGACCCGACGCAAACGCAGCACCAAGCAGAGATAACAAAGAAGTCAAATAGGTTCGCCGCTTTATGTTAGTCATGATAGATAGCTTTCTCACCTTCCACCGATAAGCGGATGCGATAGAGACCCGTCTCGGCTGTAATAAACAGTGTCTTGTGATCTGGGCCGCCCCAGTTACAATTGGCGGGTGTTTCCCCCGGCTTGATGGTGCCGAGGTGCTTGCCTTCGGGCGAAAATATCCAAAGGCCGCCGGGACCAGCGCTGTAGACATTTCCGCGCGCATCGACCTTCAAGCCGTCGGGATTGCCGGCTGCCGGTTCTGCGGTTGCATCAAAGATAAGTTTGCCGTTGGCCACCGAGCCATCCGGCTGAACTTCGTAGCGCATCCATACTTTGTGCTTTTCGTCGGAATTGCTGATGTAGAGATATTTCTCATCAGGAGAAAACGCGATGCCGTTGGGGCGCGTGAGATCTCGAATGACGGGCGTGACCTTGCCATCCGCATAGCGGAAAACGCCATTGAATTTGATTTCTTTGGTGGGATCGTCATCCTGTTTCACCAGGCCATAAGGCGGATCAGTGATGTAGAGCGCGCCGTCACTTTTAAAAACGAGATCGTTCGGACTATTGAAGCGCTTGCCGTCCCAACGATCCACCAAAACCGATACGTGACGATCTTTATCAATGCGCACGATGCGGCGATTGCCATGCTGGCACAGGAGCACGTTGCCGTCTTTATCGAATACCATCCCGTTGGGCCCGATGAACGAGCCGGCCGGCGCATAATCCGGATTGTCGGCGCCGCCCGGACGGAGAATTTCCGTAATAGAGCCGTCCGGCGACCACTGGCGCACCACATTGCCGACGACGTCGCTGAACCAGACGTTGCCATTTGAAAACGGCAGCGGGCCTTCGGTGAATTTGAAGCCGCTGCCGATTTTTTCGATCTTGGCGTCGGACGGCACGAGCGTGTCCAATGCAGGATCAAGGCGCAGAATTGACCCGACGGTTGGGAAACTTTCTTTAACCGCGGATGATGAAGCATTTTGGGGTCCGCTGCAAGAGCAGGCCGCGAAAAGCAGCAAAGCTGCTGTTGGAAACAAAAGCGGGAAACGATTGGAAGAATGAGTATAAGAGTAGGACATAAGGCTGCTGCTAGAAGTAGAACTTTGCCGCGAGTTGCATAATGCGTGGATCGCGGGCGGAAAGAATGCGTCCGAAAGTGGAGCTCGAAAGCGAGGCGGTTGGGTTTAGGAAATTTGTGTGATTCAAGACATTGAAAACTTCCCAGCGCAATTCAAACCGGCGACTTTCATTGATGGGAAATTGCTTGAAAAGGCCGGCATCAAAGTTCGCTAGGCCGGGGCCAGTGAGAATGTTGCGGCCGGCGGTTCCAAACGTTCCCAACGCGGGGAGCGCAAATGCCGAGGTATTGAAGTACCGAGCGACTTCCGCTCCGTGCGAGGACCCGCCATAGGTTGCCACCGGACCCAGTATGTCAGCGTGATCCAAGCCCACGCCGGAAAGGCTGCGGTCCACACCCGCCGTAACGGTAAATGGGTTGCCGGTTTGCAACGTGACAATTCCATTGACCTGCCAGCCGCCCAGCATGGCCTGAGTGAACCGGTGCGAGTTGCGGAAAAGCGGTAGATCCCAAATGAAAGAAGTAACGAAGCGATGCGCCACATTGAAATCGGCCGGACCTTTATCTTTATCCCAATTGAATGGGTTGGAAGCCTGATTTCCCAGGCCGCTATTTCCATCCGTGGAGGCAAGATCGATGGCTTTAGACCAAACGTAAGAGCCGAGAAATGTGAACCCATGCTCGAAACGCCGGTTCCAACTGATCTGAAGCGAATGATAGGTGGAATTGGCGGTGGATTGAATGCTCTCAATAGTCTGATAACCCTGATAAATGCGGCGCGAATCAATGTTGCCCGTGGTGGATTGTCCGGGGATGTAAATGCCCGGATTCAACTGCTCATTTACATGTAGGCGCGTACCTTTGCTGCCTAGATAACCTACGGTGAGTACAATCTTACCGGGCAGCTCACGCTGCACGTTGGCATTCCACTGCTGTATGTAGCCGCTGGTGAAATCCGGATTCATGGATATGACCTGCAGGGGAAGATAGAAGGGCCAGGTGGAGCGCTGGGCGGCCGAAGTGGGGCGCTGATAAGACTGGAGCAACTGGAGCTGCGCCGGATTGTTCACGTAGGGATTGGAAAACGGAACGTTAAAGGTGGTCAAGCCGTAGGAGAAGGGCTGGTCAGTGGGATTGGAGTTCAGCGCGACGAGTTGGAGAGTGTCCGAGAAAATTCCGTAAGCAGCGCGAATGCTGGTTTTGCCATTGCCAAATGGATCATAGGCGAAGCCGATACGCGGCGAAAAGCGGCGATAGCGGCTGGGCGCGACTCCAGAGCTGATGCCGGTATCGCCTGGAAACACGTAACCAACGGGAGCTAATGGATAGACAGTGGATTTCTGGCCCGCTCGAAAGGCGGCGTTCTGCCCGTAGGAATCTTCGATGGCGATATACGGCTCCCAGCGCACACCGAGATTGACGGTGAGGTTGTGGGAGACGCGCCAATCGTCCTGGAGATAGAGGAACGGGGTCCACTTGTATTGGAAAGAAGAGATGGGAGAGTTCTGATAGACGCTGGTGGCCGCGCCTAAATAGAAGTCGGCATAGCCGTAACCTGAGTTTCCGGAACGCAGCCCGTTAAAGGCAAATTGAGTGTCCTTCTGGAAAAATTCGCGGCCGTTGCGGCGTACTTTGGCGATGTCACCGCCAAACTGCAGCAAGTGATTGCCTAGCGTCCAGGAGGCTGTATCGAGGAACTGGTAATTCATCATGTAACTGAAGTAGTTTGTGGGCACGCGCAAGCCGATGCCGCCGGTCACGCTAACGGCCCAATCAGTAGGCACGCCTGGGGGCGATAGAGGAATGCAGGATTGGCAGCCGAGCGCGGCAAAATTAGCCGGACTAGTGACAAGCGGGCTGCGGATAAAGGTGTTGCGGGCAACGGTAGCGGTGGCCACGTTTACCAGGTGCGGACTGAAGATGTGCGTATCATTGATGGTTCCGTTATGGGTGACCCAATCATTCTGTGAATTGAAGGCCGGTAGAACGGTATTCGCGACGGTGTAGGAGTCATCCCAGAAATAACGGATGCTGAACTTATTGGCGTTAGAGAAAGAATGGTCGATTTTTGTAACTACCTGATTGTCGTTGGTGGGAACAGAGAGGTTATACGTATAGGTGTTCCCCGGAGCATTGGGGAGTGGAATAAAGGCTTTGGTGAAGTTCAAGGCAACCGGGTCAAGTAGGCTGAACGGAATCATATTTCCGGGAAATGGGGAGCCGACTGGATTGGCGGCGGTGACCGAGGAGGGCGAGGCGACCGTGACGGGACGACCGCCGATGCGGCTTTGCGAAAAATCTCCTTGACGTTCCAGCGCGCTTGGAACAACGGTGGATGAATTGGTAGTGCCAAGGCGCTGCCGGGTGGCTTCAAAGGCGAAAAAGAAGAAGGTGCGGTCACGTCCGCTGTAGTGCGGCAATAAGACAGGGCCACCAACGGTTCCGCCAAACTGATTGCGGTGGAGAGGCGAGGTGGTGGGCGAGAAGAAATTGCGGGAATCCATATCGTTGTTGCGGAAGAAATCGTAGAGATCTCCGTGCAAGTGATTTGTGCCCGACTTGGTGATCATGTTGACGACCGCGCCCGCGTTTCGGCCGCTGACCGCGCTGTAGCTGTTCTGGAGCATGGAGAATTCCTGCAGCGTATCAGGATTCGGGAAAGCGGCGGGGACATTGTTATACATGTCCATGTTTAGGCCGCCGTCGAGAATATAGGCGGATTGATCCGGACGCGCGCCGTTCACGCTGAAGACCAGATTTGTGTTGAGGGCAACGCCCGAGGCAGCCGATCCGGTGCCCATCTGAATGGCCCCAGGGAGCAGCGCCTGCAGTGAAAGCGCATTGCGGCCGTTCACGGGCAGATCATCCATGCGATGCGAATCGACCACTTCCTTTACGGTGGAACCAATGGTATCAACGGTTGTAGCGGTACCCTGCACCTCAGTGACTTGCCGGACTTCGCCGACTGCCATATGGAGATCGATGCGTTGGCGGCGGCCTACCTCGAGAACGATATCCACCTGTTCGAGCGTAGTAAAACCGGGAGCCTGGCAGGTCAGCTTGTACGTTCCAGGCTGCAAGTCCGGGAAGATGTAATCGCCCGATTCGTTGGATTGGACCTTAGTTACTTCACCGGTAGCCTGGTTCGTGGCGATAACATCGGCACGAATTAGCGCAGCGCCGGAAGGATCAGAGGCCGTCCCGAAAATGGCGGAGCCACTTTGCGCCGTCAGCACGGACGCGAGCAGCAAGGGCAAGAAAAAGAATTTTGTAGCCATTTCGACCACTTCTTTCTGGATTGGTTGTATCCCGAGCGTAATGAGAACACGAAAAAGAATCAATTCAGCATTCAAAATATTTGGTGAATTATGGCGCTGGAGTAAATAACAGACACACCGGCGAAGGAACGTCCACAGTCTTGCCGGTAGCGGTCAATTTCCCAGTTTGCAGATCGCGGTCGAAGAACACAATTTTGTTGGAATCCTGGTTGGCGGCGAGCAGATGCCGCTGGGTGGGATCGATGGTGAAATTGCGCGGCGTGCGGCCTTGTGTGGGCGCAATCTGCCGGCGTTCGAGTTTGCCCGTGCTCGGGTCGATGGAGAAGACGGCGATGCTATCGTGGCCGCGGTTTGAAGCATATAGAAATTTGCCCGTGGAGTCTGTCTCAATCTCCGCGGAATTGTTTTCGCCGGTGAAGCCGTTCGGAAGAGTAGAAGCGGTTTGGATTTCAGTCAGCGCGCCGGTTGAAGAATTGTAGTGGTAGGCAACGACCAGGGAACCCATTTCGCAGATCAGATAGGCGAAACGGCCATCGGGAGAAAACGTGAAATGGCGCGGGCCCGCTCCCGGCTTCACCGTAACGTCAGCGCTTCGAGCCAAGCGTCCGCTCGATGAATCGAAGCTGAGGATATGAATATGGTCGGTTCCCAGATCAGGAACAAAGAGAAATCGATTGTCCGGAGAGAGGACGACCGCGTGGGCGTGAGGACCGCCCTGACGCTCCGCATTAGGTCCAGAACCCTCAAATTGAATCTTGGATACGCGGTCTCCGATGGAGCCATCGGGCTTGAGCGCGAAAGAGGTAGCGCTGCCCGTACCGTAATTCGCGACCAATAGAGTTTTTGCCAATTTGTCGACTACCAAGTGACAGGCGCCTCCGCCGCCGGATGACTGGCGGTTCAAGAATGTCAGTTTGCCGGTAGCCGGATGAATCGCGTACGCATAGACGGCGCCTTCGACTTTGCCGTCATTACCCAGTTCACTCACTGCGTAGAGGAAGCGGCGATCGGGAGAAAGCGCAAGGAAGGAGGGCCGCTCCAATTCGGCCACAGTGCCCAAGGGCTGCAAGGCAGATTGCGCCGCATCATAGCGAAAGGCATGAATACCTTTACTATTAGGCCCGGTGTAAGTTCCTACATATAGATAGTAATAAGTTGCCATAGTTGTTGCAGCTTGAGCGAATCCGGCGCGCGGAATAGCCGCGGCCAACAGGAGAGCCGATAAAATCCACTTCATATTTCCTTCAGGAGCCAACGGACTGCGCGTTTTTGCAGCTCCAGATGCTGCGGGACCCAAAGCGCATGAATGGTGTGGCCGACAGCCGTAAATACCACGCGGCCCTTTCCATAGTCATAAGCCCAAGCTGCAATCGACTTAGTTCCACGCCCGTCGTAATCAAGGCCGTCTATATTGTCGGATTCGGCTAGCAGATATTTGGGATCTTTATCGTAAGCGACGTAATGCTGCTCGTCGTTGACCATAAAATCCTGAATATCTTTGGTGATGGGATGGCTGTGATTCGTGATCCGCACTTTAAACGGGCGCATGGTGGGATGCCCGATATAGGCGCCACCCATGACGTCGCGAAAGGTTTTTGAATAGACGGAAATGTTACTGCCGTTGTGCAGGGGATAGAAACCTTTGCCCGCGTCCACAAAATCGTGGATCGCGTGCGCTTGCTCCTCGGTGATCCACGGCTCGGGTTTTAAAGCGGGGAAGTCTTTTTTATTCTCGAAACCGTTCTCGTAAGCGGTGTAGGCATCGGGTCCGAGGTAGCCTTGTGGCCAAATCATTCCGTCACGCAGGATCAGAAACAGATCATAAGGTTTTAATAACGTGGATGAAATGGAATCGTAGGCGAAGGTGTAATCCGCTTTGATGCCGAGTGGAGTGAAAACTTTGTCGAGTCCGACGCGGATGTAGTCGGGGTTGTGGTAGCGGTCGCCGACCAAACAAAGGGCGCGGGCTTTGGTTTGAGAGAAGCCGCGATCGGCAAACAGGACAGCGGCCGAGAGGCCGGCCGCGAGTGCGCTACGGCGGGAAATATTTGAAGAATGATTCATGATTGAGTTCCTGAAGTAGAAATCACTGGGCTAGCCTGCGTGCGGATACTGGTCAAGGTTGCCGGGATCATAGCCCAACATGCCGGAGAGCTCCGCGGCGGCGGTATTTACAACGCTTGCCAAATGACTTTGACTGACGCTTTGGAAGCGGCTGGCATTCATGGACGCGCTGATGGCCCCAATGACCATGCCCGTGCAGTTGCGGATGGGCCTAGCGATGCAGCAAGCGCCTTCGGCGGACTCTTCGTAGTCGGTGGAATAACCCCGCTGGCGAGTGAGAAGGAGTTCTTTTTCCAAAGCCTGGAGGTCGGCGATGGTTTTGCTGGTGCTTTTGGGAAGCCCGCGGCGTTCAACAGCGCGTTGAATGGTTGCGGCATCCATCCCAGCCATAATCATTTTTCCCAGGGCCGTGGAGTGCAGGGCTGTAGCGGAGCCAAGGCGTGATTTAAAGATGGTGAGTGCGGGGTGCTCCACTTGATCAGAAAGGAAGGCTTCGCAGCGGCTGCTGTCCAGCAACGCCAAATGGGTAGCGGCGTCCAAACGGCGCGAGAGCCGGGTAAGCACGGAGTGGCCTTTCTCCTGAACGACGCCGCGCTGCAAGGTGGTGAGACTCAGCCTGAGGAGACCGGCGCCGAGATGGTAACGCCTGGTTTCCGGGTTCCGCTCCACGTAGCCATGGAATTGCAATGAGGTCACGATGCGATGAACATCGCTGGGAAGCATGTCCAAACTGCGAGCCAAATCGGTTATGCCCAACGAAGGGCGATCCTTAAATTGATCAAGGATGCGGCAGACCTTTGTAACGGTGGTGGCGGGTTTCATGGTCCGACCTCCTCTTGGCGCCGAGCGCGAAGACCCGGGAGGCGCGTAAAAAACCGTAACCGCAAACGGGCCCCAAGCCCAATCTCAGCCGAATGTTATCAGAAGTTTATGCAAAGCGGCGAGGGGCGTCAACGACGAATTCAAATTATTTGAATGAAAAACGACGGAACCGGACCTCGAAATTGCGGCGAAACTAAAAAAGCCCGGATGACTCAAACCAACAACTGGGAAAAGCAAACGCTACCCGGAAAATGTTGCATCCGGGGAGAAAGAACCGCCGTAGCACCCCATACCCACCATAGTGTGGTTAAATATTAGGTGTAGTGTCGGCTAATGAAGGTGGGCAATCGCCCACTTTTTTATTGCTCGGGAATAAGAATGGCAGTAGTGGAACAAAGCGGGCTAATGGAAAGGATCACCGGACTCGGTGAGCGCGCAACCGTGGGTACGGATATCGAAATGGTGGATATCCAACTGCGTGGTGCGGGCAAGGCCCGGCTGCTACGTGTTTATATCGATAAGCCGGGCGGAGTAACTCACGAGGATTGTGCGCTGATTTCCGAGCGATTGGGCAAGCTGCTGGACGAAGAAGACGTAATTCCGGACGATGGCTACACTTTGGAAGTCAGTTCACCTGGGGTGGAGCGCAAGCTCTCCAAGCCGCGCGATTTCGAGCGCGCGGTGGGACAGACGATCCGGCTAGCGATTCTAGAGCCGGGCGGCCAGCGCACCAGCTTAACCGGGAAACTCGCCGAAATCACCGGTGGGACGCTCGCGCTGGAAGTCGAACCGGGCAACGTGTTGCGTGTACCTCTTGAACAAGTTCAAAAAGCGAACTTGAAGTTCGAGTGGTAGCGTTTCCGGCTTCCATTTCACTCTAAAAGATTCCAGTTTTTCAATGAAGAGGTTTTGACGTGGCTTCGATCTATCAGTCCATTGAGATGCTCAGTAAAGAGAAGGGTATAGATCCGCAGATTGTCCTGGACGCGGTGAAGGACGCCATGCTGGCGGCTGCCCGCAAGCATTTCCGTTCGCAGGAAGATCTGGTTGCGGATTTGGATGAGCGCACGGGGAACCTGCAGATCTATAGCGTGAAGCTGGTCGTGGAAACGGTTGATGATCCCATCAAGCAAATCAGCCTGCCAGCGGCCAAGAAAATCGATGCCGCCGCCGTGATCGGAGCCGAGCTGCGCGAGCCGAAGCCCACGGAATTGCTGGGCCGCATTTCCGCGCAAACCGCCAAGCAAGTCATTTTGCAAAAAGTGCGCGAAGCGGAGCGCGACAGCGTGTTTTCCGAATTTCAGGGCCGCCAGGGCGAGCTGGTGAACTGTGTCATTAAGCGCCTGGAGGGCCAGGATTACATCGTTGACATGGGAAAAGTGGAAGCGCGCCTGACCAAAAAAGAACAGTCGCGGATTGAGAATTTCAGTGTCGGCGATCGCGTTCGCTGCGTGATTAAGGGCGTGGAGCGCAGCGGCAAGAATTCGGGCGTGGTGGTTTCCCGCGGCGCGCCGGAGCTGGTCATGCGCCTGTTTGAGCAGGAAGTGCCCGAGATTTACGACAACACCGTCGCCATTAAAGCATGCGCACGGGAGGCGGGTGAGCGGACCAAAATCGCCGTGTTCAGCCGCGACCGCGACGTGGATAGCGTCGGCGCCTGCGTGGGCATGAAGGGTATGCGCGTGCAGTCCATCATTCGCGAGTTGCGCGGCGAGAAAATCGACATCATCGAATACTCGGAAGACCCGGTTCAATACGTGACGAAGGCGCTGAGTCCGGCGAAAATTTCGCGCGTGACCATCATGGACGGCAGCGAAAAGCATATGGAAGTGGTGGTGGACGATCTGCAGCTTTCGCTGGCCATCGGCAAGCGCGGCCAGAACGTCCGCTTGGCGGCGAAGTTGATCGGTTGGAAGATCGACATCAAGAGCGAAGAAGAAAAGCGCCGCGAAATGGAATCGCGCATGGGTGACATGGTCATGTCGGGCGCGCCGGTTTCGGTGCTGATTGACCACGGCATGCAGGAAAGTATCGTCGAAAAGCTGGTCGGCGCGGGCATCGGCACAGTGGAGCGGCTCGGCTCCATGACACCGGAAGAGTTGGAAGCCATTCCCGGAATCGACGAAGATATCGTGCGGGAGATTCAAACCAGCGTGGTCGCCTTTTATGGCGAGTACGACGAAGCGCAGGAAGAACCGGAAAGCGGAGACGCCAGTGATCAGGCGCCCGGGGACGCGGCCGGTATTGAGCAGGTAATTGACCAGGAGTCGTTCTCCGGGCCGAACGGGGATTCGTTCGAAAGCCTGGAAACCGGAGTGCTTGAGCATGACTTGGCGAAGCATGAATCGGCGCTGCTTAAGAAAAATGGCGAGGCCGAAATACTGGATCTCGGCTTGGTGGAAGGCCTATCGGGCGCTCCGTCGAGCATGCGGGGTTTGGCGTCCGGCGGCCCGGATGAGACCGGGAATGCGGTTCTGTCTGATACCATTGATAGATCTGAGTAGTGTGTTACAAAGTGTGGTGCTGTAAGGAGTTACGTAGCAGTCTCTTCTATGAAGAAAATCAGAATAAATGAGCTGGCGCGGGAGTTAGAAGTAAAGCCAGGCGTAATCCTCGAGATGCTTCCCGAATTGGGCGTTCGCGAGAAAAAAACGCACTCCAGCTCGATCGAGGAAGACGCCGCGCTGGAACTCCGGCGTCGTCTAACCGGTCCTGATGCGCCTCCCCGGCGTCCCGAAGATGTGGCCGGTCCCAATGATCACGATGATTATGGCCCGGAGGAAGACGATAACAGTCACGAGGAAGCCGTTGCGCCGGCCGCCGTGGAACCGCGTGTCGAGCCTTCAGCGGAACCACGTCCAGCACATCGTGCTGCCGCCGCTTCCGCGCACATCCCTGAAATTTCGCGTTTAGTAACCCAGCGTCCACCCGTTCCGCCTATAGCAATTCCACCTGTGACAGCTCCCCCTGTAGCAACTTCACCGACCGTCGTAGCGGATGTTCCTAAAACGCCGCCGGCTAGACCGTTTACACCGATTGTGGCTCGTGAAACTCCCGCGCAGCCTGGTGCGCCGCAGCCCGCTTCAGCGCCGCCCGCTTTAGCGCCGCATGGCGCGCCGGGTGTTCCCGCACAGGAACCGGTAGCCGCGCAGCACGCCGCTCCGACTGAACCGGACCGGCCCATTCCTTCTTTTAAGCCGCTGCGTCCGCCGCTTGGTGGGGGCGCTATTCAGCCTCCGCTCGCGCATGGCGCGGGTGCAGTGAATCGGAATATTTCCATCCCGGCTCGGCCGCTTCCTCCGGCTACTCCCAGAGTGGGGCCTTCGGCTCCCGCTTTTCCGCCGGCTGGACCCAGGCAACCGTTGCCGGCGGAACCGTCGGCGCGTCCCGCCGTGACTCCGCAGGATAGGCCGTTTCGGCCGGCGCCGGGCATTTCCGTGCCGGTACGTCCGGTGACGCCGCCTGCTCCGCAAACTCCCGCTGGAAGATTACAGCATGCGCCTACGCATGTGGTGGCTCCCGGCCCATCAGTGTCCGCGTCCCCCGGTGCGGCATCGCCTGGCCCCAGTGCTGTTCCGGGTTCGCCCATTCCGCCTCCGCAGCGTCCGGCTCCACCGCGGCCCGGTCCCGGTCAGTCACTGACACCCGGCGCGCCCATTGCGCCGCGTCCGCCGCAAGCTCCCCGTCAACTCGCGGGGCAGCCGCAAGCCCGTCCCATTGTTCCGCCGCGTCCCGATCTAGTACAGCGCCTGAAACAACAACAGGCCCAACAAGTCCGGCCCAGCCCCGCCGCGCCCGCCATGCCTCGCCCCGGAGCACCGGTCCGGCCCTCGTCACCTGCTCCCGGCCAGCCTCTTTATCGTGGTCCGGTTCGTCCCGGCCAACCTTTAATGCGTGGACCCGGCCAGCCCGGCACGGGACCCGGCCAGCCCATCGGATTACGCCGTCCTGGCGGATTGCGCCCCATGCATCCGACCAGTCTGCGGCCTGATTCAGCCAGCCCCATTCCGGTTGAGCAGCCGCGCCGTCATCAGGCCAAGCCTGGTACCCGGCAACCGGCGCACAAACGGGAAGATCAAGAGGGCAACCTTCGCGAGCGCGTTTCCAAACGCCAGGCCATTTTCGTACCGCCGCCCATTGACCGTGAGATTACCGTCGCCGAGGGCGTTACGGTGATTGAGCTTTCTGAAAAGCTTGGCGTAAAAGCCAACATGGTGATCAAGAAGCTGGTGGAGAAGAAGATTTTCGCCACCATTAACCAGACGCTTGACGTGAAACTGGCCGAAGAGTTGGCGCGCGAATTCGGCGCTTCCACAAACAAAGTCAGCTACGAAGAAGAGGCCACGCAGGATATCGAGTTGGCCGAAGAAACCAAAGATTTGGTGCGGCGCGCTCCCGTAGTCACCATCATGGGTCACGTCGATCACGGTAAAACGTCGCTGCTTGACGCGATTCGCCAAACCAATGTGGCCGGGCGCGAAGCCGGCGGCATTACGCAGCATATCGGCGCTTACTACATTGAGCGGAACGGCCGCAAGATCGTGTTCATCGACACTCCCGGCCACCAGGCGTTTACCCGCATGCGTGCGCGTGGAGCCAAGGTGACCGACATCGTGGTGTTGGTGGTCTCGGCGGACGACGGCGTGATGCCGCAAACCATCGAAGCCATCGATCACGCCAAGGCCGCGGGCGTCCCGATGATTGTCGCCATTAACAAAATCGACAAACCCGATTCCCAGCCCGATCGCGTGAAACAGCAGCTTGCCGATCGCGGCCTTCTAGCTGAAGATTGGGGCGGCGACGTTGTCATGGTGCCGGTTTCGGCCAAGGCCGGCACAAACCTCGATCTGTTGCTTGAAATGATTTTGCTTGTGGCCGACTTGCAGGATTTGAAAGCAAATCCGGGCCGTCCGGCTTTGGGCACCGTGCTTGAGGCCAAATTGGATAAAGGCCGCGGTCCCGTGGCTACCATGCTGGTTCGCAACGGTACGCTGCGCGTGGGTGACTTCTTCATCTGCGGCGCGCTGTTTAATAAGGTGCGCGCCATGTTTGACGATCGCGGCAACCAGGTCAAGGAAGCGGAGCCGTCCATGCCGGTGGAAGTCATCGGTTTGGAGAGCTTACCCGAAGTAGGCGACAACTTCCAGGTGGTCTCCGATACCTCAAAGGCCAAGCAGATTGTGGTGTACCGCGGCGCGAAAGCCCGCGATGTCGCCATGCAGAAGGGCGCGCGCGTGGCGACCCTCGATTCGCTGCATCGCCAGTTCAAAGAGGGTGATCTCAAGGACCTGAACCTCATCATCAAAGCGGACGTGGGCGGAACGGCGGAGGTGCTGTCCGATACGCTGCAGCAGCTTTCGAACGACAAAATTCGCGTGCGGGTGTTGCATGCGGGCGTGGGCGCCATCACCGAGAGCGATGTATTGCTGGCTTCTGCCGGAGATGCGTTAATTATCGGTTTCAACGTGAAGCCCGAGAGTAAAGTGCCGGCCTTTGCTGAACAGCAGAAGGTGGACATCCGGCACCACAACATCATTTACGAGTTGATAGACGAGGTCAAGCTGGCCATGACCGGTTTGCTGGACCCTGTTTTCAAGGAAACCATTCAGGGCCATGCCGAAGTTCGCGAAACCTTCAAAATCAGCAAGGTGGGAACGGTGGCCGGTTGCTATGTTTCGGACGGCTCCATACGCCGCGACAGTCAGATCCGCCTCAAGCGCGACGGAGCGGTGATTCACACCGGCAAGATCGAAGCCTTGAAGCGCTTCAAAAACGATGCAAGCGAAGTGAAGAACGGCGTGGAGTGCGGTATTTCCCTGGTCAACTTTAACGACGTTAACGCGGGCGATATTCTGGAAGCCTTCGCCATGGAGCGTGTGGCTCCCCAGTTGTCTCAGCCCGCTTAGCGGGTTGGGTTAGCCATGCCGGTTATCGGCGTATTGACGCTTGAAATCCTAGTGGAGAGTTCACATTCTCTGAAGGAGAAGCGTCACGTAGTAAAGAGCCTGAAAGACCGTCTGCGGGACCGCTTCAACGTGGCGGTCTCTGAAATAGACGGTCTGGATTCCTGGCAGCATGCCGTGGTGGCGGCGGTGACCGTTTCAAGTGACCGGGTATTTGCGGAAAAGGTCCTCGCCGCTGTGGAAAGTCACGCGGCCGGCTTGTTGGGCGGGGCGTTAACGGGTTCTAGCGTGGAGTGGCTTTAGGTGAAAAGAATCCGCTCGTAGATATCCGCCAACCCGATCTCGCAGTTGATCGAGGCGAGCCGCAGCGAGCTTTCCAAGCCTTTATACTCGCGAAAGATCCAACTCGAATCCGCTTGACGCGCGAAATGCTCGATATGCGGTGAATCGCTATGGGTAAGGACGTATTCCTGAAGCGTCGGGATCTCGCGATAGAGCTCAAACTTTTTACCGCGATCGTAGTCGGCGGTCGACGGTGAAAGCACTTCGATGACAACTTTCGGATCGACCAGAATATCGTCGTCCTTCGTTATAAGAGAGTCTCCACAGGTTACGCTTACATCCGCATAAACGTAGGAACCGGAAGCCGTTGTCCGCACGCGGGCGTCAGACGAAAACACATTGCAATTTCCGCCGCGAAGCTTGTATACAAGATGCGCGCCCCAATTCACGGCTATCCGGGCGTGCCAAAGCGTTCCGCCCGCCATGGCGAATATTTCGCCATTTATGAACTCGCTCTTGTACGTAGCCGCGCGTTCGAGGCGAAGATATTCCTCTTCGGTGATGCGTGTCACAGGCTGAGTCGCCATTTCTTCCATTATCGACAATCCGGCGCGGAGCCCCCAAACCGGTTACAATTGACGCGCGTTTTATTCCGGCGATATCCTTACGCGATTATCTACCGTGTGCTTCCTGACCGAATTGAAATTCTCGCGATAGCCCACGCCCGCCGTCGGCCCGGGTACTGGCGCAACCGGGCTAATCAACCGTAATCTTCCATTTTTGAACTGCAATGTAGGCACTTTTGCCCCGGCATCTTACACTTAAAATGGAGGCGCGAAATGGAGAATCATCGGGCCGAACGAGTTTCCGAGGCTCTGCGCGAGGAGCTCAGCGAAATGATCGGCTACGAACTTTCAGACCCAAGAATTGGCGAGGCGGTGGTCACTGAGGTTTTAGTCTCGCCCAATATGAAACACGCGCAGGTGCGCTTGCATTTCGGCCCGGGCACGAATCAAGAAGAAAGCATTTTGGCGCTGGACGGCGCGCGTCATTTTCTCCGCAGCCAGATCATCGAGCGGCTCAACTTGTTCCGCGTGCCGGAATTGCACTTCGAGCCGGACGTCAAAATAGCGGCAAATACCCGCATGGAACAGTTGCTAAAACGGGTGCGCCGCGGCCGCCCTCGAGATCAGAAACAGCCGTCACGCTAGTCTTTCTACATGGGTCATTACAGAAGCGCAAAGGGCATCGGTCCCGGCCAGGACATGCATGCGAGTGAGTGAGACGGGGGGCGGGCGGTTTTTGGAGGCGTGCCGGCGCCGGCCTACAGACGTGCGCCCGGTTTGGTTCATGCGGCAGGCTGGCCGCTACATGAAATCTTACCGGGATATCCGCGCGAAACACCCGATTCTGGATATTTGTAAAAAGCCGGAGTTGGCGGCCGAAGTGACGCTGCAGCCGGTTGAAATTCTCGACGTCGACGCGGCCATTATTTTTGCCGATCTGCTGTTGCCGGTCGAGCCAATGGGCCTCAAGCTGGAATTCATCACAGGCGAAGGTCCGTCCATCGAGAACGCAATCACCGAACCGGAGGATATCGACGCTCT
This sequence comes from Bryobacteraceae bacterium, assembly GCA_036488895.1. Classification (GTDB taxonomy): domain Bacteria; phylum Acidobacteriota; class Terriglobia; order Bryobacterales; family Bryobacteraceae; genus Bog-105. Next base: position 11,423 of record DASXGT010000040.1, on the reverse strand, counting down.
CTCCATTAACCGGACGGACGATCTAGGTTACGTGGCCGAATCCATTCAACTGGTCACGCGCGCGCTGGGTGGCCGGGTGCCGGTCATTGGCTTCGTGGGCGCGCCGTTTACGTTGGCTAGCTACATGATTGAAGGCGGCCCATCGAAAACGTTCCTCAAGACCAAGAAGCTGATGTATGCCGATGAAACCATGTGGCGGCGTCTGATGGGGAAGCTGGTCGACGTGCTGGGTGATTTCGCGAGCCTCCAAATCGGCGGAGGCGCGCGGGCTATACAGGTGTTCGATAGCTGGGTGGGCGCGTTGGGACCGGAAGATTATGTCCGCTACGTGCAGCCGTATTCGCGTGCGTTGATTGAGCGCATTCGGTCGCGCGGAGTTCCCGTCATTCACTTCGGCACCGGCACCGCGGGTTTTTTCCGTGAATTGCACGCCGCCGGCGGGGACGTGCTCGGCGTCGATTGGCGCATCAACATCGATCAAGCCTGGATGGATATCGGCTACCGCTCCGCTATTCAAGGCAATTTGGACCCGATTGCCTTATTTGCCCCGCTGCCCGAACTGCGCACCAAGGTGACAAACTTGTTGCGGCGAACCGGCGCGCGGCCCGGCCACATCGTCAATCTCGGCCACGGCATTCTACCTGAAACTCCCGTGGAAAATGTGAAGGCCGTGGTTCAGATGGTGCGCGAGTTCCAGCGCTAACCCAATGCCCGATCGCGTGCTGATCGTCGGTGGCGGCGTATCGGGCTTGGCCACCGCCTACTTTCTGTCCAAGGCGGGTATTCCGTCCACGATTATCGAGAAGGAAAACCGGCTGGGCGGCCTGATCAAGACTGATTTGATTGAAGGTTGCCAGTTAGAAGCCGGACCCGATAGCTACATCGCCTCCAAACCGGCGGTGACAGAGTTGGCGCGGGAATTGCCAGCCTTAGCCGGACAGGTTATGGGCTCTAATGACCAGGCCAGGCGCGTTTTTGTCGCGCGCCGCGGCAAGCTGGTTCCCCTGCCGAAGGGCATGGTAATGATGGTTCCCGGACAATGGGGGCCGCTCATACGTTCTCCGTTACTCAGCGTGGGCGCCAAGTGGCGCATTCTGAAAGAAACCCTGGCTCAACCGCGCCAGAGAGCTGAAGACATTTCCGTCGGCCAATTAGTGGAAGAGCATTTCGGCCGGGAGGTCTTGGAATACCTGACGGAGCCGTTGCTTTGCGGCGTATACGGCGGCAACTCAGCCAGTCTCAGCGCGCAAAGTGTTCTACCTCGCTTTGCCGGTTACGAGCAAAAATTCGGCAGCCTGGTGAAGGGAGTCCGGGGGGAAGCTCGCAACAAACCTAGCGGCCCTATGTTTCTTTCCTTGCGCGACGGCATGCAGACTCTCACTGACGCGCTGGCTGGCGCTATCGCGGAATCCACAAATGTCGTTTTCGCTGAAGCTACGCGGATAGAAAGGTCCGGCTCAATTTGGCGCGTGAAAGCCGGAGACGCCTGGCTGGAAGCGAATAGGCTAATGCTTGCTTGTCCGGCGCATGTTGCAGGCAAACTGTTACAGGCTTCGGCGCCGCCGCTCGCCTCCGAATTATCGGCCATCCCTTATTCTTCCGCCGTTCTTGCCATGCTTGTCTATAACCGGGCGGAGCTCAACCATCCGCTGGATGGATTCGGATTTCTAGTGCCGCAAGCGGAACGGAAAACCATAGCCGCAGCCACTTGGGTCAATACCAAATTCCCATCGCGCGTGCCTCCGGGCTTGGCCGCGTTGCGCGGCTTCATTGTGGGTGACCAGGCCGTCCAGTTCCTAAATACACCTCAAGCAGATATAATCCAGCGTGTGCGGGACGATTTTCGGCATTTCATGGGTGTGACGGCGGCGCCGCGCTTTGGCACGGTTCACGCCTGGCCCCGCTCCATGCCCCAATATGTTGTCGGCCATGCCAGGCGCCGGCAAAACATTGCTCAAATTCTGCCGCAGTATCCAGGCCTGGCTCTGGTGGGTAATGCCTACGACGGCGTTGGGATTCCCGACTGCATTCGAATGGCCAAAGAGGTCGTGAAACAGATTAGCGAAACGAGGGTCTAATGACCAGAAGATACGTTACGGTGAGTAAGAAAGTGAAGCTTGGAGGAATTATGAAATTTGCAGTTGGGGCGCTATTGGCGGCCTCTTTAATGACAGTTCCGGGGTTTGCCCAAAAGTCGGCGGAAGCCCGGTTGACTGCCGCTACTCAAGATTTGAAAGATTTGATGACGGCCGACGATAAGGGTGTCCCGCAGGACTTATTTAATAAAGCAGCATGCGTGATAGTGATCCCGAATCTGAAAGCCGGCGGGTTTATCGTTGGCGGCCAGTACGGCAAAGGTTTCTTCAGTTGCCGGAAGGAGAGTGGTCACGGCTGGAGTTCACCAGGATCCTTAAAATTGACCGGCGGCAAATTCGGTTTACTCATTGGCGGTAAAGAGACTGACGTCATGATGCTTGTGATGAACCGGGAGGGGATGAGCAAGCTATTGACCAGCAAGTTCCAGATCGGTGGAGAAGCTTCCGGCGCGGCTGGTCCGGTTGGGCGAGATTCCTCGGCCATGACAGACGCCATGATGCATGCGCAGATTCTCTCTTACTCGCGATCGCGCGGCGTCTTCGGCGGTCTTGATCTGGGCGGTTCGGCAGTGACGGAAGATGTCGATGCAAATAAGGAATTGTACGGAAAGGCCATCACCAATAAGGAAATTATGGAATCTCAGCCGGTCGTTCCCATGCCGGCGCGCGCTTTCATTCATCAGTTGAACTCAATCTCATCGCGCAAGTAACCGCGTTGCATTGATTTCGAAATAAGCCATTTACCTAGCGATAGGCAAGTGGCTTTTTCTATTTTGGCCGAGAGACAATAGTTTTTGCCCACCACGTCAAAATCAATTTCTGTCGCGCTGGTCTTCGGCGGCCGTTCCGGAGAGCACGAAATTTCTGTCCGTTCCGCGCAATCCATCAAAGCCGCGCTAGACCCTTCGAAATATTGCATATCCGAATACTTCATAGATTTGGAAGGCAAGTGGCACCCCGGTCCCATCGTCCCGGAGCCCGGCGGGAACCCTGGAATTGATGTGGTCTTCCCCGCCTTGCATGGAACGTTTGGCGAAGATGGAACCGTGCAAGGCCTTTTGGAGCTTGCCGGGCTGCCTTACGTTGGCGCGGGTGTTCTGGCTTCGGCTGTCGCCATGGATAAAGCCGTCACGAAAAGGCTGTGCGCCCAAGCCGGCCTGCCCGTGGTGGAGCACCTGGTGGTAACGCGCGGCCACTTTGATCCGTCGAATATAGTGCTGCCTTTTGCCTTTCCAGTTTTTGTAAAACCCGCCAACCTGGGATCCTCGGTCGGAATCACCAAGGCGAAAAATACTGACGAACTGAGACTGGCGCTAGAAACTGCCGCTAAATACGACCGCAAAATCCTGCTGGAACGGGGCATTACCGGGCGTGAATTTGAGTGCGCGGTCCTGGGCGGCGATGAGCCCACCGCTTCGATCCCCTGCGAAATTATTCCGTCGCAGGATTTCTATACATACGAAGATAAATATCTATTGAACCAGGCCCGCATTGAACTGCCCGCCAAGCTCAGCGCCGATCAAACTGCTGAGATGCAGCGTTTGGCGGTGGGGTGTTTTGACGCCGTTGGCTGCGAGGGCATGGCGCGGGTGGACTTTCTCATGGAAACCGCCACCGGACGCTTCTACATCAACGAAATCAATACCATTCCGGGCTTCACATCCATCAGCATGTATCCCAAAATGCTGGAGTATTCAGGCATCCCCTACGCGCAATTGCTGGATACGCTCATTGAATTGGCGCTGCAGCGCGCGAAGACCCGGCTGGAAACACAGTACAAACGATGAAAACCAGTCTCAAAATAGCGGCTTGTCTCATGGCGCTAACTGGTTCTTTGCTGGCGCAGGCGCCTCCGCAGCATGCCCGTCCGGCAGTCGCCGGTGATCCGGCCAAAGACCTGGGCCCGTTCCTGAAGCAATTCGTGGACGTGCTTTCCGCTGTGGAGAGCGAGGCGGCCGACGCGCCCCCCGTCGACAAACTGGTTTACGAGGGCGCCATCCCCTCTATGCTTCGCCAGCTCGATCCGCACACCCAGTTTTTTGATCCGGGCCAGTTTCAGCAGTTAAAACAGATGCAGGACTCCGAGCAAAAGGGCTTTGGCAGCGTCGTCTCCGTGCTGCCCGGACAGGTCATCTTTTTGCAGACGTTTCCCGGTACACCTTCCAACAAAGCAGGCATTCAGGCCGGCGATGAGTTAATCGCGGTGAACAACGTCGCCATTCAATCGCTTGAGCCGGAGCAGATTATTGAACTATTGACCGAGGCGCGCCAGAGGAAAATTACGGCCTTCATTCGCCGCGCCGGCTATTCACGCCTGATGCCGTTTACCCTGACTCCGGAACTTGTCGATTCACCTAGCGTAGACCGCGCCTACCTGCTGCAACCCGGCTTCGGTTACATTCACGTGGCTGCCTGGGATCTTCAAACCGCCAAACAATTAGGTGATGCGATTCAAAAACTGGGCGCGGAAAAGCTCAACGGCCTGGTGCTTGACCTGCGGGACAATCCCGGCGGCATTGTGAAGGCTTCGCTAGACGCAGCCGCTTTGTTTCTGTCTCCGGGGCAGCGTATTTTGACGGCTAAAGGCCGCACCAGCGAGGTAGAAATCGCGGACGTGCCCAAGAACGCCACGCCGTTTCACTTCAAGCTGGCGGTGCTGGTGAATGAAAAGACGGCCAGCGCATCGGAAATTCTGTCGGGCGCGCTGCAGGATCATGATCGCGCCGTCATCGTGGGCGTGCCGAGCTACGGCAAAGGCCTGGTGCAATCCGTGCTGCCGCTCTCTGACGGCGCCGGGTTGGCCATCACCAGCGCATTTTATTACACGCCGAGCGGCCGCTCCATTCAACACCCGCTGCGTAATTCCGCCTTGTCCAGTACGTTCAGCAAAGAATCCAACGCGCAGTTACCGACCTACAAAACGGACAAGGGGCACACCGTAACGGGCGGCGGCGGCATTCAACCCGACATCCTGGTGCACCCACCCGAATTTACCCGTCTGCAAAGCGTGCTGGATGCCAGCGGCGCGGTCACGGCTTTTGCCACGCAATACCTGGCGAAGCATTCGCCGCTCCCGGCTAACTTTGAAGTGGCGCCAGACCTTCTGGACGATTTCAAAGTCTATCTCTCCGGCCGCGATATTCAGCCTGGCATTAGCGACTGGAGCAGCCAGCGCGTTTGGATCACGTCGCGATTGAAAGAGGAAATTATTACGCAGGCACGCGGCGTGGATAAGGGCGATGAAGTACGCGCGCAACGCGACCCACAAGTGCAAGCGGCCTTGAAAGCCATACAAACAGCTTCGAAAGACGCTACTTTGGCGCAAGCCCGGTAGCGGGCTCCGGGACCAAGGCGTGACAGTAGGAGCAGCCGCGGTTGGGAACGCCCAATGGGGGATCGTTCAGCGCGTTGGTATCGGCGTAAAGCGCCGCGCGAGCATAGAGATCCGATGCGGCTACCGCTTCCAGTTGCGCACGATAGGGCCACTGCGCGTAATTAACGGCATACTTGGCGTTGGCATAAATGACCTTTGCTGTTTCAACCTGCCCGGCCTTCACTAAGCCATTGCCGAAATTGAGCATAAATCCTTCCATGCTGTGCGGGGCGAGCGTGCCCTCTGACCAACAAGCTTTCTTCCGGCCGACCGAAGTTTGAAGGTGAAGATAGGGACCAAGATCGGGATTCATGCGGTCGATACTGCCTCCGACGCAATTGTCCAATGCCTGCCACAGCGAATCGAGCGCCTTCTTGTAGGTGTCGCTGTCCTTTGGATCAGTGTTATGGGCCGCCCAACGATTAAAGTTATTGAACTCCGGGAACTGATACACCGCATAATCGAGCAGTTGATCGCCTTTCGCGATGAGAGCCGGATCATTGTTTTGCTGGCCTGCGTGAACGGTTGTGATGCCCAAGTAGCCGGGTAGATGGTCGTCATTCACGTATCCGGGTTGGTGTGGGCCGTAGTAATCGAGATCCAGAGCCTTCTGGAAAAAGCGAACGGCTGTAGGCATATCCTGCAGCAGCACGTTTTGGTTCGGCTTCGGATCGCGCGCCGCCTCACCAACATGCCAAAAGTGAGTAGCGCCCAGCAGCGCATAGAGCGTGACATTGTTTGGGTCAAACTGGAGAGCCTCTTCCAGTTGGGCCTGAGTTTCCGGGATGTCGCCGTAACGGTTGCCGTGATAGATCTCCCAGAATTTTTCGATAGCGGCATTGGTGCCGCGCGCAGCCTGCAAGTCATCACTTGATGATTTGTATCCCGCGACAATCAAGAGCAAGCCAACGCCGAGAAGCGCCGCTAAAATAACACGTCTAGTCATTACAGATCTCCTTCCAATGTTGTCACTGTCTACATCTAGCTCACATCCTAGCGGAACAATGTTTCTGCTGTCAACATGTTTCTGCCATACTGATCTTGTGCCGGATCGTAAACCGTACCACCATGGCAATCTCCGGGACACGCTGCTGGAGGCCTCGCTTGAGCTTATCCGTGAAAAGGGAGTTCGCGAATTCACTCTTCGCGAGGTGGCCCGGCGCGCGGGTGTCTCGCACGCGGCGCCTTATCGCCACTTTCGCGAGAAAGAGGACCTTCTCGCCGCCATTGCCGAAGGCGGGTTTGATCGCCTCACCATCGCCATGCGTTCCGCTGCGGCTAAGCCGCATGATCCTTTTCGACGCCTGCGAAATGCCGGCATCGCTTATATCGAATTCGCTCAAGAACAACCGGAACACTTCCACGTCATGTTCACAGTGGATTTGGATGAGGCCCACCACCCATCCGCGAAAGCAGCCGCGGGCCGGTGTTTCGCCGAGCTTTTAGGTTTGGTCACAGCGTGCCAGCAAGCTCAACTTCTAAAAGGTCCGCCTGAGACGGCCGCGCTCATGGCCTGGATTCAAGTCCACGGCATTGCCGAGCTTGCGTTGCGCGGCCAACTCGGGTTTAGGAGCCGGAAGGAGCTGAGAGAATTTGCGACAATGACGCTCGATGTGTTTGGACGCGGCTCAGAGCTAGCCACGCCTCGGAAGCCCTAAGGATTCTTGTCAATCGTCAGAATTCGCTATTGGGCGGTAAATACGTGCGCAACGGGGTTGAGGCGCTGTAACATTCCTTCACAGCGGTCCCGGATGAGGTGATCGGCTTCAGCGTGCGTCAGAATCCAGAATTGGTTATCCCGAACCGCTTCCCATACTCGTTCGGCAATAAGTTCCGGCAGCATGCCCACCTCCACTCTTTGGCGCATCCCTTCCGGAAATTGCCCGGAGAACGCGCCGGACGGCTGGTTTCGCCCACTCTCCGCGATCCGTGTTTTGGCGAACGCGGGGCATAAGACTGAAGTTTGAAGCTTGGCACCGGCGAGTTGCAAGTCGAAATGGAGCGACTCCGAAAGCGCGACCACGGCGTGTTTGGATGCGTAGTATGGCGAGAGAAAAGGTCCGGTGCGCAGACCCGCGACCGACGCTGTATTAACAATATGGCCCTCTTCTCCGCCAGCTAACATGCGCGGAACAAAAGCGTGAACTCCATGGATGACACCCCATAGATTTACTCCCAGAATCCACTGCCATGTTTCGAGCGATTGCTCCCAGGCCGGTGCTCCGCCGCCAGCGACACCCGCGTTATTACAGAGAATGTGAACCGCGCCGAACTTTTCATACGCGAACCTGGCCAGGAGTTCCACATCCGAAGCGCGCGAAACATCTCCCACAAACGGCGCGACGGTTGCGCCCGACTGGCGCATCGCCTGAACTGTCGCTTCAAGAGCGGCTTCCTCAATATCAGCCAGGACTATGCGCATTTTTGCGGCGGCGAAACGCCCCGCCATGGCACGGCCGATACCGCTGGCTGCTCCGGTGATGACGGCGACCCGATTTTCAAATACTTTCACGGCGACAGTCTACATCAGAACGGTTTGATATTCTCGACGCCGTGCACAAGTTGAAATTAATTAGCGTATTCGGTTGTCTCGCGGTTTGTTGGGCGCAAAGCTCTACGCAGAACGGCAGCTTCGAGGGTTCCCCGTCCGTCGTGCTGGCGAGTTCAAAGGTTCAGTTGACCATCATGAAGAAAGGCAGCACTTTGGCGAGCCTTGTTCTGACGGACGACCCTGAAAAGCTGAGCCCACTGTGGAATCCGATGCGTATGGCACGCGAACTGGGGCATGAAGCAAAGTACGAGGGCGGCGCGGGGCTCTTCGTTTGCGTGGATGGCTTCGGACCTACTTCGCCGGAGGAAAAGGCTGCCGGTCTGCCGGGGCATGGGGAGGCGCATACGGAACAGTTTGCTGTGCAGTCCCAACGGCGCGGTTCCAGCACGGCGATCACTCTCACGGCGAAGCTCCCTATCGTGCAAGAGCAATTTACACGCACATTCCGCGTGGTGGATGGCGAGAATGTGATTTCGGTCGAGAGCGAATTGGAGAACCTGATGGGTTTTGACAGGCCAGTGAATTGGGCCGAGCACGCCACCATTGGCACGCCGTTCCTGGAGCCGGGCGTGACGGTGGTGGACGTTTCCGGTTCCCGCTCGCGGACGCGTCCTTACCCCAAAGTAGATAGGGGCGCCGTACAACGCCGGCTGAAACCAGGGCAGGATTTTCAGTGGCCGCTGGCTCCGGGCCTGGATGGCAAACCCGTGGACTTGCGCCAGACACCGCTGCATCCGCATTTTCTGGACCATGCGGTCACGTTGCTTGATCCCAAACGGGAGCTTGAATGGGCGACGGCGCTGCAGCCGAAGAAGCGGCTCATTCTCGGCTATGTATTCAAGCGGGCGGAATATCCTTGGCTTCAATATTGGGGGAATTATCCGCCAACGCTGAAAATGGCGCGAGGGATGGAATTCGGCACGCAGCCGTTTGATGTGTCCCGGCGGGAGGTGATCAGCGCCGGGCCGATGTTTGACACGCCGACTTATCGATGGCTGCCAGCGAAATCAAAGATCAAAACCCGGTTCCTTATTTTTTATGCGCATGTGCCCGAAGGTTTCACAAAGGTGGATGACGTGACCGTTGAGAATGGGCAAATTGTGATTACGGATCGCGCGGCGCACAAGCAGGTGAAACTCGCGGCGGTGGAAGGCTTGCCGTAAAGCTCGCGTGCGCCGGAGCACTTGCCGCAGAAGGTCCTCAAGCAACGCTCTCTGCTTCGTGCTGTGCCATTTGATCTTTTAATATGTCAGCCAAACGTCTCGCCCGGGACGGTTCCATCCCAGTAATATGCCCTCCCGGAAAGTCAATAACCGCTAAGCGGGATTGCACCAGGCTGCTCCATCCCATGAGCGGGTCGGGACCAAATGCCCAGGCTTCGTCGTGAAAGCGGAGTAACAGGGCCGATCCTGGGTACGGCGCCGGGCGATAAATGGCGTCCGCCAAATGAAGAATTTCCTCGAGTGGCAGAACGCCTCCGCTGGTCGAGGGCGAGTGCATTAACTTTCTCATCCGCCAACAGAGCCAAACATACCGTACACGCTTGGTAATGAATTGCCTGGGCCCCTCCTTCAGTTCATCAGAAAGCTTGAAAACTATCTTGCATACTTTGCGGATTGCAATTTTGATATATCTTGCGGGTTTGGAAAGCTCCGGTCCGGGTGCATTGGCGGCAGCATCAATCAATGCAAGCAGTCCTACCCGGTGTCCAGCTTCAGCTAGTTGCTTGGCCATCTCAAATGCCAACGAGGCGCCGCTCGAAAACCCGGCCAAGTGGAAGGGGCCAGTTGATTGTTGTTCCAAGATTTCCTTGATGTATCTCGAAGCAAGGGATTCGAGCGTACATCTTTCGGCGCCGTCCGCTAATTCGGCCGGTGACTGGATTCCGAATATGGGGCGCTCGGGCGCAAAACATTCCGCTATCGCGGTATAGATGAGAACGTCGCCGATAACATGGTGAAGGAAATAGAGCGGCGGCAGAAATCCTTCCGTTTGCATCGCCACCAAACATCCACTGCCCGCATTCTTGGCCATCTCTCAGTTGATTAATTTCGAGATTTCAAGTCGGTCGCTAGACCTGCCTTCCAATCAAGATGATGCTCGATGATCTGTGCTTCTCTATCCGGATAGGGCGAGGGACGTGCACCGCATTTACTTTGCCAAATCACCGCCGTATCGGTCTTGTCTGGTCCAAAGCCAAGTTCGGACGGGTGGATGGCCATCGTCTTCGCGAACCAACGGGTGAAATAAGGCGACGCATCCAAACCCTGCCAGAAAACCGGATTGCAATAAATGAGAAACAGATTTCGGTAGCGGCCTTCCGCCAGGCCTGCCTCTAGTTTTTTCATCACGTCGGCCCACACCGGGCGTCCGAAGCTATGGTAAATAAAAATGGCAAGAGCGGAGCTTGGCGGCGGCTCGAAATCCAAAACGTTCTGCGCATAGATTTCGATTTTGGTGCGATCCGGAAAACGGTCAGCAAAGACCGCCGCGTTCATCCGCGCTATATCCGCTAAGGACGAAGATAATTCCACTCCTATAATTCTCTCGAACGGAAATTCAGTGGCTACCAGAGTAGCCCGGCCTTTGCCGCAACCGTAATCAATGAATGTATAGTCCGTGACGTCTCCCAACGCTGTCAGTATTGTGCGAATAACGCTCGGCTGCACCGGAGCGTAAGGATGGGTAACATCCTGTACCTTCGGGTCTGCGTGGATCTTATCAGCCGGGACATAGCCGCTGGTATTCACGTTGTACGCTTGATCGAACGGATGGGTCCGCTCCCAATTCATGTAGACCTTATGCACCACGGGAGCATCGATCAAGACTCGCTTAATCACCGGAATATGGAGGACTGAATCCACCATTCTCTTTGTTGAACGGAGTATTTGAATGTCTCTTAACATGCGTTCCCCTTTCGTTGCAAATCTATTTCAGACTTGTCATTTCGCAGTCACACAAAGCCTTCTTTCAGCGCACTCGCTCTGACCGATTGAATAATCTAGCGTCCGCCGAGCGCGTGGAAAGCAACTTACCCGCTTACCGCGAATCGCCGCGACTAATGCTATTCAGTAGATATCACGAATTATTCTTTGTCCAGAGTCATTCAGACAGGGAAGAATTTGGAAAGCAGTACTGTATCGTCTGACTTTGCAAGACAAGGGCAAACGTTCCGAGTTGCCTTTTGCAAGTAAATTCCCGACTTCGACGCGCGCTACCTCGGAGAACCTGCCTCCCGCATCCGTGGGTTTTTAGAACAATTCCTACCGCCCACCTCCTGATCGTGTTCCTCGTCGCGCTTTACATCACGATTGACTTTCGCGCTGCTATCCATGTATAAGTAACTTAGGCATGCGAATTGTCAGTTGTTTAGGCGTTGTGAAATGAGTCGTCCTTCGGATTT
>DASXGT010000030.1:0-4698 GCA_036488895.1 Bryobacteraceae bacterium | reverse complement strand
CGCGTTTGGCGGAAATCGCGATGGCGGAAGCGGTCTGTCAGAGCGATTACGGCGGTTCCCATCGGGCGGTATTCGTGAGTGCCACGCGCCCAGGCCGTGCGCTGCTCGGTGTCAATCCATAAGGCGAAGCCCATTTCTTTTAGCATAGGAAAATACAGATTAGGCGAAGAAAACGGCGTATTTTGCGAAACGGACTTCCGTGTTGGCAGCTACCAAAGCGTGCCTTATTGGTGGTGGAGGGCTTCGACGGGGTTCAAGCGCGAGGCGCGGCGGGCTGGGAGAAAACAGGCTAAGGCCGCTACGGCCATGAGCACCGCGCAGGCGCCTAGGTAGACCAGCGGATCCAGTGCTTGCACTTCAAAAAGTAAGTTCTGTATCACTCGGGCTGAACCCGCGACCGCGATTAGGCCTATGAAGATGCCAGCTAGAACGGGGGCCATTCCGCTCTTCAAGCTCATGTGGAGAATTTGTCCGGGGCGGGCTCCGAGGGCCATGCGGACACCGATCTCTGAAGTGCGCTGGCTGGTGGCGAAGGCCAACACTCCGTAGATGCCGAGGTTCGCGAGCACTAGCGCGACGGCGGCAAAAGCGATCAGCAGCATGAGTTGAAAACGCTTCGGCGCGAGCGAATCGGCTATCACTTCACGCATGGTCTGGATGGAAGGAATGGCGGTTTCGGGTTCGAGCTGAAGGATGGCGCGCCGGATCGCCGCGGAAAGCTTCTCAGGTTCGTTCCGCGTTCGGACCATCAGAGACATGGCGGACTGCGTGCGCTGCCAGTCCGGGAAGTAGATCATCATGGTCGGGGCCTGGGTAAGGGATGCAGCGTGAACGGCGCCCACCACGCCGACTACTTTCGACACTTGGCCGCCGTACATTTTGATAGGCCTGCCCACGGCGCTCTGACTGGGCCAGAGCTGCGCCGCAAGGTTGGCGCTGATCACCACCTCGCTGGCCGTTCCATCGCGCTCTTCGAAGATGCGGCCGTCCCGCACCGGAATTCCGACAGCTTTAAAGTAATCGCGGCTCGCAAAACGATAGTTCGTCATGGGCCACTGCGTGATGGGCGGTATGGGACGGTCTCCGGCAGTCGCCGGATTGTTGTTGTTTTCTTTGGTCACCGGCAAGTCAGAGATAAGTCCGGCGGCTTCCACGCCCGGCATGGCGCTGACCTGTTGCTGCAGACGTTGATAGAACGAGAAAATCGGCGGCCGCTCGCGGTATTTATCCGGCGGGAGGTTAATTTGGACCGTGAGCAAATGATGGACGTCGAGCCCCGGATTTACGCCGAGGATGGCCACGAAACTGCGCAGCAGCAAACCGGCGGAAAGCAGCAGCACCGTGCTGAGGGCGACCTCGGCGGCAATCAAGGTCCGGCCTGCCCAACGACCTTTGCGTCCCTCCGTTGCAGTTCGGCTGGAAGATTGCAGAGCCTCTTGCGGATCAACCTGGGCGGCGCGCCATGCCGGCCATAAACCAAAGAGAAGCGCGCTTGCGACCGACAAGCCAAGGCCGAAAGCAAGCGCGGCAGGGTCCAGCGCGAGTTCATCGATGCGCGGAAGATCGACTGGCGCTTTCAACCGGGCTAATTGCAGGAACCAGAAGGCTAGCAGCGAGCCGAAAAGCGCTCCGATACCGGAGAGAAGCAGGCTTTCGAGCAACGCTCCGGCGATGAGATCGCGAACGCCCGCGCCGACGGCCAGGCGAATGGCCCATTCGCGCCGCTGCGCGATGGCGCGGACGGTCATCAGGTTCATGAGATTAATGCAAACAATCAGCATGACCGCGCAGACAGCGGCCATGAGGACCAGCAGCGGCAAGCGCACTTCACGCGCCATGGCCAGCTGTAGAGGGCGAACGACTGGATCAAATTCAACCGGTTCTGGGTAGCGTTGGGAGATAACTTTTTCGAGAGCGGTGATGTCGGCCAGCACCTGCGCCGTGGTTGCGCCGGGCTTGAGGCGCGCGATGGGGATGTAGTTCTGGTTGCCGAGCGGACTGGCTAGATCGTCTTTGCTGAAAACGAGCGGCCGAAAGTAATCCGCGCGTTCGGGAAGCTGCTCCAGTTCGGAGAGTTGGCGTCCTCGCGGAAGAGGAAATGCAGTAGGCATGACGCCCACCACCTGAAAAGGCCGCCCGTCGAGCCGAATGGTCTGCCCTAGAATGTCTTTCCGCCCGGCGAACTGTTCCTGCCAGAGGTGGTGGCTGATCACGATCAACGCGTCACGGCCGGGTGCGTCCTCGCCTTGCGTGAACCCGCGGCCGAGTGCCGGTGAAACGCCCAAAAGCTGGAAGAAATTCGAAGAAACGAGGATGCCGCCTACGCGTTGGGCAACAGCTTGGGCACCCCCCACGCCGGTGATAACGCCGTAGTCCGGCCGGAGCATGGTGATGCCTTCGAGCGTGCGGGAATGGTCGCGGAAGAGTTGGTAATGCTGCGCGTTGGTGGGGATGGTGGAATATTCTTTCGAGAATTGCGGCACGCGGAAGGTGATGGTGACCAGACGTTCCGGTTCGCGGTAGGCTAGCGGCTTCAACAGGACAGTTCGCGTAATGCTGAACATGGCCGTGGTGGCGCCAATGCCCAGGGTGAGGATAGCGATGGCGAGAATCGCAAATCCGGGAGCATGACGGAGGCTGCGGGTGGCAATCCTGAACTGGGTCCACATACCGGGAAAGAACGAGCAAAACCGACTGGATGTTCCCAAATATTGATGACCAAGGTGTATGGTGAACGCAGGGTGAAGGGTGATATGCCTACTCATTTCAATCCACCGCCGGCCTCGCGATTCGAGGCGGCGGCCGATGCAATCGTTGGCGGTGACACGGCGGCGCTGGAGCAATTGCTGCGCGAAGATCCGGAATTGGTCCACGCGAGGTCCACACGAGAACACGTCGCCACTTTGCTGCACTATGTTTCGGCGAACGGTGTTGAAGACTACCGGCAGAAGACGCCGGGAAATATTGTCGCGATCACGGAGATGCTGTTGAACGCGGGCGCGGAGATCGATGCAACGGCGGAGGTGTATGGCGGCGGATGCACAACTCTTGGCTTGGCGGCTACCAGTATTCATCCTGAGATTGCCGGCGTGCAGGAGGCGCTGCTTCAGAAATTGCTCGATCATGGCGCGGATCTCAAGCCGTCTATTGTGCCAGCCTGCCTGGCGAACGGACGGCGGAGAGCGGCGGAGTTTCTCGCAAGCCGAGGCGCGCAGCTTGACCTGAGGGGTGCGGCGGGACTGGGCAAGCTCAAAGTCGTCAAAGGCTTGCTGCCCGACGCCGACGAGCAGCAATTGAAGGATGGATTTCTTTACAGTTGTCAATACGGCCGTAATGATGTTGTTGAATTTCTACTCGAAAGAGGGATGGATCCCGCAACGCAGGATGCCAACGGCCAATCCGCCCTGCACTGGGCCGCGATTGGCGGACATCTTGACACGGTCAAATTGTTACTGTGCCATAACGCGCTACTTGAGGTGAAGAATGTATACGGCGGGACGGTGTTGGGGCAGATGCTTTGGTCGGCGGCGCACGGCGGGGATGCAGATGTTTACCTTCCTATTCTGGATGCATTGATTGCCGCCGGCGCCGTCAGGCAACCCGATCAGTAGGTTTAGATTAGTAGGTTTTTCGGCGGGCTATTAAACCTTTTGGAACCTTCATTGCAGTGGCGCCCATCAAAAATGAGAATGAGTGCCGCAGCTAATCGTTTACCCGCCTGCTTGAATGGCGCGATCGTCTTGACCGGGCTTCTGTTTCTGGCAGTTACGCCGGTTCCCCTATTCAGCCAAGACCAACCGTCCCAAGATCCTCCGGCAACCTCTGCCCCCAAACAACCGGGTGTTGTTGCTAGCAACCCCGGAACTGCTCCGCAGCCGGAAAGCAAGCGCATCTTCGGAATTGTCCCGAATTACCGGTCTTCTCCCATCCTGAATCCCTACGTGCCAATCTCCTGGAAAGAGAAATTTAAAATTGCGAGCCAGGATTCGTTCGATCGAGGCACCGTTGTGCTGGCGGCGGCGTTTGCCGGCGAGGGGCAATTGACTAATTCGAACCCGTCTTTCGGCCAAGGCGCCGCGGGATATGGCCGCTATCTTGGAACCGCGTACGCCGATTTCGTGATTGGTGATTTTATGACCGAGGGTATCTATCCGAGCCTGCTACATCAGGATCCGCGATATTTTCGCAAAGGTAGCGGGACTGGCTGGTCGCGCCTTACTTACTCGGTTGGTCAAATTGTGCTCACTCACAATGACTCCGGTAAAGTCGCCTTCAACTACTCGGAAATTCTTGGCAATGCTACCGCCGTTGCGATTTCAAATTCTTATTATGCGGACAATCGCGATGCTTCTGACGCGGTGATCAAGCTAGCCAGTCAGTTGGGTGTGGACGCGGCTGCTAACCTCCTCAAAGAATTTTGGCCGGATTTGCAGCGGAAATTTTCGCGCAAGCATTAAGCCTTCCTCAGAGAATAGTTGGATGACCGAGGGGGACATTCAACAGGTATGCGCTGAGTTGTCGAGCCGGCTGCAACTGGGAAACATCAGGCCGCGTGTGATCGGGCAGTTTTCCAATTTAGCCATTGCGCTCGATCCTCTGCCCATCGTTGCACGGATCGCTACGGGCACGGCTCTGTTGCGCGACACAGTCAGTTTCGCGCAAAGGGAAGTAAGCATCGCCGGCTTCCTGGCCAAACTT
>DASXGT010000019.1:0-37593 GCA_036488895.1 Bryobacteraceae bacterium | reverse complement strand
GTACTTGCGTACTTCAGGCTCATGGCGAAGCTTGGCTTTGAGGAATTGAAGCAGCGCCGTATAAGAACTATCTTCTAAGTCCGTTAGTTGTTTGGCCGCCTGGGCATCGAAGCTGGAAAGAAAGCGATGCTGCTCTTTCCACAGAGCCCTCGATAGCTCAAGTTCTTTCATGACCGAGTCTCCCGAAGTTCCTTGCCGCGAATATGTGTTTGTATTGTGTAATCTATACTCGGCCAGGGCATCCGGTATGCGTTTGATGCGAGTGACCAGCGGCGCCAAACGCATAATCACTTGATCCGGGCACATGTGCAGGGGAGGTACTACGGATATAGGAAACAAAATCTCGGCGATCTCCCGCCGCAAGGCGATGCCTGAGGTGGGCGGCGCATAAGGTAGAATTCCTCCCGCTTTTAAAAGATCCGGACCGAGCCAGCCATCGGGAAGATCGGACAACGGCCACACTCCCAATTTTTGCAACTGGGAGTTCACCCGGATCACCCGGTGCACCAAAAGACCGGCGTTTGCGTGACTAGTGCACGCGCCGGCTACCATCGCCAGTTTTTCGGGGAGATACAGGTCATCTGAGTCCAGAAAACAGACGATGTCTCCACTCGATATTGAGAACGCAACATTGAGCGCTGAGGTATGGCCGCCATTCGGCTTGCGCACTAACCGGACACGGTTATCGCGCTCTACATAAGACTCTATGACCGGCACGGAGTTGTCAGTTGAGCCGTCGTCGCAAATAACGAGTTCCCAATGCCCGTAGCTCTGTTGAAGAACGCTTTCAATACTCTGGCCAATATAATTCGCGTAGTTATAGTTGGCGAGCAGAATAGAAATCAGAGGCTCATCGGGCAGAACACGAAGAGGGCGTGGCTGAAGCGGCGCGGCCGTTGAGGAAAATGTGGTAGCCATTGTGTCCGAGACTTACAGACGCGAAGAGCGAATGCTTAAAGCTGTGCCCACTCCCCGTAGCATCGCGATTGGAGTTTCCAGAATGATGCTGAAGTCGAACGCAAAGGAGCGGTTCTGAATGTATTCGATATCGAGCCGGATCATGTCCTGAAAGGAAAGAATATTCCGGCCGCTGATTTGCCATAGACCAGTTATGCCCGGGTGCACGCGCGCCCTTGTCTCAGACCATGCATAATGCTCCTGGCTCATTCCGTCGAGACCAAAGGCATTCGCCGGTAGCGGACGCGGGCCCACCAGACTCATTTCGCCGCGGAGAATATTAATTAACTGGGGGAGTTCGTCAAGGCTGTAAAAGCGAAGGCTTTTCCCGAGCGGCGTTATATGCTGCGTATCTTCCGTGTTGAGGATACCGGATGTGCTGCCAAAGTTTTCCGGCGGCGGTTGATTGAGATCTTCGTAGGTGGTCCGGAATTTGAAGCAGGTGAAATGCCGGCCACCCTTGCCAACGCGGGGAGCTTTCTCTAGGATGGGCCCCTTTGATGTGAACTTCACGGCTAGTCCGATTAAGAGCAGTATGGGCGACAGAATGATGAGCAATAAAATCGATATTGCAAGATCGAACAGCCGTTTGAAAAGATCTTCGCGGCTGGCATGCGCGGATTGCATATCCACAACCTGAAGCCCAAATTGATTCGACAGTTCAGGTTTGCGTTTTGACCGCCAGGATATTGGGTGCGCCTCGGGCTCGGTTTCCAGATTCAGAGCCCAGCTTACCGGCAATCCCATCCGCCACGCCACTCTATTGCAGAGCTCAAGCTCAGAATCAGGAACCGAGCCTTGCAGCATGATGACGCGGTCAATCCGCTCCCGATTGAATAGCTCCGCTATTTGCCCAGTGACCCCAAGCACCGGCAGCGGCTGGCCCGGGGTATCCAAAACGGTACCTTCCGGCGCAACCAAACCCCGGATTGCCGAACGAATCTGCGGTTGCGTGCGGCTGACGAAGCGTTTGGCTGCCGTCAAGTTACCTATCAGAGCGATACGAGGAGGTGGCCATCGCCGTTGAGCAATGGCTATGACAGCCAGCGCCACGCCGCGAGTGGCGACAAAAATGGCAAAGGCCGCAGGCGCTATGCAGACGACGAATATACGTGAAGTACCTTGTCCGACTTGCCGAGAACAGAAAGTCCCCACGACGGCGGCGGCGCAGACGGCTATAGTATTCACGCCAGCCCAGCGTAGAATCGTCCAGGCCCGGATGTGTTCCGGAATGGCGTAGAGTTGAAATCTAAAAGAAACCGCAAGCCAAAGCAACAGAATTAATCCCAAGGGCGCCACCCAGCCCGGGGCTGTTGCTGCTGTTAGGTGTACTTTCATCACTGGATCTATGGCGATGCGAACCTGTCTTGCGCACATCCATATTGGCCAGAAGGAAAGGGCGTCCAAAGCGAGTTGGACGGCCGTGTAAAACCTCTGACGATATACGTACATAGAATTTCAGAACTGGCTGTTGCGTGCTGTGCTCCGAGCCGTGCTCGATGTAGATGAGCGGAAACACTCCGGGAGCGCCTCCATAATCATGCAGCAAAGTTGCTCGGCTGGCAAAGACTGATCTCGATTAGGCGGTTGTTTGCGGGGTAACGAGCCTCTTGCCGCAAAGGTGCGCAAGCTGCCGCGTCGTTAGCCGCAAACGAACTAATCCCCTTGCGCTTACACATAAGCGCCAAAACGAGATCTATCTGAATCTTGCTGCATCGTCACCTGGGTGTCAACGGGGGAAAGTTGCATTTAGTACTAATGTGTATATGCTACTTTTGAGCTAAAGCCGGAGGAAATCAGCCCGATCTGTAATTATACCGCCTGGAACGTTATCTCGTTCACACGCAGACTATTAGGTCATCAATATTACAAAACCAAACATGTTAAGCGGTATAACGCCGATTCAGGGGCACTAAAACTTTTCAAAATCCACGATTCATAAGAAAACTTAATGCAGCGATTCATGAAAATAATAATAATAAAGAAGCGATATATTTTCCCAGGAGGCGTACGCCGCTCAGTTTTTTCGGATGTTATCCCCCGGCTCGCTCTATCCTTTCTCGTCCTGTCCGGCGCCGCGGTATATGGCAGCGCAGTCAAATGTACAAATGCAGCTGGCGATGCAGGCTCCATTCAATCTGCATTGGATGTGGGTGGCGCTCTCTCGATTAGCGGCGTGTGTATGTTGCAATCCACGGTTATCAGCATAGGCAGAAGTGTAACGATCACGGGTAATGCGCAACTGAACAGCACCGGAAGCTTCGCATTCGTCATTTGGGCTGACAACGTCTCCATCAGTGGACTTACCTTCAATGGAGCGGGGGTGTACCTGATCGAAATCCCCCAACAAACCGGATTCACCTTCACGAATAATACTGTCCAAAACACGAATGGCAAAGACGGTGTGGTTGTGGATGGCGTGCTGCGGACCAGCAACATCAGCGGGAACACCTTCTCTTCCATTGCTCCGAACGGATTCGCGTCGGCTACCTATACATCTCTGGGATTTGGCGGATGCTACAGCCGCGGCAGCTGCGACACTCCCGGTGTCGCCATCCAGATCTTCGGTGGCATTGATCAGACGACCATTGACAACAATTCGTTCGATCTCATAGCGAACGACGCCATGCACATCGGTTGGAACATAATTGCGGCCGATGGAACTTACTTTCTAACAAAGAACAATGACATCAGCTATAACAAGTTCAGCCGGGTGCATCGGATTGGCATTGAAGCACAAGCAATCTGGTCTTATCCGTATTGCGGCGTAAACCGGGCTTATGCTTGTGACATCTCACACGATTTCAGCACCAACACGACCATCAAAGGGAATTATTTTCATGACCCATTTATTACGTACGTGGAGAGTTACGCTTATTCACTAGCATTGTGGGGTAGCGGCCAATACGTCAATAACGCAGGTCTCGCCAATGTCACAACTGGACAAACGCCAGGATTTGCCATGGAGGACATGGGCAATAACGTCCTCACGCAGGGGAACGTGCTCGCGGCCGACTACATACCGGGCGCCCAGCCACACGGCTGGGGTGGCTATATCGTCTACGGCTCGCAGCGGGCGGGAACTACTTTCACCGCCCAAGACAATGTGCTTTGCGGCGATCAAGCGGCAACAATCAATTTTGGCGTCGAGCCGAATTCGAGCGGCACAAAAGTAAGCACGAACAATTATGTTTCCAACACATGTCCAAACGCTGGCAGTTTGACCCGCAGCGCATTTACGCTCGCCTTTGTGTCTCCGGCAACCTCAGCGATAAACGGAACTTGGAAGTTGGCTGCCATGAGCGCTCTGCCGATCAAATACGTTCGATTCTTTCTCGATGGAGCCGCGAATCCCATTGCGACACAGGAAATTCAAGATGTAAGTACGACATTTGCAACGGACCGGAAGTGGCTGTATCACGCGGCCGTTAACGCTTCCACCCTGGGCGCCGGTAACCATACTATTGTTGCCAAGGCAACTGATGTAGCGGGGGCAACGCAGAGTGTATCGCAGAGCTTTACCAGCGGTTCGGCGAGCACCCCGAAAGTTCAGATAACCCCGAGCAGTTTTTCCTTCGGGTCGCAAACCCTCGGCGTGGTAACGGCGAAGATGACAGTGACCCTTAGCAATACAGGAAACGGATTGTTGACGATCAGCGGGATCAGCCGTAGCGGCACGAATGCAGCGGATTTTCTGGCGACCTCGGGTTGCGGCTCCTCATTGGCGGCTGGTGCGTCTTGCGCCATCAATACGGTGTTTACGCCTTGGGTGACAGGGTCGGAGAGTGCGACTATCTCCATTACCGACAACGCTAGCGGGTCACCTCACACTATTGCCATGAGCGGCACAGGCGTAGCCCCCGTGGGTTCCACGCCACCACCCGTCACTCCGCCGCCAGTTATTCCTCCGCCAACCACAACGCTGCCTACAAACCTCCCGAAAGGCATGCTATTGTGGTTAGCCAACGATGCCGGAGTGATTACGACCGGTACTGCCGTGAGTCTCTGGCAGGACCAATCCGGCAGCGGCAATGACGCGATCCAGTCGAGTGCCGCCAACCAACCTACCATAGTTACGGGAAACAACGGACAGCACGCTTTACGATTCGACGGCCAAGCCAATTTCATGTCGATACCGTCGTTGCCGATATCGGGATTAACTGGTATGACTGTTTTTCTTGTAACAGCAAACACCCAGAACGAATCAAGCGTGGCCGGCTACGGCCGTTATGCTTTTCTCAGTTGGCTAGAGACACTAAGCTGGGGTAAAACATTCTTTGGCACGTATCAGACGTCGTCTCATTTCCGGTTTGGAACAACCGAAAGCGGAAATGAGAACACCTATCAGCTGCCGCTCAACCTTGGCAATTCTTTCGCGTTAAGCGAATGGATGCATGGCGGAACCACCGATTCGATGTGGCTCAACGCGCAGAGCGTAGCGTCTTATTCGGGAAAACTGCAAACGATCAACGGAACCGCGTCGTCCGCCACGCTAGGCCGGGGTGACCAGAATAGCTATTATTCTGGTGAAGCATCGGAAGTAATTATCTATAAGCGCGGCCTGACAACAGCCGAAAGACAAATAGTAGAGCAATATCTTATGAATAAGTATCACTTGTAATCGTGACTTGCTGGCGCCTGATTCGCTCGTCTCAGGCGCCAGCTAAGGTAAAGCGAATGACTGTGTTATGTCTTTTGTTTTACCCGATACATCAGTAGCTTTTGCGGTAATCGTGTGTTTGCCGCCGCCTATCTTGGATGCATCCAAGGCGGCGTGATACAGCCATTTCCTGTCCGTTGCGAAGTTTGTATTTACGTCCTGAACTTCTTGTGTGATCACGGGTGTAGCCGAGGCATCTACAAAAAATTGTACATATTTAACTGGAAGGGCGCTCTCCACGGATACTCGCCACGCGGCGCTGCCGCTTTTAACAGTAGAGGAAGTGAAGGCGAGTGCAATGGTACTGTTGGCCAGCCGGCCGGCATTTGGGCAGGAGTCCGCAATATAGTTGTACCGGTTGACCTTCGCTCCTGCGGAGTACGGTTCGTCCTTAAAATTGACGGTTGTGGCCTGATCGCCACAGAGTACATTATTTTGTGTAGTGAATGTAGTGCCGGCACGACTGGCCCCGTAAGTGATTGGCTCCCAACCGCGCGGGTTGCAACTCGGCGCATAGTCCGCCGCGACGACGTTTCCCTGCGTCAATACATTGTTTCCCATGACCTCCATGCCGTAACCCAGGTGTGCCAGGCATTGGCTTGGTACATTGCCAATCGCGGCGTTATTGATGTATTGGCCATCACCTAGTAAGGCAAGGGAGTAGCCGTATGTTTCGATATACGCCAGGAAGGGATCATGAAAGTAGTTCCCCTTGATTTGCGTGTTGGTGGAGAGGTCTAGGTGGCCGTCACATTTCTCCTGCCCGTCGATTCCGCAATTGGGCCAACTCCAGATCGCCTGTATCTCTAGCCCCATCCGGTGCACGCGTGATAGTTGGTTGTAGCTGATTGAGTTGTTCTTTGTCAGGAAATATTGCGAGGGGCCCGCGATGTGATTCCAGCCGATGTGCATTCCGTCATTAGCAATCAGGTCAAACGAGTTATTGGTAATACTCGTTTGGTCCAGACCGCCCATGATCACGATACCCGTGCCGGGCGCATCGCAGATTGGAGGCGAGCGGCTCCAACAGGCGGGAAAGCCAAGAGAACTGTACGTAGAGGCGAGAAAATTTGGCGGAGCAATGTTTTGGAACGTGTTCGAATCAATTAAGCTCGACGATAAAACTCCGTCAAAAACAATCGCATCCTTCCCCGAGGTATTTTGAAAGTGATCGTTGGTCAGCTTTATTCCCTTCTGGATACGGCCCGTTCCATGAAATCCAGCGCCTTCGAATGTCAGTCCGGCAATACTGATGTTATTGGCGCCTGATGCGATGGCAAAGCTGTCAAGAGCCAGAATGACGGCCGAACCCTCGCCCGACAAGCTAATGTTGTCCCGGCTTATTGTTAGCGTTTGCCCCACCTTATAGGTCCCCGCGGGAAAAAGCAGCGCGGTTTTGGACTTCAACGCTCGTTGAAGCGCGGCAAAATCATCTGTGCTGCCATCGCCCTTCGCGCCGAACTGCTTTACCGATACCGGCGAAGTAGACGCCGGCTTCGATGGGGCAAGACCAGTATCAAGCGCCAGCGCGAGAAATATCCAAATCAAAGTTCGGAGTGTCATTTTTGAAACGCCAAGACAGCACGAATTGACGATTACTTTTGCGCGAGCTTTTGCTCTATGAGTTGAACAAAATGGCTCACGTTTTGCATGGATTCAAGCTCCGCTGTTTTGAAGCGGATATGAAAGCGCCCTTCAGCGGCGACAATGAGGTTGATATGCGTGAAGGAGTCCCAACCGGGCACGTCGTGCGCGGTCAGAGCGGGCGTTAGAACAATAGTGTCGTCATCGAATACATCCCGGAAAACGGCGGTTAGATCGGTATAAATTTGCTGTTCAGTCATTAATTCAGGCCTTCAAAACTCGAATGGGACTCACGCGCTCATCATAGGTCGTAAGGTCCAATATCCATTGGCTCCGTCCGTCGGACTGGTCGTCAGTAGGTCTGAATCCGAGTTTTGCATAGTGCTCTTTGACGATTCCGTTCTTCGGCGTCGGAAAATATTCACCGATCAGGTTTCGCGCGCCGAGCGTTCTGGCCTGGCTAGCCAATATGTTGAGGGTAGTCTCTTCTACTTGGCGCCCCAACACCCGGCAACTCATTAACCATGAGTCAATCAAAAGGTCGCCTTCTGTCATTAGCTTACCGATTACGACGGCAATGATACCGTTATCGCCAAAGCGGTCCGTCAGACGAAGGTGCATGCCAATCACGCTACGGTCCTCAATGAGCTTGCGTACATCGGCCTCGGAGTAGCGCTTGGTGGTGAGGTTGAATTGGTTCGTCTTGTTGATGAGTTGGACGACTCGCGGCAGGCTGACGCCATCCACTTCCCTCCAAGTCAATTCCATATTCAACGCCTGAAGGTACCCTTCAATATCGGTGGAACTCTGCTTGATCTGTTCTCTGTCTGCATTAGCGCGGTATTGTTCCACCCGAACGCGATCTTCTTCTGTCAACGATAAAGCTTCAAAATATCCGGCATCGGTCAGGCACGACACATATGAGGAGGGATCTTGCGGCAGTTCGGGAACAGCCACCGAAGGCAACGCTTCACGAACCAGGTTACGTTCAAATGGATTGTCGTCCACGAAGACGATGGAATCGATACCAATATTAAGCGTGGCAGCGATATGGCGCAGATTGGCGGCCTTATCGTTCCAATTGGCGACAAAACAGGCAATATCCGTTTCCTTTAGCAGCATTTCAGGATGCTGTTGAAATGGCAGGCGCGCATTGACTTCATCATTCTTCGAACAGACCGCAAGAATGACGCCGCGCCGCGCGAGACCTTGTAAATAGCGCTGAAACTCGACGTGGGCTTCGCCGACCGCATGACCTTGGCCGAGACCAATGCCGGAAAGACCATCGTCGCCGATCACGCCATCCCAAAGAGTATTGTCGAGGTCAAGAGCAATGCACTTATAGGAGCGGCCTTGTTCGGCTGCCACGAGACGCCCCACCAGATCTCCATACATGTGGGAGACACGTGGATGTATTTCCTGTTTTGCGCGATGCCAGAGCGCCGGGTCATGCCATTCCTTCAGCCCGTCCCATTCAGCGTAGTTGTCAACGGAAAGCAGGTGCGTGCCTTGAGCGGCTGCAAGTTCCCGGAGCCGGAAATTGAACTCTTTAATTTTCCAGTGTGAGGATTCCGGTAGCCTGTGCTCGTTGCTGCCGAGTAAAGGCGGAAGCACAGGCAAAATACTTTGTTGAATGACCGTACAGCCGAATGATTGACGCGCTATTTTCCAACAGGCGGCGGCTGTCTGCAGCGCGCTATCTACGGTAGAGTCCAGTGGCCCAAATAAATGATGAGCGTCAAAGGCAAGCAACAGCGTATCTGGACGGAATACGTGCAAATCGGAAGAGGTATCGTTGAGTTCTTGCCAATATTGGCCGTAGCCGCCTTCATAAACTTGTGTCCAGATTCCGCGTCGAAGCGCTCCGGTACGTATTCCCGGTACAAGGTGCCCCGTAGTTGAAGAGGCTAATACAGCCAGCTTTATGGGCTTTGTGGCCAGCTCCGGCGGCGCAGAGGGAAAAAGACGAAGCAGAACGCGGTCGAGCCGTAGTGTTTGAACAAAGTCGATGTTATAGCCGGCGAGCCGCGTCAGCGATGTCCAGCTGGTGAGTCCGCTGGAGGCGCTTCGTAGTTCAGCTAAAGTGTCGCCCCACGTACTGGGCGGCTCGGGAAGCCAATGTAACTGTACAGCCATGGATGATGGGTTTATGAATTGCTGCTGCGCTTTCTTATTTAGAATTGGAAGTAAATGAATGTTTGTGGGTTAGCGGAGCGGAAAAGCAAAAGATAAATTGCGACGCTATAAGCGGCGGCCCGGAACTCGAGAGGAATGCGCCGGCCTGAATAACGCTGAAGAATTTCTTGAGTGTTCGGCGCAATCCACACGACTAGGAGCAAAATCGCAACCATCAGAGCGCGGCCGAAGTTATTATTCTGCCATAGGCCCGCAAATGACTGAGCAATACTCAGGGCCATGGAACCAAGATGCGTAAAGCCATCTGGCAGGCCAACCCCATGTAAGCCGCCCATTGCTTGCAAGACCGCTGTCGCGTCCGAGACTGAATCGGCACGGAAAAAAACCTGAGCGATAATCACGCACACAAATGTAAGGAGTACGCTGATGACCACGGTTCCGCGCCGTTGCCACACCGGAGCTGTCTCCCCCAATTTGAATCCGAACGTGCGCCAAGCGTGGTTGATCGTAAGATAGAGCCCATGCAGGATGCCGAACACTGTGTATTGAAGTCCAGCGCCATGCCAAATACCTGCCGCGGTCATTGTAACCATCATTGGCATCGCGACCATACTGCTGAAGCCGCCTGGCGTGGCTAAGGCCTTGCGGGATGTCTTCTTTCCGGCAGCGACCCGTTTTCGCATGACTGAAGTTGCAATCGGGTTATAAATATAAAGCGTAATGTATCTGGTCAGCGTCATGTGCCAACGTTGCCAAAAATCAATCATATTGCGGGCTTTGTACGGTGAATTGAAATTGAGCGGGAATTCGATTGAAAACATGCGCGCAAGCCCTATAGCCATGTCCGAATAACCAGAAAAATCAAAGTAGAGTTGCATCGCGTAGGCCAGCACGCCGCCCCACGCGGATAGAAATGTTAATCCGTGTGTGTGGGCAAATGCCGCATCCGCAAACGGCGCGATGGTGTCAGCTAATAGCAGTTTCTTGGCAAGCCCCAGAACAAACAAAGAAAGCCCCGCGCTGACATCGGCTTTCCGTAGACCGTAGCGGCGCTCCTCCGCGAGTTGAGGCATCACTTCCTTGTGATGAAGAATCGGTCCGGCAATCAAATGCGGAAAAAATGTGACGAACACACAATATGTGATGGGGTCCTGGTGTTCGCTCTGGTCTTCAGCGAGGTCTATTAGGTAGCCAATTTGAGTAAATGTAAAAAATGAAATTCCCAATGGCAGCAGCACGCCGTCCCAGTGATGCTTGATGATTCCGGCTGAGTTTAAGAACGATAACGCGGTAAAAAGGTATTTGTAAAAAAATAGGATAGAGAGGTTCGTTAGGATTCCAAAGATCAGTAGTCCTTTCGATAACCCGGCGCGCTCTTTAGTCTTTGCAATTAGTGTTGCGCAGATGTAGTTAAAGGTGATGGAGCCCAGTAGCAAGGGGACAAAACTGAGCCGCCAATACGCATAAAACACCACTGAAATCAGCGCTAGCCATGCGAGTGTGGGCTTCCGTCCGAACCGGCCAAGGAGGTGGAAGCCAAGCAAGGCAATCGGAAGGTAGAGGAAGGCAAATTCAGGTGTTGGAAATAACATCGCTACACAAGTATCAAGTCAACGGCGTAAGCACGCCGTAAATAGGACGCACGGTTTACCGCAACACGCCGTTTTTGGAATAGCCTAAGGCCGCAACATTATCCGGCGCGCCGGATGAGACATTTAAATCATTACTAGTCAGCAAGCGGTTTGCGATGATCTTCGACATGGCCGTTGCGCCGCGGTTAGTGAAGTGGCCAAAGTCAACGAAATTGGCGCGCCCGGAGAGTCTGTCCGAGGCGTCGATCAGAAGAATGTTCCGCGAAGCTGCTTCACTGCGGATTACATTGTTTAAACGGTTCTCGATGTCAAGAAAAGCCGGTTCTTCCAGCGTCGGCAAGAACCTCCTCCAGGCAATGAGCGTCGGACGATCCTCCGGCAGCACTCGTTGTCCAAATCGAGTGGCGTGCGTGATTAGCACTGGTTGCACATGATCCCGCTGAAGCTGGTCGAGAACTTTATTTAAGTCTTGATGAAATCGGACGACATTTAATTCAGGCACGCGCTGAATGGTCTTCGTATGCCTGGTAGCCTTCCAGATATGAAATTCGAATCGAAGCGTTTCCATCCATTCAGGCAGCGTCGCAAGTAAATCAAACACCTTGGTTCTAAGATGCGATTCGAATCCAGGCTGGTCCTTTACCCAGTCCACTGGGTCTGCGCCGGCGGATGAATCGTCAAAGTAATAAGCAAGACTTGGATAGATAAGCGCCAGACGAGGTTGGGTGATCGCGTCTACTTTGCCGGCGCGGCGGGAATAGCTGCGAAGCGACTGGCCGGCGTATCCCACATTGACCACCTGAAAACGTTCAGATCCGGTTCGCTTGTTTAGTTCTCGCTCGAGCTGCCGCGGATACTCCATTCCTTCGGATTCCGCAAAGCCGAAAGTTTCAGACGCGCCAATACAGATGATGCGCTCACGGTCCCATCTTATATCGGGGCCCCGGTAGCCTTGGCCATTGAGCTTCCATTTACGGTAGTGTGCGTAGGGTTTGCCGACGACGCCGAATTCATCGTAGGTTAACATTGCGGAATACCCGTAAGGCCCAATCAAAGGAGCTCGATCGGTAAGAGTATCATCCAGACGGGCACATATCTCCATAACGCAAAGTGCAACTAAAAGACAAGTAGCGGCGCGAAAAAGGAGATAAATCTTAGACATTAGTGTTGAGCGCTCCAAGATTCCTGTAACAGAATAGCATTCGTCAGTCCGCTGCTGGATCGGGCAGGGAAGCGTACCCTCGCATGCGTATCCGGCGTGGCACTGGCTGGAGGTTTGCGCTTATGTCTGGAGCAATGATTGTTTCCTCGCTTGAGTATCTGCTACTAAACAGCGGACCAACGGACATCCCAAGTAACAGATATACAGTTATTGCCGATTGGGGCGCTTCGAAAAGGTTGCCAAAAAAAGCGCTGGTGAGAAGAGCGATGTGGGTAACGAAACCATAGGTTTGGCCGGTTGCTTTGTAGGTTCGCCAATGCAGAATTAAAATGCTTGCCTGTAGGGTAAAGAATATGGCAACGCCTACGGCGCCGGAATAGCACAACGTAAAGTAGAAAATGCTATGCGGGGTACGAATATCCATACCCTTTAAGTAGGAAACCAGATCGGCGATCGGATAACCATAACCCATTCCGAAAATAGTTGTAACGGGACTTTCTGTCACTGTATCTCGAATTTCTTTCCACCAGGTCTCTCGCCAATGGACGGTTCCCGCGTAAGTGGCGGCGTCGGTGCTATATTCGCCGGCTAGCTCCGGATCAACGGAGGAAAGAGCACGGCCCACCGTATCTCTAGCGGAAATCTCACCGCCTCGCTCCGCAAAGCCCGGAATTCGTACGTCAAAGACAAAACCAACGAGCAAGAGCCCAACTACCAACCCCACGATTGAAAAAACGCGCCCGAGTTTTTTCGCTGTGGCGCCCCAAATTGCCATCGCAATCGCAAGGCCTACCCAGTCTGCGCGAATCTGATTCGCGATTATATTGAAGGTCGCCACCAGTATCGGAAACCAGAAGATTGAAAGCTTGAACCCGAAGCAAAATGGCGCCAGAAATGTAATCATGCCGGAGCCAGGATGGCCGATGGCATCATCGTTGCCGAATTGATTACGGAGAACGAGAAAATAAAGCAACGTATAAACCGTGCCGTACCAAAAGGTGAATTTTATAAAACCTTGCAGGAAACCGGGCCGGCGCGCTCCGGCCCATATTCCCAAAATGAAGTAAAGCGGGCAAAAATTAAAGACCAGAATTTGGAGGGCCGTAACCGGATCATATCCCGACATGATGCCGTAGACGGTTCCGCAGATGCCATACATGATCGATATCAGGAGCATCCAACACAGGAAACTCAATTGGTCTCGCCGGGTAAGTGCTCTATATATGCTTTGGCACAAATTCCGATTGAAAAACAGCAATGCCACCAAGGGCCCCCCGGCGACAGCAAATATCTTCCCTAAAAACCAACAGCCAATCAACTGCACGATGGCAAACTTGGTCCAGACATCGGTTTTTTGCGTTTGAGAAGTAGGCATCTTATAAACCAATGCTGGCAACTGCAGCGATGCTTGACCGGCCAGATGGGGAATGAGGGGTTTGACTCCGGCGCGCCGCCAGTTCCTGGTAGATTTTGGTCATTTGCTCCGCCCTGCGGCTCCAGGTTTGCTCCCTGGCGAAACTCCAACTGGCCAGCCGCATGCCAAAAAGTACGGCGGGCGATTTGGCTAGCTTCTCAATAGCGGCGGCAAGCGACCGGACGGTCTTCTTCGGGTTGGTGACCGGTACTTTTATTCCTGCGTTATCGGGCACAAAGGAACCAACGCCCTGATGATCGAGCGTGACAATTGGCAGGCCCTTTGCCATAGCCTCCAGGACCACCGAGCCAAATGAATCCCGCAAACTGGTGAACAGGAATACGTCCGCGCGCTCAAACAGTGACTGCATCATCGCGTATGGAACAGAACCAAGAAACTCAACGCGGCCGGTCAACCCCAATTTTCCAGCCATTGTTTCCAGCCTAGGCCGAAGGTCGCCGCTTCCGGCAATCAGTAAACGCGCTTGAATTCCATTTACGTTTGCTAAAGCTTCCAAAGCAAGAGGAAGAGCCTTGCGGTGTTCAAGCCGGCCCGCCCACAGAATCGTAAGTTCTCGAACGGGGCGGTCAACCGGAGGGGTAGCCGAAACCCAATCCGTCTGTAACCCACAGTCCAGCATCAATTGTACATCGGCGCCGGTGAAGGACTTAAGGAGCTGCCGTGTTTCGCGGTTCGTCGCAAGGATGAGGGCCGAACTGCGGGCGGTCTTCCGGAGACCGCTAGAAAAATAGAGAGTTCGCGTAAGACAAGCCCTCACAATCTCCCGGCCGGCCCCTACTAAGCCGAAATAACCCAAAAAGCGGGCTGGCGCGCACTGTCCGCCGCCGATCGGTCCCCAAACTGAAGGTACCGGTAACTGCCAAAATGGCGGCGCTGCACGCATCGTTCCCCAACTCACGTGATGAGCTACGTCGATGCCACTTTCTTGACAGAGGCGCTGGGCCGCGGCGTAAGCTGCCTTTAACCACAAGACGTAATGAACGCGAATCCCGCGCTCGCCGCGCGCGGGGTCCCATGAATCAAGAGCGCTCTTTACATCCACCCAAACGAATCGGATCTTAGGATTCGGGTTCTCAGACAGATATGCTTCGATCTTCGCGCGAAACTGGGGATGCGTGATGACCCAAACTTCATTTTGGCGGGACAAATATTGCGCCCAGTTCCAGGTGAATCCCGGTTCGGAACCCATTGCTGGACCACAGGCATGTCCGATCAAGAGAACTTTCATCAGTTAGTTAAAACATCTGCGGGTTCAGCGATCACTCTTCCACTGTCACGCGGGCCTGTGAGACCGGAAGAGGCGATTGGGACGCGCCGCCGGACCCAGGGGACACGGCTGCGTAAGCGCAGGAACGGTAATTCAATGAACTGGTAGGACAACACGGATACAGCGATTGCTGCCACCAGATTCTGTGGAAACCTGTTGATCCACGCGGTCGAATCTCTATTTAGGAAAAGCTGCTGCCAGATGTACAGGGAATAGCTGAGCCGTCCTATCAACATCAAGAAACTGGTATTCAGAATTTTAAAGGCAAAGTCCTGGCAGTGAACAACTCGCCACATAGTGGCGCCAATACACAAGACACAGATTGAGTCACCGGCCACATAATAGCTATTCCCTAAGTTAGAGACTGAAATGCCATACATCAGCACGGCTGAAAACGGAACCGCAAGGAACCATTTGGAACGTATGATCCCCGTCAACGCTGGACTACGGAGCAAGTGAGGCTCCAAGAGAGCGAGTAGACAACCGATCGCAATTGAATTCCCGAGAAATAGCAGGCTTTGCTGCATTGAATCGAATAAAGCCGGAGAATATAGGTACGCGCCGATTCGTATCGCGGGAGACAACAGAATAAACCAGATACAAATCAGCACGCGCGCCCGCATTTGACAGAGCAGGAAGATAAGCGGCCAAACCAGATAAAACTGTTCTTCTACAGCAAGCGACCAAAGATGCCCCGTCCACCAGGCGCCTTCCATCACGTGATTCATGGTGAATGTGGCGGCGAAGAGAAGATTGTGGGGCGGAAGAGATAGCACGCCTAGGCTTTTAAGCAGCGCCACAACAAGAATAAAAGCGTATGCCACCGGCCAAATTCGAAAAGCGCGCCGCAAATAGAATTCGCCAATAGAGATGCGACCGTAACGTGCTTCCTCGGCCAGGAGTAACTTCGTAATTAGATATCCCGATATAACGAAGAATACCTTTACGCCGAAAGCTCCGAAGCTCGAAAGCTTATGCGTGTAGGGAGGAAATTGGAGGTTGATCGTCCCACAAACGTGAGCGCAGATAACGATGGCGATAGAAAGCGCCCGTAATCCATCCAGAGACGGAATTCGTGAGCGCGAATGCATTTCTATTGGCATGTTGGCAGTATCAAACTGTCCCGACTGAATGTGCCGATGACGCTGGAATGTCTGTTAAAGTAGTCCCCGCCACCCAATCGCTGTAAAATTTGCGCCAATTATTAACAAAACTTGGCTCATCATATTTTACGGCAGCCAGGCGCGCTCGATTCCCCATTTCTGCCCGTTGTGCGGATGGCAATTTCACAAAGCGATTTAACGCGAAGGAGAGATCTTCTACTAAGCGAGTCACAATGTAGCCGGTTTCGCCATCCCTCACAATTTCCTCGATACCGTGCAGCTTCGGAGTAATGAGCGGCAAAGACGCCGCCGCGGCTTCGAACGCGACGAGGGAAAAGGTCTCGTAAGTAGATGCTAGTGCAAACGCATCCGCGGCCCACAGGTAAGGACGCACATCGGACTGCATGCCCGCAAAGAAGATTCGGCCGCCCAGATGAAAAGCCTCGGCTCGCGACCGGTAGTTCTCAACCAGATCGTCCGTGCCGCCTACTACCAGGAGTTTCGCGCTTTGGGATTCAAGCCTTGAAAGAGCCTCCATTAGGAGAGGTAAACCTTTTCTTTCAAAGTGCCCTAGTGCGGCAAAAACAAAAACAATGTCCGATGGTGCGATCCCCAAGGCGGTCCGGAATCCGTCCCGGTCAAATGAAGCCGGTCGTCTTAAAGCATCGACATCGACCGCGTTTGGCAATACCCGGACTTTGTTGGATACCGGTGGAAATTCTTTAGCCAGTTCTCTCGCCAAGCCCCTCGATGGAACCAGAACTTGCTTCGTAACTCTATAGATCCGGCGTTCCAGGCAAGCGTGCAGGCGATGATCAAGCCAGCGTGAGAACCCACGGAAGCCCTTGGCTTGTGTCTCCCCCCAGTAGTTCTTGAGATAAGAGGTATGACAGAAGTGCGTGTAGGCAATGGTTCCAAAGCTGAGATTGCTCTCCACCATCTGTACAACATCAAATTGTTTCCGGCTTCTCAGCCGGTATAGCGCGTAGATAACTGGCGCTAGTAAGTGGTAAGCGAGAAACAATAGCGGCAGCGGTCTAAGTGGCGCCGGTATGCGGACCCACTCGATCCGTTCGGGATGGGGATTTTCAAACTGTACGGCAAACACGGTGAAATCGTGTTCCGCCGCGAGCGAGCGCAACACCCGCAGGTGACATCCCCCAATCGGGTTGTTGCGCACTACTTGATAATCAAAAATTGCTATCCGCAATGGCTTCCAACCAAAAATTTCAGTTAGACGGCGCGCACTGTTGTGGCAAGTCCCAGCCGATTCAGCTCTTGCTGGATTTCCGGTTGATACACAGGGTTCATGGCGATTGCCAAGTCCGGTTTGTATTCCCTCAGAAATTCGGGAGCGACAATTTGCTGTCCGGTACCAGCCATGAATTTACCCTGGCGGTACGGGTTGATGTCCACCACGTACTCGATCGCTTCATTCAAGTTCAACATGGTCAGAAAGGCTACGCCTTTTGAACCCGATCCCCACACGACTGCCCGGCCGCCTGTTCGCCGCAACTCTGTCAGTTGTTGCTTCCAATGGTTCACACGAGTTGCCTGCTGCGGAAGAAATGCTGAAATTGCCTCGGCTACAACGGCTGGAGCGCCACGTTCCAGGTCTGTTATCGGCAATATCTCACTGCAAGGCTTAGCGGTGATCATTAGGTATTGATCGTCGTAGTCGGTCCAAGTTTCCAGCACCTCGAAGCCGGCCTCGCGGAACACGCGCGCAAGCGAACCGGCGCAGAAGTAGGAACAATGCTCGTAATAAATGTCCCAAAACGCCAGGTCTTTTAGAACACGGATCAGATCGGGAACCTGAAAGAAGACGGTCGCGTTTGGCTTATCGCCTATGGCGCGGCGGACAATGCGGATAAAGTCAGCTGTATCCGGAATGTGTTCCAGCGTCATTTTGCAACAAAAGAAATCAGCCTGGACGTCAGAGTATTTGTCTGAATAGAAGTCCTGTACGAACTCGATGTCGAGGCCTGCCGGCGCCGGGTTCCGCTCCTTAACGAATGCCGGATCAAACCCGATGCCATGGTTGCCCCCCATCTCGCAAAGCAAAGTCAGGAACTCTCCTTTTCCGCATCCGATTTCCACGACAGTCTTGTCTCTTAAATCGTATTTCTCAATAAGACTCGCCGCCAAACGCGAATGGAACGCCCTGAAGGTAGAAGAAAATCCTTGCGTCTCTTCATACTGGGTTGAGTACTCATGAACAGTAGGGTTAAATGCTGTGTTAGAAACGAACCCGCAGTTGCCACAATATCCGAGTTTGATATCTCCCTTCGGATACTGCATTGCGATGTCGCGCGATGGCATGAGCAGAACACTGTGTACGGGGACACGATGAACGTCATGAAACACCTTCAGCTCGCCATTAAGGCAATTGGGGCATGTGAAGTTACTGGACATATTTTCTAAATCCCTGACAAAGTCAGGGTTTGTATACAAGAACGCCTTCCCCAACAGATTCCGGCTCAAGAATCGTCACAACATCTTCCGGCATGGGGCTTAGATCCCGCGCTTTGAGGAAATCTCGCAGCGAAGTGCCGGTGCATTTGGAGTCTATGTTATGCGGTGCAAAGTTGGCTTTGATGTCTCCGATGTGCACGGTCCGGAAATCGATACTGAAACGCGTTCTCCCAGAGGTGTTTGGCACTGTGGAGTGCATCTGCGCCGCTGAAAACAGAATGACTCCGCCGGGTTCTGGCACTATCCGGACTTGCGGATCGAGCTCCATGGGTTGCTCCGGCTTTGGCTGCTTGCGAGTATCCGATTTAATGTGCTGCGACGCGCTTGCACGGCCGGTGCTGTTCCATTCGTAGTAATTGAATTCGTTCGAGCCGTTCTTCACCGGTTCGCTCCAATAACGTGGATGGAACGCCATGGAACTGTCAGAGGCCATCTCAAAAATTGGAAGCCACCAGTTGATCTGCTGCATTGGGGCCGAGTACCATGTATCGCGATGGAGATGATGAGCGTACCCAACGCCGGAGGTCAAGTAGGCGTCGGAGGTCACGGCGCGAAGACGCGGCACATCCTGGTAGGTATCATCCAGATCGCAGCCAAAATCGCTGAGTACGTTCCGGATAATCTCCTTCGTGCGCGGGTGATGAATGAATTTGGGCTTTAGCGGACCGAATATCGCAACGAATTGCTCAACGGGCATCTCAAATTGCGCGGTCAATGGATCCAGAGGATGAAATGCCTCGCGCACCATCTCAGCGGCGAAGTCGCAAAGAGCTAGTATGCTGGCGCGATTGGAATAGGAGAAGAGTTGTCCACCGTAGAGCGCCGCTCGACGCTTGTCATCGGTAAACGAAGAATCCGTGTAAATTGTATTCATTGATAATCGCCCTTCGGTTCTAAAACAGTAAATCTCAGGTGTAGTTTTTTACGATACGCGAATCAGTTAGCGGTACCGGCAACGATAGTCGGATTCGGAATCGGAATAATGAATTTTCCGCCGAGATCGCTATACGCGCGCTGCTGTTTCATGATTTCGTCCGCAAAGTTCCACGCCAGGATGAGTACATAGTCTGGCTTTTCTTCCAAAAGCTTCTGCGGCGCGTAAATGGGAAGATGATTGCCCGGCATAAAACGCCCCTGTTTAAATTCATTCAGGTCGACAATGTAGTCGAGCAAGCGCCGGTCAATCTCGCAAAAGGAAAGTAGCGTGGTCGCTTTAGCTGCCGCCGCATAACCCGCAATGGATTTTCCTTCTAGCTTTAACTGTTGCAGTAATCCGTTTAAGCTGGTTCGGATGCCGTGCACGCGCTGAGCAAATGTCTGGAAATAGTCGAAAGTATCGACCCCCGCCGTTTTCTCCTCGCGCAGCAAGTCTTGCACTCTTTGACTCGGATTCTCCGTCTTCTCCACGAAGAGCCGGAGCGAACCTCCGTGGATGGCGACTTGCTTAACGTCATTTAAGTACAGGCCGTGGCTTTTGAATAAGCGGTCAAGCGCCGTTACGGAAAAGTAACAGAGGTGCTGGTGATAGATAGTGTCGAACTCACACTTATCAATAAGCTCGACAAGATAGGGAACTTCCATCACCGCCACGCCAGCCGGTTTCAGCACGGTTTTGATTCCTTCGACGAAGCCATTCAAGTCCGCGACGTGAGCAAGTACGTTATTTGCTAGGAATACGTCAGCTTGTTTTTCCTCGTCACGCAAACG
Source organism: Bryobacteraceae bacterium (assembly GCA_036488895.1). GTDB lineage: Bacteria > Acidobacteriota > Terriglobia > Bryobacterales > Bryobacteraceae > Bog-105. The sequence continues at coordinate 17,515 of DASXGT010000019.1, read as the reverse complement.
CGTAGCCAGGTTATGGCTGAAAAAGTCGCAGATGCAATCCACGCCGATTTTCCGCGCATTGCTCACCGGGGCGGGAGCCGGATCAATGCCGAGGACGCGAATGCCCTTTTCGACGAAGTTCCGCAGCATATAACCGTCGTTAGAAGCCGCTTCCATTACCAGGCTGTCCGCGGTGAGGCCGCGAGCCTCAATAATTTCAGCGGCGCTTTTTGCAAAATGCGCGAGCAGCGCTCTTGAAACCGATGAAAAATAGGGGTAATCCCGCCCGAATAATATTTCGGGCGGAACCGTTTCCGTAATCTGCACCAGTGAACAATGCGGACAGAAGGCGAGTTGAAGCGGGGCCGTAATCTCAGCGCTGTTTAATTGTTCTCTGGTAATCAAGGCGTCTGCAAGCGGCGTCGTTCCGAACGACAATATCTGTTCTACTCCGCTTGAGTTACACGCCCGGCATTTGAATTCAGACAGACTCACGGCTAAGCTACTCCCACTTCCGCCGCAACAGTGCTTGCCTTTGCCGGAACTGACTTCCAGCGCAGCGATTCATCCAGGATGCCATCCGCGATCAGAGATTTGATGTGTGCGATTCTTTTATAGCGAACACCCTCAAAGTCGTCGACCTTCAGGCCGATGCTGGTGAAAGCATCGTAAAGCTCCACCGCGCCTTTCCGCGCGTCCCACACTGGCTTGAAATTGGGCAGAACCCGGCGTATCTTGCTGCAATCTACTCGGTAACAACGCTTATCGGGACCCGCATCGGCGGCGTACTCTATCTGTGTACCCGGGACCGTTTCCTTCACGATGTCGGCAAGTTCCCGAACACGGTAGTTATCCTCATTGCGGCCCACGTTGAACGCTTGATTGTGCACGGATTCAACAGGCGCCTCCAGAATGGCCAGAAACGCGCGCGAAATGTCCTCAATGTGGACAATAGGCCGCCAAGGGGTGCCATCGCTTTTAATAAAAATCCGTGAGGTTGAACAAGCCCATGCCACGAGGTTGTTCAGTACCAGATCGAAGCGCAGGCGAGGAGACACTCCGAAGGCCGTTGCATTGCGCAAAAACGTCGGACAGAAGTGTGAATCCGCCAGCTTTGCTACATCCCGTTCGACTAACACCTTTGATTCGCCGTAGGGCGTAACGGGGTTGAAGGGCGATTGTTCATCCAGAAGGTCCTCGCCGCCCGCACCATAGTTACTACAAGAGGACGAAAACAGAAAGCGCTGTACTCCAGCCTGTTTGGCCATGTCGGCTAGCTGCACGGACGCCAAATAATTAATCTCGTAAGTGAGGGCCGGGTTTAGATCGCCCAGAGGGTCGTTCGATAAACCAGCCAGATGAATAATAGCGTCAAAGCCGCGAAGATCCGCTACCGTGACATCGCGAATATCCTTAGTGATCGACGGAATCTCTGGGACTCCGTTCCCAAACGTACAGCGGCCGAATAAATTAGTGTCAAGCCCCGTTGGCTCGTGCCCGGCTGCCAACACCATCGGCGTCAACACCGTCCCTATGTACCCCTCGTGACCCGTTATTAATACTTTCATTTTCCTCCCTCCAAATCTTCCACGGCGCTTGGCCGCTCGCCCACAATGTTTCAAGTAATTTCTTCTCCCGCAGCGTGTCCATACACTGCCAGAAGGAGGTATGCCGGTACGCCATTAGTTGCTTGTCTTTGGCAAGCCGCTCCATTGGCTCTTTTTCCCAATGCGTCCGATCGTCTTGGATGTAATCAAATATCTGAGGCTCGAGTACAAAGAAAGCTCCATTGATCCACCCTTCCCGGGTTTGCGGCTTCTCTGAGAACTCAATCACTCTGTCTCCCTCGGTCTCGAGGTGTCCAAATCGAGCTGTGGGCCGGACAGCAGTCAGCGTAGCCAGTTTGCCATGTCCACGGTGGTAGGCCTGTAATTCATCTAAATTAACGTTGGATACTCCGTCACCCCACGTCATCATGAAGGTGTCGTCGCCCAAATACGGTTGCAAACGTTTGATGCGGCCGCCTGTCTGTGTATCCATTCCGGTATCAATAAGCTCGACATTCCAGTTAGTGGTATGTTTCTGCGTCATTTTGACGCTGCCGGTTTTGAAAGAAATGCTCAGGTTGCTGTTCAAGGCGCAGTAATCAACCATGTACTTCTTGATCACTTCACCTTTGTAGCCGAGGGCAATGACAAAGTCGTTAAAGCCGAACTGGGAGTAATACATCATGATGTGCCACAAAATCGGCTTACCGCCGATTTCCACCATTGGCTTTGGTTTCAGCTCAGTCTCCTCGGCAAGCCGGGTTCCCGAGCCGCCAGCTAAGATTGCAACTTTCATATGCTTTTTCTTTCCTCTTTCCACTCGGTGTCTGTTACGCCGGCCATTTGGAAGTTGTACAACACCTGGTCGGCTGCGATGATCAAGTCCTTCATCATCCGGCGGAAGTGTTTAAGGACCCACGGCGCTAATAGAAATAAACTGCGCAGTCTCTGCCCATCGGTGATGGGAGCCCGCATAATAGAACCGTAGTATTCTTTGAGTTGTCGCCATTCCGGATATTCGAAGCTCTTTGCCTTGTTGGGGTCCCACCATTCAGGGCAGGGAAGCGTACCGTAGCGATTGGTTAAACGAAAACGCCGCTTCTTTAAGCGTACCGGAAGGGTCTGGGACGATTGGTTCTCATGACGGCGGCTAATGAACAGAAATTCCGGATCTTCGTAGAATCTTCCCAGGAAAGACATTTGAGCCAACAGCACGCCGTCCGAATTGACATAGCTTCCTTGTGGCGGGACCTGTAATAACGCATCACGCCGCATCACCCCAAATATCTGGTAACACATATGGTCGTTTAAAAGCATTTCCCGGAAACGGGTGACAGGATCTGGGGAATCGACTTGCATTGGCCAGTTATAGTTTTCTATAAAATTGCCGCGTTCATCGATAACGCGAGTTCTCGCGTGCGCAACCACATAACTCGAATCACGCTCAAGCGCATCGATACATATGCTCAGAAAATTAGTTTCGTACAAGTCGTCGCATGCGGCCCATTTAAAATATTTGCCGGTCGCCAGGGAGAATACACGCCGGATATTCCATCCCGCCCCCATGTTGGTTTGGTTCTTGAAGTAGCGAATGCGGGAGTCAGCCGCGGCGTAGTTTTCACAGATTTGCTGGGTAAGGTCGGTCGAAGCATTATCCGAAATGATCAGTTCGAAGTCACGGAATGTTTGCGCCAGAATCGAGTCCAAGGTTTCCTGGAGAAACGGCTCGCCGTTATAGACAAATAGTCCGATGCTCAAAAGAGGTAATGAGGTCATAGGTAGGTATTCAGAATGAGGGGTGCTCCCGGCTGCCGCCCGTGCGGCGTGACGCCATTACAACCAGGGTTAATAGGCTCCTGAACCTCGAATGAGAATCATTGGCGTATCGCTGATAATCCTTACGTCCAATGCCAGCGACCAATTTTGGATATACGCAAGATCGAGGCGGACCATATCCTCAAATGCCAAATCGCTACGGCCGCTGACTTGCCATAGCCCCGTCAATCCGGGATGCACGCGCGACCGGCCTTCTGACCAAAGTGAGAATTGCTCGCTCATTCCGTCAGGTCCCAAATCCGACGCCGGCAGCGGACGAGGACCAACAATGCTCATCTCTCCCAGCAGAACATTGACTAGCTGCGGTAATTCGTCGAGACTATAGCGCCGCAAGAATCGCCCCACGGGTGTTACGCGTGGATCGTTTCGCATCTTAAAAATATGCCCATTCTTCTCATTTGCCTGCGCGACGTGCGCACGGTCATTATTCACGTACATGGAGCGGAACTTCAAAAAGGTAAAGTGACGGCCGCCGCGGCCTACCCGGGGCGACTTATATAGAACCGGGCCTTTCGACGTCGCTTTTATGAGCACGGCAATGGCCAATAAGACCGGCGTGAGTACGAATAGCGAGACCGCTGAGACAATCACATCAAAGACTCGCTTGACAATCTCTTGCCGTCGTGTGAACTGTACCGGAATCATCTCAAGGAACGGTACACCATATTGTGTGCTCACATCGACATGGACCCGGTCATTTGAGAAATCCCACGCGCAACTCACGGGAACTCCCATGCGCTTTGAGATTTGAGTGCAATGCTCTAACTCGATGTCCGGGAGTGAGGCATTCAGAAAGATGACGCGGTCCAAACGCTCTTTATTAATAAGTTCCGCGATCTGTGCAGTCGTCCCTAAAACAGGCATGGGACAAGCTAACGCGTGGGCCAATCCACCCTCAGGAACGATTAATCCGCGAAAAAGATTTCCTTGAGCGGGTGGCATCCGGCCGATTAGCTGACTGGCTTTTGTCCAATCGCCTACAAGCGCGATCCTGAGCGGCCTATCCCACCAACCTTGCATCAGCTTTGTAATGTAGACACCCACATAACGCGCCAAAACGAGTAAAAGGAACGCCACCGGAAACATAACAGGCACGAACATCCGCGATACGAGCTCACCGAACTGCCGCGAAAAAAATGTTGTGACTGCGGTAAGCGTTGTCAATAACGCCGCGTTCTCAAATGCCGAGACCAGAATAGTCCAGAAGCGAATGGGATCGGGAGCGCGATAAAGCCGAAGCCGGAATGACACAGCCAACCAAAGAATCAGGATCAATGTTACGGGCGGCGCCCATAAATCGGCACTTTCCGAGGGTACGTGCGCATTCATCACCGGATTCAGCAGGACCCGGGCGCGGATACTACATTCCCAAATCAACTTGAAGCAACATAAATCCACTACAAGTTGAATGATGTTATGGAGCCTGCGTGTGTTTGCGTACATATGATGCGGCAACACTATCTCTATGTTTCTCGCTCTTCGTGTGACCTTAGGAGCGTCCTTTTGGTTTCGGCTTGAGATTCGACTTACCGGCGGCGCCGGCGCCTGCGTACTTCAAATATGAATTCATGAAAGACGGATCTTCCGCGCGCGCATCCCAGTCGTTCAAAATCGAGCCGAATACAAATGTTCCGTCCTGCGCAAAGCATTGTTGAACATTTATTGACTGCTCGGGAGTTGTTGCACCGGCCCGAACCACTAAAATTACGCCATCAGCGTGCTGCGCCAGGAGCCGCGCATCGGTTAACGGGATGACCGGCGGTGAATCGATCAGGATGAAATCATAGTCTCGTCTCAGATTCTCGATTAACGTTTCGAGTCCCTTCAAGTGGAGCATTTGCGTTACATTGCGCTGCCGCGGACCACTGGGCAGCACATGAAGCCCCGGTAGCCCGGTTTCTTGAATGAGCTCTTTTGCGGCGCGCGGCTCCACTCCTATCGTCAGGATGTTTGTCAAACCAGGCGCCGCTTCCAATCCGAAAATGGTCCCAAGCCGGGGAAGCCGCAAGTCTCCATCAATCAGCAGCACACGTCTGCCGCTCTCAACGAGGCCTAATCCCAGATTCAATACAGATGTCGTTTTACCGGCGCGGGGATGCGCGCTGGTCACAACCAGAACCTTGTGTGCAAGCGCCCGTTCGCGGCCCCACAAAATGATTGAAGCCACAGCCGAACGAAACGACTCCGCCACAACGGAACCAGTATTCAGCCAGTTCCCTACAAGATCATTGGAAATCTCGGTACCGGTTGGGGAGGATGGATCAGGCAAAAATCCGCCCGTCTCCCACCGGCGGCTTGAGCCGGAAACAATTTGTGTACGGATGTCCCGCCTGGCCGAGGGAATGATCGCAAGTTCGGGAAGTTGCAATAATCTGACTGTTTCGCCGGCCGTACGGATACTGCCGTCTGAGCGCTCGCGGATCAGTACGAACAAAACGGACAGCATGCAACCCGCCAGCATCGCGATCGCCTCGTTCAGGAATACGTTGGGTTGATAAGGAAGGGCCGGCGGTTTGGCCTGATCTACGATCCGGATGTTGCTGGCGCGAAGCGCAGCTATAACGCTGGCCTCTTTAATTCTTTGCAACATGGATTGATAGAGGTCGCGATTTGCGTCGGCCTCGCGCTTCAGAATGTTGTAGCCAACCTCCTTTGACGATTGGTCCGTGACGAATGCCAACTGCCGGTCGTATTCACTTTTATCTAACGCTTCCTTGCGTACGGCAGTCTTATAATCGTTGTTAATTCGCGATACGATCGACGCCCGTCCTTGAGCAACCTGTTTCTGGAGAGCGGTTATCTGCGATTGGACTTCTATAACTTTGTAATGACTGGGCGTGTACGTAGCACTTAGCAACGCTAATTGGCGTTGCAGATCTGTAAGTCGGCTATTTGCCTCGCGCAAGGAGCCGTCGTCCAGCACCTTCGGCAGCGCATCCGGCGAACTGGAATTTGCAAGTTCCAATTGAGCCTGCTTATCGGCGCGATCCGCTTCCGATTTCTGTAACTCCGCTTGAACTTCACGCAGCTTTTCCGCTGCAATGCTTTCATGGCTTGCGTCTGGCGAGTAAATCAAGCCCGTGCGCTTGGAATAACTCTGCAACGCTTCTTCCGATGTCCGTAGTTTCTTGAGCTGTGCGTTTAACTGGCCGCTCAAGAATTCAGTGGTTTGCGTTGCGGTATTGTTCCGCGCGTCCTGGAGCGCCAAAATATGTTGAGTCGCGACCGCATTGGCTGTGTCCGCCGCGATCTGCGCCGTCGGGCCTGACACGGTAATTGAAATCAGGCTTGATTGACCCTCGGCTTTCACCTTTAGAGTGCCCAGCGTCTTTTGGATCTCAGCCTTCAAACTATCCCGGGGAGCTTGCGGTAGACCGATCCATCTGCGGAGTTTCGCGACGCCTCCCGTCTGCTCATATCTATCGTCGTTTGCTTTTTCGAGAAGGCTCGCCTGCACCCGGTCGGCCACTGACTCGCTAGTTAGTAGCTTTGTCTGAGTTTCAATATAGGATTCCGCGGAGGACCCGGAGATGTTTGGATCGATATCCTTATTGTTCATGAAATCCTGGTTCACAGCCAAGATTTCGATCAATGCCTTCGCTTTGTATGCCGGCGTAAGAAAAAATGTTACGAGCAAACCTACGGCCAGACAGGACAGTATGATCGTGGCCATGGACCGGAAGTAGCGCCTTAACAGCGCGCGATAATGAACGTCGGCCTCGCCCCCGGAACCTTGCCTAGTAGGGCCCATCTGCCATACGCCCGATTTTTCTGAAGGAACCAGAGATACGGATGTTTTATCGGAACTGCTCAGTAATTTTGCTTTTTCCATTTGCTAGCTGTCTCGTCGGCTTCCTAAAAGCGGAACACTGCTGCTCCGGCCATATTCATTGCGGTTTGAAGCGCGGTGGTGCCAGCAGACTTGGGCAGACTGTTGGGCACAAAAAGTATATCGTCTGCATGCAGCGCGACGTCGGGGGCGGTGCCGTCCAAAATTTTCTTAACGTTGGTCGCGAGTTCGGTACGGTTGGACGAATCGCGATTCTGATGCAATATTTTGGCCTTCTTCGTCGAAGCTTTTCCGGTAAGCCCCCCGGCCAGCGCCACAGCTTGCAACACCGTGATCGAGTCCTTCTCATTCAACGCATATCCGCCAGGTCTTTGCACTTCGCCGACGACGTATAGGAGTTGTGCTTTAGGAATGGTGATGACGTCATTGGTTTGGACCAGTATGTTGTCTTGCGGATTGCGCGCCTCTATCACACTGCGCAGATTCACCTTGGCGATGCTAAAACGGCCACCCGCATCGTCAGTGGCGCCCGGCAGCGGGATTCGGCCGTGAGCAATCTCTCGCGTGATGACGATGCTATTTCCGGCGTCGGGCTTCAACCCTCCAGCAAGCGCAATCACTTCAACAAGAGTTTTGCGCCCTCTTAATTGAATCACGCCCGGATTACCGACGGAGCCGACCACCGAAACAGGTTCGCTATGGTATTCCGCCACAAATACAGATACTTGCGGGTTTCGCACGTAATTTTTCAGCTTTTCCGTGAGGGCAATTTCTAGCGCACCCACTGGCAAGCCGGCTGCCTTCACTTTGCCGATCATGGGCAAATTGATATAGCCGTCCCCGGTAATTTGAATAGGCTTGTCCGACAACTCTTGCGCCTGGAATGCCCGGATGATGATTTGATCCTCCGGCCCAAGCACATAGCTCGCTACCCGCTCGGGCGCTTTTTGGGGAGCGCTGGCCGCGGGGGGGTGCGGTGTTTTGTCGTTGGCAAGAGCATCCACACGTTTACTTGCATCAGCCGGAACCGGACCGGCGGCAGCCTGTGACATTGCGGGCAATGCGCTTATAACGCAAATTGCCATCAATTGCAGAAGGGTTTTTGCGAGGTGCATGTACATATTAACTTTAACCATTCGAGCTGCCGGGCTCTGTTAGTTAATAGGAGAGTCGGACTTAATTGCAAGCTGGCGAATTTGCCGTCTCAAATCGCGCACTTTCATGTCGAACGCATCCAATGAGCTCATAAGAGCTTCCAACTCTTCTTTCAAAAATTGATCAAGGCTATCGGCGACGATACTGCTTAGGACCGCCGCGCGAGTGAATTCGGAAAGACTCCTGGCGCCGCGGCTAGCCACAGTCTTAACGAGTTGCTCGTATTCTCGAGTGCCAAGCCTAAATGTGATGGCATGAGTTCTATTTGTCAAAGGCATTGTGTCTTCAGGTACCTTCAGGCACGGGCATATTAGCACGAGTAAGTGAATGTGATCAAGCCATCTAGCACTGTGCCGGCAACGAGTTAAACTAAGTCGCGCCTAAGTTAGTCGCTATTCATTAGGCGACTCTATCGCGTTCAAGCGCGGCGATTATATTCCCGTGGCTGCGAAGATGCGCCAGATCGATATGCACTAGAACGGAACGGCGAAGTAATGACACGGAAAGAATAAGATGTCCGCTTTTGCGCCGGTCACTGACAATGCCCGCTACGCCTGTCAACGGCCCGCTTCGAATTTCGACTTTCTGGCCAACCTCAACATACGGACAAGGCTCAATGGGAACTGCTGCGCTGATAGCCCGTTCTAGTGCCGAAATTTCAGAACCTGGTATGGGAACAGGAGAATTACCGGCGCGTATGACATCAATGACCCCCGGTGTCTTTAGGATAGGTAACAATCCGAACCGGTGTGAACGGCAAAAAACATATCCCGAAAATAGAGGCAAGTCAACCTGCGCCACGCGCTTCGCCCAAGTTCTCGTGGAACGAATTAGCGGAACGAAACACTCCTCGCGCTTTTCGCGAAGATACAGCGCTACGCTCTTCTCGTGTCTAGGACGCACGCGGAATGCGAACCATTCAAGCGTGTTATTTCCAGCATCACAATCGATGCGGTTTGTGTGCGGCATTGTTGCTCCTTAACTTCGCATGATCTTCGGCTTGTCCGAATAGATCTCTGAACTCTGCAACTGACGGGCCATTTGCTTACGGAGGTCCCAGCAGAGGAGGTCACAGAAATGTGCTATACGATTAACCATGGGAAAATCAACTATTTACGCCCTAAAAAAAGACTACGCATAACGTATGCCTGGCGTTACTGCAAAGGAAGGAATCGTCTACTAGGAAAACTCTAGATGCTTTCTTAAATGGACAGAGCTACCGCAATGTGAACGACATCCTCAACGAACAACTGAAGCGGGTAATTAACCACTCAATAATCACCCTATTGATTCGAATTGTGCGCTAAATCTCACACACTGTCAAGCATAAGGGGGTCTACGGCGGTACTACTGCGCCTCTAAAATGAGTAAGGTTTGTTAGCCTCTGATGCTTTGAAGTTGCGCATCTATTTAAAAGAACGAGAAATATTTATGTCCGGTGGCTTCGCCGCCGTCAGCTCGGGCCCTACAACGGGTGATGATTCCGCATCGCTAAGTTGCTGCTGATCTGCATCACAATTGCGACGTATACTCGTAATTCAGCTTGACTTCCCCGCGGTTAGGCAGAAGCATTGACCTCAAATAGTACTGGTACCACAGGTAGTATTTCTTGTTACTAGGCTTCTATTTGAAATACACTAAGACGCAAATGCAAAATGCGTCTGAACTGGTTGGTCCAGACGCATTTTGCATTTCAATCGTGAAGATTTAACACATTCACTTCACCCAATGGTGAAATTTTGCGTCATGCTCTTTGTTGCGCCCGACACATCCGTTGCGACCACCAGAACCGTGTGGTTTCCGGCACCGGTCGTAGATGCGTTGAAAGTGGCATGGTAGAGCCATTTTAGGTCACTTTCAAAATTTGGATTTACGTCCTGTACTTCTTGCGTTACTACGGGGCTGCTTGAACCGTCGACAAAAAACTGAACATATTTCAGGGGAAGGGCGCTCACCGCGCCTACATTTACCGTTGAGGTGCCCGGCGATGCACTCGTCTCGCCGAAGCTCATGGAAATAGCGCTTGTTGTCAATTGGCCGGCATTCGGGCAGGAGTTCGCCAGAACGTTATATTGATTCGCTTCTTTGCCCCCGACATTAGGTTCATGACCATAGGCATTCGTCATATTCAGATCGCCGCAAAAAACATTGTTCTGTGTTGTGAACATGGCGCTCGCGCGCTCGCTGCCATAAACAATTGGGGACGCCCATCCGTGTGGACTACACCCGGCGAGATAGTCGGACGCAATTACATTCCCTTGCGTCAGGACGTTGTTTCCCATGTCTTCAATCCCGTATCCAGCGCTACAGCTTCCGGCTATATTTTCAATTCCAGCATTGTTGATGTACTGCCCGTCGCCCCATAAAGCAAGTGAGTAGGCATAAGTATCCACGTATGCCAAAAACGGATCGTGAAAGTAGTTGCCTTTGATTTGCGTATTTGTGGAGTAATCCGGGCCTACGTCGCACAACTCTTCTCCGGCGACTCCGCATCCGGGCCAACCCCAGATCGCCTGAATCTCTAGGCCAATACGGTGCACCTGCGACATGGTGTTATAGCTGATGCTGTTATTCTTTGTCAAAGTGTAGCGTGAATGGGCGCCGATGTGATTCCAACCTGCGTGAACTGCATCATTAGCGATCACATCGAAGGAATTGTTTGTAATGCTCGTCTGATCCATGCCTCCGAAGATCGAAATCCCGACCCCCGGAACTGTGCAGGAGTTATCCCGGTAACAGCCCGGAAATCCTATCGACGTGTAGTTTGCGGAAAGAAAGTTGTCTGGAGCGATGTAGTAAAACGTGTTCGAGTCGATCACGCTGCTGGTCAGAACGCCGTCAACATCGATGCCGTCTCTGCCGTGCGTGTTCTGAATATGGTTGCCTTTAAACAGGAATCCACTTTGTGTTGAGCTTTTTCTCAAGCTCAAGCCAGCTCCATTAAATGTCAATCCACTGAAGGAAACGTTGTCGGCATTGACTGAGAAAGCATATTGAGCGTTGCTATTAAACGTCGCATTTCCGTTTACCGTTACGCTATTGTTGACCTGAATTGTAGTCGCGCCGAGCGCGCACGTGTTGTTGACTGTAACTGTGCCCCCGGCGTTGATAGCTGCTTGAATCGCGCCCGGATCGGCGGAGTTATTCGTGCAGTCAACCCCGGTGCCGCCGTACGCCGCCGCGCCTGACAACAGGATGCCGAGCAGGATCTTCTGACTAAAGTTCTTTCCATTAAATGGTGAGTTGTAAGTGAATGGCATTGAATAGGTGGAGGATGTCCTAATTAATCTTTCTTATGTCGAACAAAACGCATGGGAAAGGCTCCTGAAGACACAGACCTCTTTAAGGAAGGTTTGCGCCTCCGGAAAAGCCTAATCAATAGTTTTTTTTATCGTGCCGGATTCTGCTCGGCTCTTGCGCTGGGTAAGATGCAGCAGCACAATGCGCGGCTGATACGGATTTAGGCGGTTACGGCCGCATTCCCCCGAGTGTGGCCTGCCTAATCAAAATGTCTTACGTTGTGCCTTCTATTGATCCACAATTCCCCTCCGATTGTCAAACCCGAGAGATGCGTCACGGTTAGGAATAGGGTATAAACAGATGGTAGGTGGGGAGGGAATGTGGTGGCCAGGGACGGAATCGAACCGCCGACGCCAGCCTTTTCAGGGCTGCGCTCTACCCCTGAGCTACCTGGCCGCTGCCGTCGAAAAATCTAGTTTAGCAAATGGCGGATTCGATTATTTTTCGCTTCGGCATCTTGATATACTCCGCTTAGCTAGGTTTGTGATGGGTGAAAAGCGACTAGGTGATGTCATTGACGATTTCTGCGTGAAGTGCAGACGCCTTACCAACCATTCCATTGTTTCGTTATTTGAAAGCGAGGCGGCCAAAGTTCGTTGCCGCACTTGCTATCACGATCACGATTATCGTCACGAACAGGCGCCTCCAACCAAAAAAGAATTAAAGAAAGCGGAAGACGCCAAAGCGGCAGCTCTGCGAGACGGGGAAGCGGCGCTGGACGGCGAAATGGTGCTCACTTTTCCGGAAGAGCTCGGCCCGGCAAAAGCACCAAAAACAGAAGCCGGTAGTGCTTGACGCTGCTCCGGAATCTCTAGCGATCTACGTGGTCCGCCGACTGCGCGAGCGCGGGCGGCAAGCTTACCTCGTTGGTGGTTGCGTGCGTGATCGTCTCTTGGGTATTCGCCCTAAAGATTTTGACATCGGCACCGACGCACGGCCCGAAGAGGTGATGAGTTATTTCCCGCGATCTCAACTTGTAGGCGCTCACTTCGGAGTCGTGCTCGTCCGCGGCGAGAATGGCCGGCAAGTGGAAGTCGCGACGTTTCGTAGCGAAGGCCTTTACTCGGGTGGCCGCCGCCCTGATGAGGTTCGCTTTGAAAGCGATCCGGCGCTTGATGCCCAACGCCGTGATTTCACGATTAACGGTCTAATGGAAGATCCGTTATCTGGGGAAATTATCGATTTTGTCGGCGGAAAAGCAGATCTGCAAGCGAAAATCATCCGTGCTATCGGTGATGCGCGGAAGCGCTTCAAAGAGGATTATCTTCGCATACTGCGCGGCGTCCGGTTTGCGGCGCGCCTCGGTTTTGTGATTGAACCGGCAACCCTTGCGGCCATACAAGAATACGCGCCTTGCGTTTCTCGGATTTCAGCCGAACGCATACGTGATGAAGTGGTGGGGATTATGACCAGCGGCGCCCCGCGGCGGGGCTTGGAACTGCTAGACATGTCAGGACTGCTGATTCACATTCTGCCCGAAATAAAGGCCTTTCAGGGCGTGGAGCAACCGCCGGAGTTTCATCCCGAAGGCGATGTATGGGTGCACGTCTCACTGATGCTCGAACAAATGCACCAGCCTTCCACGACTCTGGCCTTGGGAGTTCTGCTACACGATGTGGGTAAGCCCTCAACCTTCCGGATCGCCGAACGCATCCGGTTCGACGGGCACGCTGAAGTAGGCGCCGCCATGGCAAAGCAGTTGCTAAGCCGGCTGCGCTTTCCAACTGAAGACATTGAGCAGATCACCGCGCTGGTGGCCAATCACATGAAATTCAAGGATGTGAAGCAAATGCGTCTCAGTACGTTGAAGCGGTTCCTGCGGCTGGCGCGTTTCCCGGAGCATCTGGAATTGCACCGGCTGGATTGTCTTGCTAGTCATGGACACATGGATGCGTACAATTTTGTTCGTGCCAAATTGGCCGAGTTGAGCGAGGAAGAAATGCGTCCACCCCGCTTGGTGACGGGTGACGATTTATTGCGCGAAGGTTACAAGCCTGGCCGCCGCCTCGGCAGCGCATTGGCCGCGATTGAAACCGCCCAATTAGAGGGAGAGATTGTCACGCGCGAACAGGCTCTTGCTCGCGCCAGAAGTCTGATGGACCAATAAATTATTTTTGACATATACGGGGTGGTTGCTGCATCCAATGAACGTGCCGGTACTGGAGCAACAACAAATAGCTGCTGTTTTGTTGGAATTACGGGAAGCAAGAGCGGAAAGTGATCGTCTCTTCCGCTATCTCACCCCTGAAGCGATGTATCAACGCCCTATCGCTGAAAGGCATCGGGTGCTCTTTTACCTCGGCCATCTCGATGGTTTCGACGCGATTCAGATTTGTCGCGAAGGGCTCGGTTTGAAACTGCGCGATCCTGAGCTGGACAATTTGTTTCAGGCTGGCATCGACCCGGATTCGTCGCATCTCCCCTCGGATACGCCCGCCGATTGGCCAGCTCTACCGCAAATACGCGCCTATGTGGACCGCTGCCGGTATCAAGTGGATCAGAGCTTGGACCGAGCGCCGTTAGACGTTGTACTCATGGCGCTGGAACATAGGCTTATGCATCTCGAAACGCTGGCCTACATGTTTCATAATTTTGCGCACGATTGCAAAGTCCCGCCTCCGGAGGAGCCGCATATTACGCTTTCGGCTGGAGCGGGGGGAAATTCATGGCGCGATGTGCCTGAGGGTACGGCCATCCTGGGTCAGCCGTGTCATGATTCCGCGGGTGAAGCCGTATTTGGTTGGGATAATGAGTTTGATGAACTGCATCTGAATGTTCCGGCGTTTCGCGTGCAGCTTTTCCCGGTAACCAATGGTGAATACTTGCGCTTTGTCCAGCAGGGCGCGGCCATGCCTCATTTTTGGCATCGCAAAAATGGCGAACTGTTCTACCGGGGCATGTTTGAGGATATCCGTTTGCCGCTTGATTGGCCCGTGTATGTGACTAAGCTTGAGGCTGAAGCCTACGCCAAGTCAATAGGAAAGCAGCTCATGAGCGAAGCGCAATTCCACCGCGCCGCATATGGCGTCCCGTCGGGACAAACACGGAGTTATCCCTGGGGTTCATCCGCGCCTTCCACTGAGTTTGGAAATTTTAACTTTCAGCGCTGGAATCCGGAGTCTGTCTATGCCAAAACATCCGGCGCCAGTGCATTCGGAGTAAGTCAGCTAGTAGGTAATGGATGGGAATGGACCAGCACGCCATTTGCTCCATTGCCTGGATTCGAAGCGCGCGCCAGCTATCCGGGCTATTCGAGTAACTTTTTTGACGGCGAACATTTTGTCCTGAAAGGCGGTTCTTCGCGTACCGCCGGCCGTTTGCTGAGACGATCCTTCCGCAATTGGTTTCGTCCTAACTATCCTTACGTGTACGCCAAATTCCGTTGTGTTGAGGGCTAAACCATGTCTGTCTTTGCCGAAGTACAACTTTCTGGTCTCGCATTAGATATTGCCGCTGGCCTTTCAACAAGCGGCCAAAAGAGACTTTCTTCACGTTATTTTTACGATGACCTAGGCAGCGCTTTGTTCGAAGCCATTACGTTGCTTCCAGAGTATGGATTAACGCGAGCGGACGAGCGTGTTTTGCGCCGGTGTGCTTCCGAGTTGCACGCCGAGACGGGTGCGGTCCGTTTGGTGGCTGAACTTGGCAGCGGCAGTGGCACAAAAACAGAACACGTATTACGCGCGCTTGCCGGGGAATCGAAAGAATTGCTCTATCGCCCCATTGATGTCTCGGGAGCGGCTCTATCGTTGTGTGAAAAACAGCTTGGCAATATCGCCGTGATCGATCCGGTTCGCGCGGATTGGCTGGATGGGCTGGCGCGAGTTGCGCGCGCGCGTTCCCGCCAAGAGCCGATGTTGGTGTTGTTTCTCGGCAGTTCAATCGGCAATCTGGAGCGCTCCAGTCTGCCTGCGTTTTTCGATCGGATTTACGCCGAGCTATCACCTGGCGACTTTTTCTTGCTGGGCGCGGATCTGGTGAAATCAGTCGACACGATGATTGCGGCCTATGACGATCCGGTGGGTGTCACGGCGGCATTCAACCTGAATCTCCTGAGCCGCATTAACCGGGAATTGCACGCCGACTTCGATCTGCGCTCGTTTACGCATGAGGTCCGCTGGGATGAGGCGGAGCGGCGAATTGAGATGCATCTGTTGTCGCTTCGCTGTCAGCAGGTTCGTGTTCGGGACATCGGAGAGTTCCATTTTGACGCCGGTGAAACGATCTGGACAGAATCGTCGCACAAATTTACCGAAGGCGAGCTTTGTGATTACGCGGCCGCGAGCGGCTTCCACACAATAAAAACCTGGACTGATAGTGAATGGCCTTTGGCGGAAACGCTGTGGCAGCGCGGAGCAGATGGTATTCTTGTGAAGTAAGCGATTCCCCATCGCGGGCCGGTAGCTCAGTTGGTAGAGCATCGCACTTTTAATGCGGTTGTCGCGGGTTCGAGCCCCGCCCGGCTCACCATTGTTTTCAACATGTTGTGTAACCTCCATATTTTGTCTTGCACCGTCGTCTAGCACCGGTGCATCTGCAATTTGGGTATCTTTGGCCCGCAGAAACAATTCCATTTCCTCCGCTGGGGACCGCATACGCTTCGTGCTGACGATATTGTATCGATCAAAAACCGCTCTTGTCTTATGGCCGCTGATCTCCATGGCATCTTTTTCGCTGTAACCAGCCTCGATCATGTTGGTGATCGCGGTTCGCCGGAGATCGTGAAAAATCGTTTCCTGAATACCTGCTAGTTCGCAGGCGGTTTTCCAGCTCTTTTCGAAGTCCAAAACGGGCTTACCTTCCCGCTGGATTAACATAGGGCATTTAGGATCGCCTGAGGATATGGCCATTTTAATTTCAGCCGCCATTTCACCGTAAATCGGTAGATAACGCGCCTTCTTATTTTTTGTTGTTTTGCCTGTGAGTTCAATTCGAGCGTTCGGAAGATCGATGCGTTCCTTGCGAATTTTCCGGATTTCTCCTTTTCTAGCCCCCGTATGATAGCTGATTACCAAAGAGATGCGCGCATAGCTTGGGAGAAGGTCTTTAATTGTCCGATATGCGTCGTGACTGAGTATCCCTTCCCTGGCGTTCTGGAGTTTCAAAATCGGAAAATGCGGAATTAGTTCAACCAGGCGAGGTTCATGTTGGAAGCCGAGACGGAAGCCCCGTCGCAAGAACGTTAGCTCCTTGTTGATGGTCGCGGGCTGACATCCAAGTTGTTGGCGATGTACTCGATACGCCTTCAGAAGCTTGGTTCCGATCTCCCCCGCACGCTTGCTGCCGAAATAAGGCCGCAGGTGCTTGTCGATGCGCATCGTCGTATCGTATGTAGTGTCCCGTTTGTTCAACTGATAGTCTTCGACGACAAGGTCGAGAAGTTGATCCACAGTCACTCTATCGACGTCTTCGCTATATTTGTATGCCTTCGCCGCCGAACGAGCCATCTTCTGGCGGAGCATTCCGACTGCCTCGTCGTAGTTGTCTGTTCCGCTTGAAATATCTATAGGCCGCGATTGCCCTTTTACGTAATATTTGAGGTACCAAGTCACGGTTTTGCGAGCTAGGCCATTACGATCGATATAGGTCTTCTGATAAACGCTGCCAGTAGGTAATTTCCGCATGATCTTACTCCCGCTCGGTCTTTTTCCGATCAATCCACTCTTCGATATCGCGGATGTCTATCATCAATCGACGCCCGTGGCGTACACCAACAAGTTGTTCGTTGGCAATCATGTTATACACTTCTCGTTCTGATAGCGCGAGGTGTCAGCGCCAGTGCAAAAATTCCCATAGTGCCAGTTGAAAAGGTGGCCACCGGCAAGTAGAGGCCAACCCGTTACCGATTCTGGAAACAGAGGAGGTGGCGGCTCTTGTTGCGGGGTAAAGACGTGAACGAGATAGACGA
>DASXGT010000287.1:0-114413 GCA_036488895.1 Bryobacteraceae bacterium | reverse complement strand
CCGCCATCGGAGTGCATCTCAGCCGCTGGGTAACGTCCCACGGTTTCGCGCTCAACCATAGTACAGATTTGAGCTATTTCCAATACATTGTGCCCTGCGGACTTACTAAGCCGGTGACCTCGATGCGCGAGCTCGGTTCACAAGCCGGCCGCGAGCAGGTGACCGCCGCTTTGGCCCGGCATTTCGGACAACAATTTCAACTCGCAGTTCACGAACCAGTGGAGTTAACGGAGACAATCTGATGATCGATGTAGTGATGCCCCAGATGGGCGAAAGTATCGTCGAAGGTACGTTGACGCGCTGGCTGAAAAAGCCGGGCGACAAAGTGGAGCGGGACGAGCCATTGTTCGAAATATCGACGGACAAGGTTGATACAGAGATCCCGTCGCCCGCCGCCGGCGTGCTGACCGAAGTGCTGGTACAGGAAGGCACGACCATAGCGATTAATGCCATTGTGGCGAGAATTGGAGAAGCTGGCGGCGCTCCCGCACCGGCGGCCCCCGCTAAGGCTGAAGAGCCTGCTCCTCCTCCGCCGCCTCCCGCTCCGGAGTCCACTCCAAGACAACAAGAGCCCGTACCCGTCCCCGCAGCCGCTGGACCCTATCCAATCGAGCCGCCGCCCGCGCCCGTTAGTGAGGCTGCACCTGCCCCGGCCGCGCCGCCAGCAGAGAGCGAAGAAGAACAAGGGCCTTTGTCGCCGCTGGTCAGGAGAATGGCCCGCGAATACGGCATTGACTTGGCCCAGGTAAAGGGCACCGGCGCCGGCGGAAGAATTACCAAGCAAGATGTGGAAGCGCACATGTCGTCGCAGGCGGCGCGTACGTTTGCAGCGCCGGAACCATCTACGCCCCAACCGGCGGCGGCTCAACCCGCGGCGCCCGCTCCAGCCCCTCTGCCCCTGGCCGAATCGGCCAAGACTCGCAGCGAACCTCTTTCCGTGATGCGGCAGAAAATCGCCGAGCACATGGTGATGAGCCAGCGTACTTCGGCGCATGTCACCACGGTCCACCGCGTGGATATGACCAAAATCGCCAAGCTGCGTGACAAGTCCAAAGTGGAGTTCCAGGCCCGCAACGGCTTCTCGCTCACTTTCCTGCCTTTCGTGGCAGCGGCGGCCGTGGAAGCGTTGCGGACGTTCCCTATCCTCAATGCCTCAACTGATGGGAAGACAGTCCTCTATCACCGCGATATCAACATCGGGATAGCAGTGGCGCTGGATGGCGGCCTCATCGTCCCGGTCATCCGCGGCGCCGACGAAAAAAATGTGGCCGGGTTGCAGCGTTCGATCGTGGATTTGGCGACACGCGCGCGCTCCCGCCAGCTAAAACCGGAAGAAGTGCAGGGCGGAACGTTCTCCATCACGAATTTCGGAAGCTTCGGCAGTATCTTCGCCACCCCGGTGATTAACCAGCCGCAGGTCGCAATTCTTGGCGTCGGTGCGGTAGAAAAAGTACCGGCAGTGGTGGAGGGCGACGCCATCGCCATTCGCTCGCAAGCGCACCTGGCTCTTACGTTCGATCATCGCCTGATTGACGGTGCATTGGCCGACCAATTCTGCCAGAAAGTGAAGGCTGTTCTGGAGAGTTGGTCCGCTAATATCCTCTAGCCGTTGCTAAGGTTTAGGCGTTTTGGAAGCGGGCTTGCTCAGAGAGCGGCCCGCTTCTCTATTTTAGGCTGCAAGTAACACTACGGACTAGTGGAGCTTTTCCGCTTCTGCCATCGATTCACACACTTACAGTTTGATAGGTATACACCCCAGGTTGGGACTACCTGGTGTTTTTTCTCTTGACGAAATCTTAATGCGGGTTTAATATTCCTTTCAGGCTTGCTTCCATACGCAGGCAAAACCAGGTCGATGAAAGAGGTCCGCGCATGACCTTCCAGGTCGGAGAGAAAGTGGTTTATCCAAACCACGGTGTTGGGACGATCGAGAATATTAGCTCGCGTTCCTTCGGCACTCAGCAGGAGCGGTTCTACTTGCTCCGTCTTGCCCCTAATTGCATGACCGTAATGGTCCCGTTCTCGCATGTAACCGATGTCGGGTTGCGCAAAGTGACTACGTGCAGCGAGATCAACCGAGTTTTGACGTATCTGGCAGCTCCGGCTCGTCCTTGCTGCCCGCATGACTGGAAAGATCGTTTTAAAGAAAATTCCGATCGGATGAAAGGCGGCAGCCTTTTGGAAATTGCGGAGGTATTCAAGGCCCTCGTGCAAATTCAATCGACCAAGCCGCTTTCATTCCGCGAGAAAAAGATGCTGGAGCGGTCACGCAGCATGCTGATTCTGGAAACATCCGTGGCGCGCTCCGTCAGCGAGCCCGAAGCGGTTAATTTGATTGCCAAGGCCTTGGCGAAAACCGCCTTGCCGATGCCGGCGGCTTTATAGGAAAGGCCGGAGCGTCTCGCTATACTGTGAGAGCACGTGTTTTAAAGAACATTGTGATGGCGCTATCGTCTAACGGTTAGGACAGAGCCCTCTCAAGGCTTAAATAGGGGTTCGATTCCCCTTAGCGCTACCAAATTTTCGGCGACTTACAAGCAGTCGGGTGAAAGTAATTTATTTTACAGAACATTTACAAAGGCCGAACGGATCTCAAGTAATTTTGCGGTAATAATAATGTTAATTCAATCGGGGATGATTTCTCCGAAAGAGAAACGCTCCGCCTCGGCCCTTTCCTCAGCGGGGCGTTTTTTTAATGTCCTTTCAAGGCGCAACGTAACACGTAGGCTGAATTCAGTAGCGCTACCAGCCTTCCACCAAATACAAGCGCGAGAGATCCTGTTTTGCGCTGTAAGCATAGGCGTTAGCATCCGGCGCCGCAACGGCGGCGGTCAATCCCGCGAAGCCCTGGGTTTCATTGGGAGCAATTGTCTTCCAAGGCATGACCGCGCCTGTCGCCAAGTCCGCTCTTGCCATCTGGTATCCAGCGTCCTTGCTCATCAGGAGAAAAAGGCCCTGGCTGCTCCAGGCCAAGGGAAGGGCAGCGCCGTGCAATTCCAGTGGACGGCTCGCCTTGTTGTTAAGCTCGAAAACCACGACGTGGCCTCCCGTAAGGCCCGCGATGGTGGAACCGGTTGGAGATATTTGGACGTAGTCCAGGTAGGGCGCGCCGCTGAGCGGGATTGGTTTGCCGCCGTCCAGCGATTGCCGGCAAATCGTCAAAGGCGCCTGCGGAAAAGCGCCGCCGACCAAAAGACCATGGCCGTCCGGAAGAAACTTTGCCCATTGATAGGTATAGCCGTTCCCCAGGATTTGCCGCGATTCGCCGGTTTTGATCTCCGTTAACGTCAGATGGCTGCGATCTTGCGGGTCAATCGTGAGCGCCGAGCGTTTATCGGGCGATAAGGCCAATCCGCGTCCCGCCGCAAAACGCGCTGAGCGCCCCGTTTCCCCGTCCAGCGCGTATGCCGAATATTGCCCCCCGCCGGCATCCCCGTATTCGGTGTACAGCATCAATTCGCCATCATTGGAAATATCGTCCGCGTGGGATGCATTGAACTCCGAAACGTCGCTTTCCCTGTTTGCGGCAGCAAGCTGAGCGGCCGTGGCCGTTCTTAAATCTTCCACCGCGAGCAGCACTTTCCCGGTGCTCGAAATATCGAACAAACGCAGCGATGAAGGCGCATGGGAGATTTGGCGCAGGCCTCCCGTGATGGAAACCGCGTACAGGGCGCGCGCCGCTCCCGCCGGGCTCGCGGTGAACCAAACCTCGTCTCCGGAGGGCGACCATGCCAGCCCATCCGCACTGCTCCATGTTTTGGACAACACGCGGGCTCGTCCCTGCCGGTCCACCATTCGCACGTACCCTCCGTCATCGTCTCGAACCGGATGCTCTAAAAACGCGATCTGGGCGCCGCGGGGCGAAACGCGTAGGCAGTCAATGCGGCTGCGCGAACTGTAAACAACGTGTCCAAGCGGAAATTCAACCAGCGTCTCCGCGCCGTGCTCCCGAACCGCTGCCAATTCTCTTCCGTCGGGAAGCCAATCCGCCGCGCGCGTCCCCTCCGCGAGAGTCTGTATCAGGTCGCTAGTTTGCGAAACGCTACTCAGCCGAATTGTGCCCTCCGCCTCAGAAGAGCTTTGGGCAAACAGAGCCAGCTTTCCTTGCCGGGATACGGAAGCCAACAGTCCCGCCGCAAAGTCCAGTGGGTGCGATCCGGAGCCATCCAGATGAACGACTGCCGTTCGCCACTGGCGGCCCGTTTCCTTCACTGAGTAAATCGCGCCTTCCGAACCGGGAAGAAATCGCGCCGATCTGACTATGCCCGCCCGGAACGTCAACTGGCGAAAGCTGGGCGCGCTTGTCGCGCTGCCTGCATTTCCGGTATGTGCGAAATAAATGAATAGGAACGCGCTGGAGATCAGCAAGGCCGCAAGAGATATTCCCCAAGCAGGTTTGGCCGGGGTGGCGCGCGATTCCTCCGGCACCGCTTCCGAGACCGGATAGATGAACCGGTAGCCCAATCGCGGCAGCGTCTCTATGTAACGAGGAGTTTCAGCCGAGTCGCCCAAAGCCGCGCGCAAACGGTTTGTGGCGGTGTTGAGGCTACTTTCGAAATCAACGAACGTGCCGGCCGGCCAGAGCTTTTCAATCAACTCTTTGCGCGTGACCAACTCGCCGCGCCTTTGGAGCAAAGCTGCCAACACTTGCAGCGGCTTGCCTTGCAGTTTCACAGGGATGCCTTGCGTGGAGAGCTGCCCTGTTTCGGCGTTAAATTCAAAAACGTCAAAACAAATGCTTCTTGCGCTCGCGGTTCTGGAATCCGGGTTGGGCACGACGCCTCTCGGACATTTTCCCAGCAATGCAGATGCCAGTTCGCCCTGGTTTTCACGGCGCTGATAAAGAAGCGGTTATATACCGTCAGCGGCTTTTCTCCTATCCGTAACCGTTCTGTTTTCGGAACAATTCGTACTAAAAGTGGGACCAACGGCCCACCCTAATCTCGAAATGCCAGACCTGCCCGTTCTGCTTTGATTGCCGTCTTTACTTCGATCCCAGATGCTCGCACGTCCGCCTCTGCGGCTTCGCTGAAGCGTTGTAACTGGCGCAACAAAGCTGCATATTCCCGCAGGCATTTCGACAGTTCCAAACTGCCGCTTCCACTTCCCGATTCATACCCTTTGATAGCGCTGCGATAGGCGGTTTCCGCATCGCCGTATTGCTTGGCTAATTCATAAGTCACCGCCAAGTTACGCCAAGTGCCGGCGGCATCTGAATGCTCGGGACCAAGCCTCGCCTCTTGTATTCGTTCCGCACGTTTGTAGAGGTCAATCGCTTCCGCATAATCCCGCAGAAAAAAGAGTTGAGACGCCAGGTTCGCTAAATCAGCGGCCACTTGCGGGTGGTTCGGCCCCCAACGCGCTTGATCAATCCGCAGGGTCTCGCTCAACATTTTGCGCGCCTCTTTATGACGGCCGTGTTTCGACTCCAGCCCCGCCAGGTTTGACAGCGTCGCCGAATATTGCGGACTATTCGTTCCCACTGTCACGATCCAACGCTCCTTTGCTTTCTCGAACATCCGCTTGGCTTCGCGCAAATCGTGTTGAGCCACCGCAATCATCCCCAGGTTGTTCCATATGGTCGCGAATACCGGATCATTCCTCTCGCCATTCTGTTCGGCAAGCTGCAATGCCTGCTGGGCATGTTGTTTCGCAGCCTCCAAACGCCCTGTTTTACTTTCCAGTACCGACAGGCTGTTTAGCGTTTCCACCACTTTTATGTGGACCGGGCCGTGCTTTTCAAGCTCTAGCGCCTCTCGGAAACAGCTTTCGGCCTCGGAGAGATGATTAAGTTCGAAGAGCGTTAACCCCAGATTGTTCAGTGCATATCCACGGTCGTAATCTCTGACTGACGGCAATGTGCTTTGGATTTGTATCACTCTACGATGCTTTGGCAACGCGTCAGCCGGCCGTCCCGTTTCAAAATCGAATGTACCGGAATTCATCAGCAGTTTGGCGAACTCCGGGCTGTTCTCCGCCTGCACCCGGTGGAAGGCCGCGAAAGCCAGTGAGTAGAATTGTTCCGCCTCTTTGTAACGTCCCTGTTGTTGCAAATCTAAAGCCAGGTTGTTCAATACTGGCGCAGCGGTCGCCGTTTCCGTCAGGTGCTTTTCTTCAAGAAGCGCGTATGATTGCCGGAAGTACTTCTCGGCTTCCTTGAATTTGCCTTGCGATTGCGAAATCGTTCCCAGATTGCTGAGCAGCGATGCCGTTTGCGCCGTGTTGGGCTCAGTCAAAAGCTGGTTCAATTCAAGTGCGTGCTGGAAGTTACTCGCCGCTTCTTCCAGCTTGTATTCTGCCTGGTGGACCAAACCTAGCTGATTCCAGATGCCAACCGCTTCTTTGGCCTGTCCGCTGGAGCCTTGCAGGGACACGATGGCCGCGTGCAAAAGTTCTTCGGCTTTATTAAAGGAACCTGTAGCCGAAGCCGCCAGTGCTTGTTGGCGCAAAGGCACCCAGGGAGATGCGGGTATGTCGGCTGGAAGAACGTGCACGGCCAGCACCAGCGACGCCGACGCCATCAGAAGTTTAGGGTTCCGGATAAGCATGGGCCGATCCTCCTTTGAGGCGAAGTTACGCTGCCTGGCGGACCCGTTTCCATGGATGGGAGCTAAATTTGCTGGTTTGCACGCAAGTAAGTTATTCGTTAGATCAGGAAAAGATCAATTCCACTGATTTCTTCTAGGATGAGCCGAACAAAATTCCCTGGTTTTCGTCTAAAGCAGATAATCCGGCGCAGTTTATGAATGAACGTACAGCCGATCCCTCAGTTCGGGCGAGCGTCGTTTACGTTGTCAGCTTTGGTCCTTACGAACTTCGCTCCGAAACTCGGGAGCTGTGCAAAGACGGTGTGTGCATACGCCTGCAGAGAGCGCCTTTTCAGCTCCTCCAGGCTTTGCTGCAGCGGCCGGGCGAGATTGTCACCCGGGACGAGTTGCATGCCGAACTCTGGTCCTCCGATTCCTTAATTGATTTCGAAAGCGGGTTGAACACAGCCATCAATCGTTTGCGTTCGGCCTTAGGTGATTCAGTCGAACGCCCGGTCTATGTGGAGACTGTGACTCGGGTGGGTTATCGTTTCATTGCCCCTGTTACAGCCCTGTATCGAGACTGTCAGCCGGTAGTCACAGTTCCGGCGAGCGAGGGTTTATCCAATCCGAGAGATTCTCTCACGCGCTTGTTTTGGCCAGTTCTGGTTAGCCTGTTTGCCTTGCTCGGCCTCATTGCCGCTGTCCGGCTACACACTGTTCCAGCCGCCGCGCCGTCGTTTCACCAGCTCACCTTCTTAAGAGGATTCGTTCAAAACGCTCGTTTTACCGGCGATGGCAAACACGTCGTTTATAGCGCCGCCTGGAACGGCAAAAGTAGCCGGCTCTTCCAAGCGGATGCCGCCAGTGGCGAGAGTCTGGACTTGGGATTCGAACACGCCCAACTCGCGAGCGTGTCTCCGTCCGGAACGATTACGCTATTTTTTCATAAGGATTTAGGCCGTCCGTACGGTCCCCGGAACATGCCATCCCTCAACATGTTGTCGCCAAAGCAGACCGGCGCCGACTGGGGACCTGGTAACCGGTTAGTTCTGGTGAGGAAGAACGGCGATTCCTACACGATCGAACATCCACCGGGGCGTTCGCTCTACACTTCTAATACGTATATCGATGACCTGCGTATCTCACCGCGCGGAGGTCAAATAGCCTTTCTGCGGCATCCGATTCCCCACGACGATGGCGGCGAGGTTGTTCTAGTCAGCCCAGACGGAAAACCGCGCGTGCTGAGTTCCGGCTGGGAATCCGTGGATGGTCTGGCTTGGCATCCTTCGGGCCAGGAGATCTGGTTTACGGCCGCGCAATTCGGAGTCGAGCGAAACCTGATGGCGGTCGATCTAAACGGCCGCGTTCGCCAAGTGGCGCAAATTCCGGGCGGCATGCAGCTTCGCGACATAAACTCTGCCGGTGACGTGTTGATTGCACGCGCTACGTCGCGGATGACCATGCTCTCCGGAAAATTCGGCGGTAAACCGGAAGACATCTCGTGGCTCGATTGGTCAAGGGCGGTGGCCATCTCTTCCGATGGCAATCAAGTGTTATTTGATGAGAGCGGCCAGGGCGGCGGAAGCCGCTACAGTGTCTATTTGTACGACGCGAAAAAGCGCTTTTCCGAACTTCTGGGCGAGGGTCGCGCCGTCGATCTTTCACCAGACGGACAATGGGCGCTGACGCAGGACGCGCGCGACTTAAGGACGCTTTCGCTGATCTCCATCAACGACCGGCTAGTGAAGCCGATTGCAGCGGGAGGGCTCGAGATTGCCTGGGCCAAATTTTCCCCGTGCGGCGGCAGCCTGGAAATTTTGATGGCGGCAAACGACCCCGGAAAGCCCATGCAGTTGTACCGCCAGCACCTTCCTGACGGTAAACCTGTCCTGATCAATACCTCGGTGCAACTGAGCGCGGCGGTTATCGATAGTACCGGCCACCTGGCAGTGGGGCCGACTGGAAAATCGGCCATTGCCGTGGTAGACCTGCGGAATGGATCGGCGCGCTCCCTGGACAACCCAAAGCACGTCTGGCCCGTCGCGTTTGCCCCGAACGGCGAAATTCTGACGAGCCGGCACGATGGTGATTCCCTGGTTCTCGAACTTCTGGACCTTGCCACGGGGCGGCTGCGTCCCTTTCAACGCGTGGATACGGCCGATCCGGTCGGCGTGGCTGACATCTTTCCCATTTTCGTCTCCAAGGATTTGCGCACCTTTGTCTATTCCCGTTTGCAGACGCTCTCCACGCTTTATTGGGTGTCGGGGTGGAACTAGCTACAATTGCTACATGACCCGGCAGCTCGAAGCAGTGTTTGAGCATGGTGTCCTGCGTCCGCTGGAGCCTCTGGCGTTGCCGGAGATGCAGCATGTTCTGTTGACGATCACCGATGTCCCGGCGGCGCCCGGGTACAATTCGCGGCAGGCCGAGCAGGAATGGCTAAAGGAACACGAGCATGAGTATCTTGGGCAATGGGTTGCGTTGGACGGCGATGTGCTTCTTAGCCATGGGCCAAGAGCGCGGGGAGTTCTAGATGCTGCCCGTAAATTGGGTGTCCAGCAACCTCTCCTGGTTCACATTGATGACGAACTTGGTCTGCGTTCGGCTGGTTGGCTTTGATGGCTCAACTCGAATTTAGCCATGTGCATTCTTACGCACAGAGACCGGGCGGGATTTCAGCACCAGTTAGTTTGAGCAGTGGGGCCGAAACCGTCGAATTCCTTGCATACATCGATACAGGCGCAAGCGACTGCCTCTTTGAGCGTCAACACGGTGAGGTATTAAATTTGGACATTGAAACCGGCGAGCCCGTGATTTTCCAGGCTGCCAACGGAGGCGTAGAAGCTTTCGGCCACATGGTTTCATTGGAGGTTCTCGGCTTAAGGTTTGAGTCGATGGTATATTTTTTCGCGGACGACGGAATTCGGAAGAACCTGCTAGGGCGCGCTGGTTGGCTCGACCGGATTCGTTTTGGCTTAGTCGATTACGACAGCAAGTTCTACATTGCGCCGTATGATTTTGAGAGTTCCGATCCCGCAGATACGATAGTCTAAACTCTAAAACATCCCGTTGAATGCTATCCTGATAGCTGCAATGCCGTACGGCCTTTGCGCGGAACTTCCCCTTGAAAATTGGTTTTGTAAGTCTCGGCTGTCCTAAAAACCTCGTGGATACAGAGGTGATGATGGGTCAGCTTGTCGCGGATGGTCATGAGTTAACGCCTCAGCCTGACGACGCCGACGTTATCGTCATCAACACCTGCAGCTTTATTGATCCGGCCAAGCAGGAATCCATCGACACGATTCTGGAAATGGCCGAGTATAAGAAAACCGGCAAGGCGCAACGCCTGGTGGTGGCGGGTTGCCTGGTGGAGCGCTACCGGGCTGATATTCAAGCGAATATCCCCGACGTGGATGCGGTGCTCGGCACCAACGAACTGGAAAAAATCACCGCGCTTTGCGAAGGCTTGACGCCGCAATCCATTCCGCCCAGCCCGTACCTTTATCACGAGCTCACCCAGCGTGTCTTCACCACGCCGCGGCATTCGGCCTACATCAAGATTGCCGAAGGTTGTGACCATCCTTGCTCGTTCTGCATCATTCCGCAATTCCGCGGGCAGTTTCGCAGCCGCCGCTTCGAAAGCGTTGTGACGGAAGCCACGCGCATGTTTGCGTCGGGTGTCCGCGAGATCAATTTGATCGGCCAAGACACTACTTGTTACGGCGAGGATTTCGGATTGAAAGACGGTTTGGCGCAGTTACTAGGCCGTCTGGCGGAGATCCCCACGGAGCTGCCTAAATGGGTGCGGTTTCTGTATGCCTATCCGAATCGCGTCACGCAAAAGCTTCTCGACACCATTGCCGCGCACGAATCGCTGGTGAAATACATTGACATGCCTTTGCAGCATGCCAGCGGCGCGGTGTTGAAGCGTATGAAGCGCGGGGCGAACGCCGACATTTTCCTGAAGCTGCTGGAGCGGATCAGGGCTACTATTCCCGGCGTGGCTATCCGAACCAGCATGATAGTCGGCTTTCCCGGCGAGACGGATGCGGATTTCGAAGAGTTGTGCCAGTTCGTGCAGGCCGCGCAATTCGAGCGGTTGGGTGTTTTCTCCTATAGCGACGAAGAAACCAGTAAGAGTTTCCACCTGGATCAAAAAGTAGACAAGCGCGTCATTTACAACCGCAAGCGCAAGCTGATGGCGCTGCAGCGGCGTATTTCGGCGGCGCGCAACAAGCACTTGATCGGGCATGAACTTCCGGTGATCGTCGAAGGTATTTCGAAAGAAACTGATTTGCTCTGGGAAGCTCGTCTTTCCACGCAAGCTCCGGAAATTGACGGTGTCTGTTACATCAACGATTTCGGCCTTGGCGAACCCCGGCCGGGTGAAATGCGGATGCTGCGCGTGACGGAAGCGCACGATTACGATCTGGTGGGCGAATTGATTGACGCGCCTGAAAGCTCTTATCTACCGGTGCCGGGCATCGTGAATCCGTTCCCGATTCTGGGTGCGCCTTCGTCTTCGCAACAGCGCATCAGCGCCATTCGTTAATTTGTCACGCTAATCTGTGAAGGGGGGCATCATGCCGGCCAACATCCGTTGCCCGATCTGCCGCAAAACAGTTCCATTCAACGATCCGAATATGCCGTTTTGCAGTGACCGCTGTAGGGTTATCGACCTGGGAAATTGGGCGTCCGAAGTGTATTCTGTTCCCGCCTCTGAAAGTGAAAATGAACTGGACGAATTGGAAGGTTCTTCCGACCGGCTGCCTACCGGCGAAGAGCTAGAGTAATGACGCGTCTGGCGGTGCCGCTGGCCACTTGGTTTGGCTGCGGTTATTTCCCTTGGGGGCCTGGCACGATTGGATCGCTTGCCGCTATCGCCATTGCTTTCGCTCTGAACTCTGCGCTCAATTCCGGCCGGTTGACTTTTTTGGCGCTGATTCTGTTGTTACTGCTGCCCGGCATTTGGGCCGCCACGCAGACCGCGCGTCTAGTTGCAAAAGAAGATCCCGGTATGGTAGTGGTGGACGAAGTTTTGGGACAGTGGGTGACGCTGCTAGGTGCGACTGCATTGAACTGGAAATCGTTCCTGGCTGCTTTTATTTTGTTTCGTGTTTTTGATATCTGGAAGCCCTGGCCGGTGCGCAATTTTGAGAAATTGCCGGAAGGGACAGGCATTGTCGCGGACGATCTGGCGGCTGGTGTTTACGCAGCGCTTATCTTGTATATAGGCGGTAAGTTCGGACTTTATTAACCTATGGCGACTAAAACAAAAGCGGCGGAGCAGCCGGCAAATCATCCTGTCATTTCGGGAGTGGAGCCGCCTGCCGCAATTACTGGGGGAGAATTACATATCCGTGGACAACACCTGGCAACGGCCGGCTGGCCCACCGTGCGCTTGGGTGACCGGGCCGCGCACTTGATTGTCGCCGGTGATTCCTACATCATCGCGCGTGTGCCGGAAGCGGCGCAGGGCGAAGTGCAGGTTTCAAGCGGCGGACTCGAAAGCCGGACACATGAGTTGCACCTGGGCGTGCAGATCGCTGATAGCCTGCACCCGGTGGCGAATCCGGCGGTGGATCACGAAGGCAACATTTTTAGCACCTTCAGCGGCCCGCGCGGACAGAAATCGCCCGTTTCTATTTACAAGATAGACACTGAGCGCAATTCGAAGCCTTTCGTGACGGACGTCATGAATCCCACGGGTTTGGCCTTTGACCGCGAAGGTTTGCTGTATGTCTCAAGCAGGCATGAAGGGGTGGTGTACCAAGTTACGCCGTCGGGAAATAAGTCCGTCTTTGTAGAAGGCATGGGCGTGGCTACGGGCCTGGCGTTTGATCGCGAAGGCAACCTGTACGTGGGTGACCGCAGCGGAACGATTTTCAAAATCAGCAAGGCGCGCCAGATTTACGTCTTCGCCACGCTGGAGGCGTCTATCGCGGCCTATCATCTGGCATTTGATACGGAAGACAACCTCTACGTGACGGGTCCCACCACTTCCAGCTTTGACGCCGTCTATCGCATCTCCAAGGCGGGCGAGGTAGAAATTTTCTACCGGGGATTGGGACGGCCGCAAGGGATCGCGCTCGATCAGGAGGGACGGCTCTATGTGGCAGGGTCTCTCAGCGGCCGGCGCGGCATTATCCGAATTGACGCGGAGGGCAACCCCGAGCAATTTTTGTCGGGGCAGGGCATTGTGGGCCTGGTATTTACTCCGCGGGGTTCCATTGTTTTGGCAACAAATAGCGCCTTGTTTCAAGTTGATGTTAAGATCGCCGGGAGGCCCTTACCTTAGGGCCAAACGGGAATGCCGAAACAGGCCGAAATTATCGCGATTGGCTCTGAGCTGCTGACTCCGCAGCGAGTGGATACGAACTCCTTGATCATCACCGAGCACCTAAACCTGCTTGGCGCGGAAGTGATCAGGAAGCAGGTAATCGGCGACGACCGTGAGCGCTTGACGGAAGCGATCCGGGCAGCGGTGGGGCGTAGCGATATCGTTATCCTGATAGGCGGACTTGGCCCCACCGAAGATGACGTGACGCGCGATGCCACGGCCGCCGCCCTAGGCCGCAAACTGGCGCTGTCGCTGGAGCAGGAATCCACCCTCATCAACCGTTTCCGGCAGATGAACCGGCCGATGGCGAAGAATAATCTCCGGCAGGCCTATTTAGTGGAGGGCGCGGAAGCCATGCTAAATCCGCACGGAACCGCGCCTGGGCAATTCCTGTCCACCAATAGGGGCGCCATTGCTCTGCTGCCTGGACCGCCGCGGGAGCTCAAACCCATGGTGGAGAACGAGCTGGTGCCTCGTCTGCGGCCTGTTTTGCCGCGCTGCGTGATTCGGGTAAGAACTTTTCGCATTACGGGCATCGGCGAATCGGATCTGGACACTCTGATCGCGCCGGTTTACAGCAAATATACGAATCCGGCCACCACGGTGCTTTCTTCGCCGGGCGACCTTTTCGTGCATTTGCGGGCGCAATGCGATACGGAAGCGCAGGCCGAGGCATTGTTGCGCGAGGTGGGGAATCCGATTGCGGAGTTGCTGGGGGACCGGGTTTACAGCGAGCTAGCCGATGACGGCCTCGAAACCGTGGTGGCGCGGTTGCTGCGTAAGCAGCACGCCAACGTAGCGGTGGCGGAAAGTTGCACGGGCGGAATGGTGGCGGTTCGCCTGACCGATCAACCGGGCAGCTCGGATTATTTCATCGCGTCCTATGTAACGTATAACGCCGATCAGAAGCACCAGATTTTAGGCGTTCCCAAGGACTTGATTGAGAAGCATTCGCCCGTGAGCGAGCAAGTGGCCGCATCCATGGCGGAAGGCGCGCGCCGGCGCAGCGGAGCCACTTACGGCCTGTCCACTACCGGCTATGCCGGACCGGCTGGTGGAACGGAATTCGATCCGGTGGGTACGGTTTATCTGGGATTGGCGAGCCCGGCAGGCACACGTGTGGTGCGCGTCCGGTACGGAGGAGATCGCTACCGGACCAGAACGCTTGCGACGCAGGCGGTTCTGGACCTGCTGCGCAAGACGTTGAGCGCGAACCACAAGGCTGTGGCGGCCAGCTAAATAGCTGGAAATTGGCCGCCGTTGGCTTCCGTGACTTTTGTGGATGCCGCGATATCCACGCTGGTAAGCGGAATCCGGCGCGCGGGCTGGCGGCTAAAATCCCAGAAGCTATCGCCCATGACTGCGTAATTCTGTACCTGAATTTGCTGCCCGTTACGCAGCACCACCGTAATGGGTGTAGGCGCGGGATCGCTGGGCGGCGCGGCGGGGGAATACCCCGGCGCATACGGCGGCGGAACGTTAGATTGCTGAGATCCTAACTGCTGGACCTGATCACTCAACCGTTGCATCTGCTCGCCCAAAAGATTGGCCGTTACTTCGGCCGTTTGCTCGCCGGAATCGGGCGGATAGGCGTAGGAGCCCGGCCCGTAGTCGAAGGCTGAATCAAATGACGAGTAAAAGGGATCAAAGTAAGCACCGTATATGAAAGGCACGTAACCGCGGCGATTGGGGGCATAGTTTCTGCCGAAGCGCGGGTTTGATGGGCGTCTGTTCAAATTTCCGCCGCGATATACGCTATTGAAGCCCGTAGCGGGCGCTCCGGTAAAGCCTGTGGAAGGGCGGAAACCGCTCGAAAAAGAATGAAGACTGGACCCGCCGCGCGAGGCTGCATGTCCGCCCGCGCCACCACCGTGCTGGGCCTGCAAGCAAACCGCGAGTGCTACAAAAAGAAAACCGGTCTGAACTGCGAAGCGCATCAAGAAGCACCTCCACTTCCAACATACCGCTTCCGTTGCGAGCACCTTTACAATTAGGAGATCCCCATGCGCATTGCTCTGGCACAAATCAACAATACCGTTGGAGATTTGGACGCGAACGCAGTTAAAATTATTGATTTCGCACGCAAAGGCGCGCAAGCTGGCGCTGAATTAATTGTTTTTCCGGAACTGGCTCTTACCGGTTATCCGCCGCGCGATCTGGTGGAAAAGCATTCGTTTCTCGACCGCACGGCCTGCAAGTTACAGAAACTGGCTGAGGAAACGGCCGGACTGAATGCGGCTTTAATTGTGGGTTACGTGGCGCGCTCGCCTAAGAGTTCGGTAATTGGGGCGCAGAATGCCGCGGCCATCATTGACAACGGACGGATCATCGGCAAGCAGTGCAAAATGCTGCTGCCGAACTACGACGTTTTCGATGAAGCGCGTTATTTTCAACCCGCCGCGTCGCAGCAACTTTTTGAGCTGCGCGGGTGCAAGGTGGCGCTGGCGATTTGCGAGGATGCCTGGAACGACAAGCAGTTTTGGGAGCGGCGGCGTTATTCGCGCGACCCCGTGGAGGAACTCGCGCAGCAGGGCGCCGAAGTGGTTGTTTCCATCAACGCATCGCCTTGGAACGTGGGTAAGCGCCACCAGCGGGAAGCCATTTTCCGGGCTGCCGCGCAGCGCTTCGGCCTGCCCATGGTGTACGTGCACATGGTGGGCGGCAACGATCAACTGGTTTTTGACGGCTCCAGTTTCGCCATGACCGCAAGCGGCGAATTGGCCGCCAAAGCGAAATCGTTTGAAGAAGACTTGATTCTGTTCGACAGCGTGACCGGCCAGGGCGACGATCATGCCAATCATGTGATGGGCGATGAGGCGGTGTTTGAAGCGCTGGTGCTCGGCACGCGCGATTATATTCGCAAGTGCGGCTTCCGCAGCGTACTGGTGGGGCTGAGCGGTGGCATCGATTCCGCGCTGGTGGCGGCCATTGCGGCGGAAGCGGTAGGTAAGGAAAACTTGATCGGCGTGGGCATGCCGGGCCCGCATTCATCCAGTCACAGCTTGGCGGACGCGCGTTCACTGGCTGAAAATTTGGGCATTCGCTTTGAAGTTGTGTCCATCGATCCCGGTTACCAGACCATGATGGGCACTTTGGGTCCCTTGTTTGTAGGACTCAACGCCGATACGACCGAAGAGAATTTGCAATCGCGCTTGCGCGGCGTGACGTTGATGGCGCTTTCGAATAAATTCGGTTCGCTGGTGTTGACCACGGGTAATAAGAGCGAGATCGCGGTGGGTTACTGCACCCTGTACGGCGATATGTGCGGCGGTTTAGCGGTGATTAGCGATGTTCCGAAGACCATGGTTTACCGGCTAGCGCGTGTCGCCAACGCGCGCCGGGAAAAACGCGGCATGCCTGCAGCAATTCCCGAAAATACTTTCACCAAACCGCCTTCCGCGGAACTTCGTCCCGACCAGAAAGATACCGATAGCCTGCCAGAATATGACGTGCTCGATGCGATTCTGGCGGCATATATTGAGCGCTACGAATCGGTGCCACAGATTGCCGCGAACATTGGCGTTTCCGAAGAACTGGTGCGCGATATCGTGCGCAAGGTAGACCGCAATGAATATAAGCGGCAGCAGGCCGCGCCCGGTTTGCGGATAACCTCGAAAGCGTTTGGTGTGGGGCGGCGCTTTCCGATTGCGCACCGGTTCACGGAATAGCTGCGTCCCTACGAGAGGACTCGAAGTTCTCTCAATCCCGTCGGCTCATCCCACCCGGTTTTGTCGCGAACCTGGTTTGCGTAACTCACGCCGTCCGTGATGTCATCGACGCCATTTTCATATTTTGCGGCGATAACCATGAGCTTGCATGATCGTAGCACCTTAAGTTAAAACGCAATCAGACTAGCTCTAGTCAAGAACCAACGAGCCGAATCTGGAGGTTAGCATCACGGCGCGACCTCAGCTATTCTTCATCCTCAGATCGCAAATGCATCTTCGTTTCCGCAATGATTTTCTCGGCTTGTAGCATGGGCACGTAATCGTAATGATCGAATTCCATGTGGAACGACGCTCGGCCTTGCGTTTTCGAAATCAAATCGTTCTGATAATTCAGCATCTCCGACATGGGCACTTGTGCGCGAATGGACTGCATGTTTCCCTTCAGATCCAGCCCGGAAATGCGTCCTCGCCGCCCATTGAAATCGCTCATCAGATCGCCGGCGAATTCGGTGGGTGTCTCTACATCGACGCGCATCACCGGTTCCAGCAGCGCCGGCCTCGCTTGTTGCATCGCGGCCCGGAAGGCTTTGCGCCCGGCCAGTTTGAACGCCATTTCCGATGAATCCACATCGTGATAGGAACCGTCGTAGACCGTTACTTTGAAATCGGTCACCGGATACCCCGCCAAAAAGCCTTCAGCGGCCGCATCCACGATGCCTTTTTCCACGGCGGGAATATACTGCTTGGGAATCGCACCGCCAAAAACATTGTTGATGAACTGAAATTTTTCGCCGCGTCCCAGCGGCTCCACTTTTATCCAGCAATCGCCGAACTGGCCGTGGCCGCCGGTCTGCTTCTTATGGCGGCCTTGTACGCTGGCGCTGCCGCGCACGGTTTCGCGGTAGGGGATTTTCGGAGCGCGCAACTCCACTTCGACGCCATAGCGGCGCTTCAAGCGGCTCACCACTACTTCCAGATGCTGCTGGCCGCCGCCCGCCAGCAAGAACTCCTTCGTCTGCGGATCGCGATAAAACCGCAGCGTGCGGTCTTCTTCCAGAATCTTGCCCAACGCCGTGCTCAAACGGTCTTCATCATTACGCGACTTGGCCGAAATAGCATAGGCGATGGACGGCTCAGGAAAATCGATGCCGCGCAAGATTACGCTGTTCGTCTTTTCGCATAACGTGTCGCCCGTCAATGTATCTTTGAGCTTCGCCACAACGCCAATGTCGCCCGCCCGCAACTCAGTGACCGGCTGCATGGATTTCCCAAAGGGAGTGGCGATGTGCGCCAGGCGTTCATTGACCGTGGAGCGCGTATTGGTGAGATGCGCATCGTCTTTGATTGCGCCCGCCACGACTTTGAAACAGGAGACGCGGCCGGCAAACGGGTCCGCCACGGTTTTGAAGACGAAGACTGCGGGCGCTTCGCCTGGAGCAACGCATTTCTCACACTCTTTGCCGTCCTGCAGGGCGTGGAGCGGGCGGCCCTCCAGTGGACACGGTAGAATCTCGGCAATAAAATTAGCCAGCAAGTCGGTCCCGATATTCTGGGTGGCCGCGGCGCAGAGAACCGGGAAGATGCGTCGGTCGCGGACCGCTTGGCGCAACTCGCTCCGCATATGTTCCACCGGCAGCGTGCCCGTTGCAAAAAATTCTTCCATCAGCTCATCGTTGCCTTCGGCTAGCATTTCCACTAGCGTTTCGTGCGCCGTGGCGGCGCTCTCTTCCTGCGGTGTGGGTATTTCGCCTTCCTTCCCCTTGCCGTCCCCGCCGGCTTTATAGCAGTAAGAGCGCATGTCAATCAAATCCACGACCCCCGTAAAGTTCTTCTCGGAGCCAAGCGGCAACTGAATCGGCACAGCCGCCCGGCCGAAGCGCTGCTGAATATCGGCCAGCACGCGCTCGAACGAAGAACGCTCGCGGTCCAGCTTATTCACTAGCAGCACGCACGGCATGTCGAATTCTTCCGCGAAGCGCCAGACTTTTTCCGTGGACACTTCCACGCCTGCCACGCCGTCCAGCACCACCACGGCGGCGTCGGCGGCGAGCATGGCCGACTTGGTGTCGTTCAGAAACAGGTTATAGCCCGGCGTGTCGATGATATTGAGTTTGGTCTTCTGCCAGGGCAGCGCTGCCACGGAAGACGTAATGCTCATCTTGCGCGCCGCCTCTTCTTCGTCAAAATCGGTGACGGTGTTGCCCTCGTCCACCTTCAATTGCCGTTCTGTGGCGCCGGCGGTGAAGAGCATGGCGGCGGCAAGCGACGTTTTCCCGCTATGGCCATGTCCAATCAAAGCTACGTTCCGGACGTCGGAACTGTCGAAGACCCTCATATGGGTAACCCTCCAACAAAAAAAGCTTGTTCAGACCTGCCCTAGAGCATGTCCGACGCCGGAAGCATATCAAATTTCAATTTGGTTTATTAAGCGATCTGGTGAGAAGCCGCGACATCGCTAGCCACATCGATGACGGGATTGTAGGTGAGAAGGCGCCCGCAGCTCTCGCAATACATCACTTGATCGCCGCGCCGCAAATCCTGGAAAAATTGCGGGCGGAGAGAAATATGGCAAGCGCTGCAACGCCCATCCGTGGCATCCGCAATGGGCGTATTCTTGGTCTTTTTACGGACCCGCTCATACTCAGCGAAGAACTTCGGTTCCAGCTGCGCCGAAACTTCCTTGCGGCCGGCATACTCAGCAGCCAGCTCTTTTTGAGAGACGGCTGTACGCTCGCGGGCCCGGGCTTTCTCGGCGTCCACGTGCTGCTGTTCTTTTTTGAGTTCTTCCGCAGCCGCTTTGACGTTGGTGTCGAGTGTTTCCGATTGCTCCATCAAGTCCAAAGTCTTGTCTTCAGCTTTGCGGATTTCACCGTGGATGTAGGCGATTTCTTTTTGGAAGGCTTGGTATTGCTCGTTGGTTTTGGCGCCGGCCATTTGCTCGCGCAGCTTGGAAACCTTTTGCTGATGAACCTGAACGTCGCCGTCCAGTTTCTTGCGCTCGCGTTGATTAGCTGCCAGCGCAGCTTGGTCGGCTTCTAATTTGCGCTTGTGCGATTCAAGCCGCCGTTCGATTTCGGTGATGTGTTTCGGAAGAGTCGCGACTTCGTTCTCGAGAGTGGCGATCTTGCGATCGAGCGCCTGTAGACGTAGCGCTAGAGCAAGCTCTTGAAGCATTTAATACCAAATTTTAGCACGTGCGCCGGTAAGTCTGTGCCAGATAGGGGCAACGTATAGATTGCAGGCGACGCTAATTTCCGATATGCCCAATAAACGTGCCGCCAGATAGAACAGCAGGAGCCCCAGCGGCGCCTCGATCGCCAATTCCCACCAGTAGGCTCCGCGCGTGGCAGGCAGATACTTTACGAACTCCCTGGCCAGAAAAAACAAGGGGATGCCCATGGCCGTGGACGCCGCCAAGATTCGCAGAAAACAGTCTCTCAAATAGCGGCCTTCGAGTCCGCCCAATTTACGCCGCAAACATTCTGCCAGGCACGCGCATTCCAGAGAAACGGCGAAGGCCGTGGTGAGGGCCAGCGCAGCAAAGTTGAAATGCAGCACCTTCAGCAGAAATAAGGGCATCGCCAGGTTGACTATGATCGAAAGCAAGCTTAAGTACATAGGCGTGCGTGCATCCGAAAGTGCGTAGAACGCCGGATTCAAAATCCGCGCGGAGGCATAGGCCACGAGCCCGGCTGAATAGCAAGCCAATGCCAACGCCGTCTGCTCCGTATCGTAGGCTTGAAAGCGGCCGCTTTGGTAGACCGCCCCGATAATGGGTCTTCCCAATACGATTAAGGCCATGGATGCGGGAATCGTCAGTAGAAAAACCATGCCCAGCGAACGCGAGACAGTCTTGCGGAATTCCTCGAAATCTTTTGCGGCCGCGCTGCGGGATATGCTCGGCAGCATGGCCACGGCAAACGCCACTGCAAACAAACCCAGCGGTAGTTGTACGAAGCGCAGGGCGAAGGCCAGCCAGCTCACAGGGCCGTCCAGCCCGCGCAATGGGTCATGTAGGCGCGAGGCAAAACTGGTGTTCACCATCACGTTAATCTGCACGGCTGCATTCCCGATCACGGCCGGCAGCATCAGGTGAAAGATCTGCCGCAATCCCGGATGCGACCAATTCCACGCCGGCCGGAAATGAAAATCCATGGAGCGCAGTTTGATCACTTGCCAGCCTAACTGCAGCGCTCCGCCCAGCACCACGCCGTAGGCCATTCCTTCAATTGGCTGGATGCCGAACCGTGGACCGGCCGCGAAACCGAGCAATACTCCGAAGCCCACCGCCCCGATGTTGAAGAATATAGACGCCGCCGCCGGAACGCCGAAACTGCCCTTGGAATTCAGCATGCCCATGGCTTGCGCGGCCAAGGCCATCAACAGCAGGAACGGAAACATGATGCGCGTCAGCCGCACCGCTAACTCAAATTTGCCGGGAACCGCGGCAAAGCCCGGAGCCAGGAGCCAAACCAATTGCGGCGCGAACGCCGCGCCTAGTAGACACAACAGCCCCACGATGACGAAGATGGCAGTGGTGGTTAAGTTGGCCAATTCGGCGGCTTTGCGCTCGCCGCCTAGAACCAGTGATTTAGTGAAGACCGGCACGAAGGCTGAAGAAAGCGCGCCTTCCGCGAATAAATCGCGCGTCAAATTAGGGATGCGGAAACCTAACAGAAAAGAATCATGCAGAAACCCGGCGCCGAAATTATGCGCCATCACCATTTCGCGCGCTAAGCCGGTAATGCGGCTGAGCAATACCGCGGCGGAAATAATGCCCGCCGACCGGACCACCAGTTCGGCCTGAGGCGCAGGCGCGATGGCAGGCGTCTCCGCCGGCTCTAATTCAATTTCAATTGTGGGTGACGCCATTTACGTAGGCCGCGCTACGAAAGACGGATGGGCCGGGAATAAAATTACTTAAACCTTAGCGGCTTTGCTGTAGCGGTCCAGAAAACTAGCAATCGTACGGATGCCTGTGTAGAAGTTCGATATCCGGTACTTTTCGTTTGGGGAATGCAGCCCATCGTCGGGCAGTCCGAATCCCATCAGCACCGTGGGAATGTGCAGAACCTCCGCGAACTCCCCGACAATCGGTATGGAGCCGCCGCTCCTGGTAAATACAGTGGGTCTGCCTAGCATTTCACTAAAAACCTGGGCTGCTACATCGATGGCGGGATGATCCGGATTGACCGAAATGGCAGGACCGGTTCCCAATACCCGGACTTCTGTCTGAATGCCCTTGGGCGTCTGATCCTGAACCCATTGTTTTACTGCTTTCAGCACCTTATCGGGGTTTTGGTCCGGTACTAATCGCAGGCTCACTTTCGCAACTGCCTTGGCGGGAATCACCGTCTTGGAGCCTGCTCCCGTGAAGCCGCCGGCAATGCCGTGCACCTCAAAGGTAGGGCGCGCCCAAGTGCGGGCAAGCACCGATTGCTCTGATTCGCCCGTCAGCACTGTTGAACCTACGCCCGAGCGCAGAAACTCTTCTTCGGAAAACGGCAGCTTCTGCCAACTTTCG
The DNA here is from genome assembly GCA_036488895.1 of Bryobacteraceae bacterium. GTDB lineage: Bacteria > Acidobacteriota > Terriglobia > Bryobacterales > Bryobacteraceae > Bog-105. The sequence continues at coordinate 92,351 of DASXGT010000287.1, read as the reverse complement.
ATTTCAGCGGAGGCCGGTGGGGTTACATCTTCGTAAATGCCCGGGATTTGAATATGCCCGTCCGCGTCTTTGGCCTTCGCCAGCAGCTCAATCAAACCGTAGACGGCATTGGGAGCGGCGCCGCCATACATGCCGGAATGCAAATCGCGCGCCGGGCCACGTGCCTCAATTTCCAGATACATCAAACCGCGCAGCCCGATGCAAAGCGTGGGAACGCCGTCGGCAAACAATTCCGTATCGGAGACCAGCGCGACATCCGCGCTCAATTTGGCCGTATGCCCAGGCAAGTATTGCGAAATGGATTTGCCGCCTACTTCCTCTTCGCCTTCAACCAGAAATTTGACGTTCAACGGCAATCGTCCGCCGTGCGCGTGCCGCAGCGCTTCCACTGCCTTCACGTGCATATACATCTGCCCTTTGTCGTCGCAAGCGCCACGCGCGTATATATTGCCGTCGCGGATCATCGGCTCGAACGGCGGAGATTCCCATAGCTCCAACGGATCCGGCGGTTGCACGTCATAGTGCCCGTAACACAGCACGGTGGGCTTCCCGGGTGCATGCAGCCAATCAGCGTAGACCAAGGGATGCCGCTCAGTGGGAATAACCTCCACATTCTCAAGCCCCGCCGCCTTCAAACTATCGGCAACGAATTGGGCCGCGCGCGCTACGTCGGGCTTATTTTCCGGAAGCGTACTGATGCTGGGAATGCGCAACAAGTCCAGCAGTTCCTCTAAAAAACGCGCTTCATGCTGTTTGACGAATTCGTCCACGGAAGATGGCATAAATGAAATTTCAGGAACCCGTTCGAATGGAAAAGACGGCCACTTCCGCCAACAAATTGGCCGCTCTATGAATCTGTCGATCTCCATGCAGGAAGATCTGACGTTCGATGATCCAGTTTTGCTTGCTGCACAGCATCACGAAGTCATCAATCGTGAGGAAGTGCAAATTGGGCGATTCGTACCAATCGTACGGAAACAGTTTCGTGCGCGGCGACCGGCCGCTCATCAAGTGCGAAAGGCGTGTAGTCCAATGGCCGAAATTGGGAAAGGACACGATGGCGTGCTTGCCGACTCGCAACATTTCGGTCAAGACGCGCAGGGGATAACGCATCTCCTGCAAAGTTTGGCTCAATACGACGAAGTCGAAGGTGTTGTCCTGATAATCGGCCAAGCCCTTGTCAATATCGCCTTGGTAGGCGGAAACGCCACGGGAAATCGCCCGGCGGATTTTATCCGGGTCAATCTCAACGCCGCGCGCGTGCACGTTTTTGTTGTCGCGCAGCCAACCTAACAATTGGCCTTCGCCGCAGCCCAAGTCTAGAACGCGCGAGCCAGGCTCGACGATCTCGGCGATCATTTCATAATCGAGCCGAGCCAGGACGCCTTTGGCCCGCGCTGCCTCGGCATTGGTTTTGAACGGGGTGGGTCCAGTTCCGCTCTTGCTGATCTCCCGGAACACGTTTTCCAGGAAGCCGCTGATCATCTCGCTTTGCTCTTTGGCCTCCAGCAGAAATGCATCATGGCCGTACGTGGATTTCAATTCACAAAACGCCACGTCGATGTTGCGGCTGCGCAGCGCGCTCACCGTTTCTAGCGACTGGTAAGTGGGGTAGAGCCAGTCTGAAGTGAAGCTCAGCACCAGGAAACGCACCTGCGTCTGTTCGAATGCGGCCGCCAGCGACGCATGCCCCGCCGACAGATCGAAATAATCCATGGCCTTGGTGATGTAGAGATATGAGTTGGCGTCGAAGCGGTTCACGAACTGGCTGCCGCGATAGCGCAGGTAACTCTCTACCTCAAAATCCGCCGAAAAGTCGTAACCGAACGCATCCCTATCTTGTAAGCGCCGCCCGAACTTTTGTCGCATGGACGCATCGCTCATGTAGGTGATGTGTCCCACCATGCGCGCCACCGCCAGCCCCCGCGCCGGAGGCTTAGCGGCGTAGTAATCGCCGTCGTTCCAATCGGGGTCGGCCATTACCGCTTGCCTACCCACCTCGTTGAACGCGATTTGTTGCGCGCTATGGCGAGAGGTAGAGGCAACGGGAATCGCGGCCGCCACCGCTTCGGGATAAGAAACCGCCCACTCCAGGGCTTGCATGCCGCCCATGGAGCCGCCCGCCACGGCTAACAGGCGTTGAATGCCCAAATGGTCAATTAACAGCTTCTGCGCCCGCACCATGTCGCGGATGGTGATGACCGGGAAACCGGTTGCATAGGGCTTGCCAGTTAAAGGATCAATGGAACTCGGGCCGGTAGTTCCGCGGCAGCCGCCCAGGACGTTGGAACAGATGACGAAGTAGCGATCCGTATCAAATCCAAGCCCCGGTCCGATCAGGGAAGCCCACCAGCCCGGCAGGCCGGTTTCCTTGCTGATGCCGGCCGCATGCGCGTCGCCTGAAAAGCCATGCAACACCATGATGGCGTTGCTGCGCTCAGCGTTCAGCGTGCCGTAAGTTTCGTAGGCGATGTCTACATTTGTAAGCGTGACACCGCAATCGAGCCGCACAGATGGAAATGTGACGAGCTGTGTCTCGACCGTGAACTCGGTCTCTAAGGAACTGGCCATGGGCGTAGCGCACGCCTGCGTACAAAAGAAAATAGGTGTGCGAAATTGAACGATAGCATGACAAAGAACTGGTTGGTGGCCGGGTTGGCGATCTTGGGTGCCATGGCAGGCAGTCTAGCGACAGCGGCGGCTGATCCTTATCTCCCGTTGTGGTTCTACAACGGCACTTGGCAGGTGACCAGGCAAGACCGGCTGCCGGGCGCTCCGCCCGATAAGTTGATCAATACTTGTTCACAGACCGGTCACTTTTTCGTTTGTGAACAAACCGTGAACGGCGGTCCTAGCGCTCTGTTGGTGTTCATACCCACGGGGAAACCGGGGCATTATTACACGCAAAACATCAGGCCGGAAGGCCGCGCGGGCGGACGCGGCGACCTGGAGATTCAGGCAAACACCTGGGTTTACACCAGCACATGGGACGAAGGTGGCCGCACCGTTTATTACCGCACGACCAACGTGTTCAACGGCCGCACCAGTATCCATTTCGAACAGGCGGAATCCACGGACAACAAAACCTGGGTAGTGAAGAATTCCGGTGAAGAAGTCCGCGCCGCCGGCAAACCCTCGAAACCGTAACGTGGCTTATAAGCTTTTCCGCATGCGGACGATCGGCAAAGCCTCGCCATTCCTAAGGGGAAGGGAAAAGCGTTCGAGTTCGACGTAGTTCTTCGCCTGATACAGCGGAACGCCGGTGAGCGTGGCGCCCATCTCAAAGCGCGTAAAACCGGCTGCCATGGCCGCAGCCTCGCAAGCGGAAAGAAGCAGGCTGCCAATACCGCGCCGCGCCCAATCCGGATGAACAAAAAGGCCCGGATCTTGGCGGCGTCGATTCGCGGGTCCAGCAGGGCGTTGTCACGGTTCGTCGCGTGGTCGTTGCCGAAGAGCGTTTTCCGGTTGCTCCAGCCGCCGCAGCCCACAATGATTGGATGATTGGCGGTAGAGACATTTTCGACTACGAAATAGGTACCGTCTTTCAGGAGTTGGCTGTCGACGCCAAAGGCCGTTTCCAGAGCGCCTTCGATCTGCGCGGGTGTGTGGTCTTGCGTTTGCAAGCCGCGAACCGAGGCGTCAATTAATACCTGCAATGTGGGCACATCGGCGGTGGTGGCTTGCCTAATGTGAAATGTCGGCGTCATTCAAACTCCCCAGTTGCTCCAGAATATATGAATGCGAAGGAAAAGTGGAAGCGTTTCTGTGCTATCCGTGTTCGACGCGCTCCTTTATATGCGAGTAGGCCGTGTCGATCAGCCTGCTTAGCGCGGCGGCGTTTGTGGCCGTTCCCGGTCTCAGCTTCACATGCCGCATGAACTTGCCGGCGCCTTGCAACAAGTGAGCCGGATCCGGCAGCGCGGCGCCCTGAAAGAACCCCACGTTGACGTGCGAGGTGAATACGTTGACATAGCCGAAGGGCGCATCTCCCAAACAGGCAACCGGGCAGCCGTCATGCAAAAGCTCCCGGACTTCGTCCCCGCATTTTCGCATCACCTCAAACCACTGATGCGCGATCGCGCCCAATTCACCTGCATGCTCTTTCATCCACGCATCGATGGCGGGATCCCGCTCGACAGTGCCGTTGAATCGCAGCAACTCCGTTCTCATCATCACTCCACTTTTTCTTTTGAGATCTACGGTTACGTAACACCTTACACGAGAAGGCCACTGGCTTGTCGTGCCTGGAGCCAGTTGGCGAGCCGTCAGTGCAGGTCGGCGCGAAGATCGCGTACTCCCCGTCCCAAGCGTTCACGCAAGAGAGTTCGTAAGGTTGCGCCGTCAACGTAACCGACCTCGGCTGCGATGGCGTCGAGGTTGAGGTCGTTACCGTGGAGAAGAGATCGTGCGCGTTCGACACGTAGATCCTGAAAATAGGCAAGCGGCGATTTGCCGAGAACCGCTTCACAACGGCGTTGTAAAGTGCGTGTGCTCGTTGCCAGCGCTTTAGCAGCCTCCTGCAGCGAGAACCCTGCCTTGAGGTTGTCTCGCGCCCACCGCTCGAAACGCAGAATGAGTGGATCAGCCTGCGCCAGATGATTAGGAATAATGTAGGGAGCCTGGGAAGAGCGTATGTCGGCGAGCATGTAGCGCGAGACGACCGTTGCTAATTCCGGGCTGGCCTTGCGTATCAACCAGAGTGCAAGATCGAGATGCCCCATCGCTGCGCCAGTCGTAACAACCTGACCTGAGGCGACAAGCATCCGGGACTCGTCGAGCAAGACATTCGGGTAGCGTTGCCGAAACAGCGGAGCAAGCCACCAAGTCGTCGTTGCCTCTAGATGATCAAGAAGCCCGGCTTCCGCCAGAATAAACGACCCGATACAGGAAGCGGCGATATGAACGCCTTTAGCGTGCCATTTCCGCAGTTGTATCGTAGCCTCCCTGACATCCCGTCGTTCGAGAGCCGGGACCAACTCCGCTGGTGTGCCGGTAGTTAGCGCCGGGACGATCACCCAATCCGGCTTCGAAGCTGGCGTTATGGCTTTCACCGGTATTGCCAGTCCTTGGCCCGACCGGACCTTTCTCCGCACGCCTAAGATTGAAACGTCGAAATGGGGCGTTCCGCCCATCAGCCGGGCCGAGAATTTGTTTGCGAGCGTGAACGTATCAAGCGTCACGGTGAGACCCGTGTCGAACAGTCCATCAAGGGCGAGTATGGATATACGCATGGCGTAAATGACATCAAAGATGGCATTTACGACTATACCTAAAGTCGGGTTCAAACGCTAGACTGATCCTTGTCAACACTCATGTTGACGCTTGAAAAAGGAGATTACTCATGAAGATTATGGCTATCGGATCCATCGTTCAGCCGCTCACGCAGGAACAGAAGCTGCAGATTATGCCGAAGGAAGTTCCCGACACGCTCAAGCTCTATCTCGACGGCAAGATCGAGCAGTTCTGGTTCCGTCAGGATACGCCCGGAGTGATCTTTCTCATGAATGTCGATTCGGTCGAACAGGCCAAGGCGACGGTAGATGCACTGCCACTCGTGGCTGCGGGCTTCGCGAAGTATGACCTGATGACCGTCGGCCCGCTCGCCCCATTGGGCCTGCTGATCCAGGGCAAGTAAGCAATGGAGGCGCCGTCGACGTTATGAAACCCACCATCCTCATCGCCGGCGCCACTGGCGCTACGAGGTGCTTGAAAGGCTACCCCGATTGCTGGCGATTGCGGGAAGCATGGCGCTGATTTGGGAGTGGTCGGTGTGTATGGAGTCGTTTCGTATGCGGTCTCGCAGCGGCAACGTGAAATCGGGATTCGGACGGCCTTGGGGCGCGGAACGCAGCGCTGAAACAGATGTTTGTGTGGACTGCGCTAAAGGTGGCCGCCCTTGGCATGCTGTTCGGACTGGCAATTGCCGCCGGGCTTGGCCGTTTTATGAGCTCGCTGGTTTTCGAGATCAGTCCGCTCGATCCGTTAACGTTCATGACCGCGCCCCTTCTGCTTGCCATAGCGGTTATTGTGGCGAGTTACCTTCCGGCGCGGCATGCGACTTCGCTCAATCCAGTACAAGTCTTGAAGGCCGATTAGCGAGACTCAAGGCAATCTCGCGCAGGGCACGACTCGCATGAACTTGTTCGCAACATAGAATTCTCTTCAGAGCTGTTTCTAAACAGGGGACGCGACAGGGGACGCGCTCCAGCCTCCTCAGAAAGGAGCGAACCGCTCAGGGCAGCAAGATTCGATACAAGTTCCGGTGCACGGTTGTATTGACATACGCAAAATGGAAGGGGTCAATACCCGGCACTAGGTCGGCGCGGTTCACCGATTGCGCCCCTGACACGACGGCCGCTTCAGCGAATGGTTTGATGCCGCCCGGCGGAAGCTCCGGCAAGGTTTCTCCAGGGCCAACCGGTAGCGCCAAGCTTCGCCCTGGGCTCGTGCGCGTGGGCGCTTCGACCGGAATGAAAAGCCACTTCCCGCTCGGCGACCATGTTGGGGTGCAGTCGCTCGCGCACACGATCCGTGGAGGTCCACCGCCGACCGGGATCGCCATGACAGCCACGCGATTGAAATCCGGGAAGAGTGCGATCGCCATCACCCAGCGCCGGCCGGGCGAGATGCCTTGAAAGTCGTCGATCGGATATTGGACAACCTTCGACCTTCCGGAGCCGTCCGGATTCGTCCGCTCCAGGTAGTTGGAATTCCCTTCCGCACGCAAAAACAGAATCTGGCCCTGTGGGCCAAAGTGCGGCGATATTTCACCGGAATGACCGATTCGTTTTGCGACACGGCTTCCGTCGATCGGGGCTAGCCACAATTCGGACTTTCCGCCCGGAGCCGAAGCGGAATAGACCACCTGTTTGCCATCCGGCGATACATCGTAGGACAGCATAGAAGTCCCCGGAAACACCGCTTCACTTTTGCCGGAATCCACCATCATGCGCCACAACTCCGGGCCTGAATTACTCTGCGATTGATGCTGCAGGAGGTAATAGATGGCTTTGCTGTTGGCGCTAAACGAAGGCGGGGAGCCGTAGTTAATGATCTCTCCCTCCGACGACAAAGGGCGATCGCCGCCGGCGTTGTGGATCCAGATAGCGCTTTCATGCACTCCCATGGAGGTGATGACGGAACGGCCATCCCGTTCCACGGCCACTCCTTCTTCCTCTGTGGGACCGAGGGTAATTTGTTCGGGTTGACCGTTTGGAAAATGCTGACGCCAGAGATGGCTCCGGCCATTGACATAAGCGGTGAAATACATCTGGGAACCATCGGGAGACCAGCCGGCAGAAGTGCAGGCGCCCTGCGGACCGATGGGACGAACGGGAAAGCGGCTCTGGAGGGAGATGATGCGGCACGGTCCCCAGTCTCCCGCGCTGTTCATCTCGACGACCAAAGCCAATTTGCGGTCTGGAGAAGCATAAGAGTAATGCGCCATGCCGCGCTCGTGAGCTGGGAAATACAGCTCGCGGAAATTCTGTCGCGCCGGCGGTCCGGTCACGATTCCCATGTGCAGACCGGAGCGGGTTGCCGAGAACAGAAGTTGATTCTGGTCGAGCCATGTGAGGCCAGCCGCGTTGTTCAAGAAAAGATGCGAGTCGCCGCCGAATATGGAGACCGTATAGGTTGCCCAATTTGGAGGATCCAATACGGTGTAGGCGATCTGAGATCCATCCGGCGAGAATGCCGGATTGTATTTGAGGCGCGGGTCGTCGGTCAGGCGCTTGGCTTCGCCATTGGGGAGCACCTTGATGTAGATCTGGTCGGCTGTGAGGAAACTGCTACTTCCGCGGAAGAACGCCACCATGCGACTATCCGGCGACAGAGTGGGAGCTGTTGCGGAATCCGTGAAATCGGTGAGCTGGGCGTACTTGAGAGCAGCGGGAGGCGCACGGCGAGAGAGATACACGGCGGCGGCTATCGCGACGAGAGCGCAGAACGCCATTGCGACTAGCCAGACGGATGGCTTGCGCGCAGTCCAGGGTAGCGGGCTGGCTGCGAGGTGAGTCAAGATCGGCGCGGCAACGGGTTCCGCTTTATCAGCGTTGGCTGGCTGAACTACGTCTGCAATAAACCGGTAGCCTTGCTTCGGCAAGGTCTCGATATAAATTGGATCGGCCGCGTTGTCGCTCAGCGCCTGCCGGATGTGCCGGATGCAATAGTTCAGTCCCTGATCGAACTCGACAAAAGTCGCGCCGTTCCAGATATGACTGCGCAAATCTTCGCGGGAAATCGTCTCGCCCGGCCGCTTAACCAGGAGGTGTAGGACGCGCAGTGGCTGCGGCTGAATCCTCACAAGCTGGCCGTCTCGAAAGAGTTTTCCAGCCTCCGGGTCGAATTCGAAGTCGCCGAACCGCAGCCGGACGTGGCCGTTCGCGCTCATGGAATGGTTTTTATGCCTGTTCTAGCAGTTTAGAGTATTCAGACGGTGGGCGCTACCAAGCCGGTTTCATTGGAGATTTGCCTCCTCATCTGAGATGAGGAAGAAACTCAGACGCTACTCACGTGACTAAGCGGGGGTTTGGTGGCAATTTGAAAACCGAGCCGGGATACGGCGGAAAAAAGGAGAAATCAAGTGAAGACAAGTTACAAAACGTTAGCCACCGCGTTCGGTGTGCTGGCATTCGCACTCTCGGCTGTGCCTAACTGCGCCGCGCAATGCGGCAGCGGCCTTCCACCGCGGCTAGCTCATAGCAACTGGCATTCCCTGGTTGGACGAGTACAGCTTCTTCCCGCGGCATTCGTCGCGAAGGATGATGGGGAGAACGACGACGCCGCTATTGTCGGCTTCTGGCACCAGCAGTTGCTGATCCCTGGAACTGACGGGAACGACACTATATTCGACAACGCCCTGGCGCAGTGGCATAGCGACGGTACGGAACTCCAGAACACGGCTTCCCATCCCCCGGTGGGGGGTAGCTTTTGCATGGGAGTGTGGAAAAAAGTAGGTTCGCGGACTTACAAGCTGAACCACTTTCCGCTAATCTGGGACCCCACAGGGAGCACATTTATGGGCCCCGCGAATCTCCGGGAGCAAATAACCGTGAGCGCTGACGGCAAACAATACCAGGGCACTTTCACGCAAGACTTTTACGACCCAACCGGCAAGATATTACTTGCTCACTATCAGGGTACGGTTACGGGAACGCGAATCACGCTGCATTCGACTGCGGGAGACATCTTCTGAGGCTTTAAGCGACCGCATCGCGGGCCTTTACTCCAAGCGCGGTTTATTGGCGTAAAGGCCCTCCAGCAAAAGCAATTATAGGTTTCGTGACGCGCCGTTTGCAGCTCACAAATATCGCTTTTCAACTTTTACGATTCGCATACGCTCTACCGCAATACACAATTCCCGCTGCCGCCAGGCTCACCGCGAACCCGGCCAGTACGTCGGCCGCGTAATGGTAACGCCCATAGACTGTCGCCGTTGAAACGCTGATGGCGTAGACCACCAGCGCCCAGCACACAATGGGACGCCGCGCCCGCACAAAAAACATAGCCCACGCGCAAGAGAACGCGGAGGAGACATGCGCGCTGGGAAATACACCCGAATGAATCGTGGCCTTGCCTAAGATCCAAAGGTTGAGATGGCGCACCCAGGTGATCACCGTGGGAGCCGCCACATCGGGAAAAGCGTAACGCGGCGGCTCGGAAGGAAAAAAAGGAAAAAGCGCGTAGGCGCCCAGAGTGCCCAGCAAGTAGACGGTCCAAAAAAAATCGACGGACCGGTGATCGATCTTGCTCGAATTTACGGCGTCCATCAATAACACAACCACGCAAAAGGCGGCGACTCCGTAGACCAGCAAGTAGCAAAATTCAAGATAAAAGGGCAGCAGCTTGCCCAGGCTTTCTATGGCCGCGGTCAACCGCCATTGGATCAACAGAAGGCGGTCCCATTGAATCCAGGCCATTTCGTTCGCTACGTTGTAATCGCGGGTGACGAATAACTCCATCTCGCGGAACGCGGCAAATATGAGCAACAATGGCAGCCAATCGCGCGCGATTTCGATGCCTTTGCTCCAGGCGCCGTTCGCTAGCCGGCTCAGCGTCCAGAAACAAGCCAGCATCGCAAGCATCACGAACAAGGGTTGTACGCCCATCCGCGGACGGTCGCGAAAAAAGGGGGACAGCAATACGATGTAGGCGAAAAATCCGGTCAGTATCCATTCCGGATGCCGCAATCGAAGCTGCTGCATTTTGATTTAGGAGGACGCCGGATGGACTGGTTTCGTCTTTGGGATAAAAAACAGCGCCAGGCCCGCAAGCGCGCCCGCCCAAACGGCCCAGGAGGTCAGCAATTCGTGGCCGATTAGGACGCCGGCCACCACCGGCGCGGTGATTTGCGCCACCGAAGTAAGCGACTGCGTGAGTCCAATAATGACACCCTGTTCACGCCGGCCGGCTTTTTGCGTCACCATGCTGGTAAGCGCCGGACGCAGGCCCGCGCCGCCGATGGAGGCAAAGGCCATCACCCACAGTAGCTGCCCGATGCTATTCGTAAAGCCGATCGCGGCGTAGCCCACTAGAGAGGCGAAGAAGCCGATCTCCACCACTTTCTTTTCACCTAGCCATTTCACGAGCCGGCCCACCACGCCGCCCTGCATGAAGATGCCCAGCAATCCGTTAAATGCGAAGATGTAGCCCACTTCGCGAACACCCACCGGCTGGCCGTTCCAGTGATAGCGGCGCTCGGCAAATAATGCGAACCCAGAAACGAAAGTGGAGAACGAAAGTGAAAACAGCAGCCATTGCATCAGCAGGCGGGCCAATTCGCGGTCTTGAAAATATTTGCGATAGCTGCCCCAGGAGATAAGCGAGAGGCGCTTTCCGCCGGGACCCGTTTCCTCCGCTGCCTGCTCGTGCATGACCTCTTTGCGCGGCAGCAAGAAAAAGGTGCACACAATACTGGTGAAGGAAAGCGCCGCTGCCGCAAATATGGGCGCCTGGTACGCATAGCGGACCAGATATCCGGAGATCGCCGGCCCCACCAAAAATCCAAACCCGAAAGCCACGCCGATAATGGCGAACGCTTTGGCGCGGTTCTCCGGCTTGGTTACGTCGCTGATATAGGCTTGTGCGGTGGTCAAATTGCCCGCAGTGGCGCCGTCAATCGCACGCGATAAAAAAACCATCCAAAGCTGATTGGAAAACGCCAAAATGAAAAAGCCGATGAGCGTTCCCAATTGGCTCACCAATAGGATTGGCCTACGCCCGAAACGATCGGAAAGCTGTCCCAGGATGGGCCCCGCTATCAACTGGAAAAGTGCATAAATGGAGACGACCATGCCGACGACAGTAGGCGAAGCGCCAAGCTTCTCCGAATAAAACGGCAATAGGGGCAGGATGATCGTGAAGCCGAGAATATCCACCGCAACGATCAGAAAAATGGCGAGCAATGGCGATGCGGAACGTGATGCGGGTGGCGCCTCAACGGCTGGAGGCTGCTGGGAAGTCACCCTACGATAGTACCGACACTTCTTTAGCGTACGCCACGTTTCCGAAAAAACTACACAAGCAAACGGGAAACTAAATCAGCAATGCTAACAGAATCAATAGTTTACATTTGGTTCTCCAATTGCATATACTTAGGTGGCTAGGTTGCTGTAGAGATGAGGTTGTTTATGAAGTTACTGACGTCCGCGTTGCTTGCCGTTCTTGTGCCCATGTCGTTTTTTGGCCAGGAACCCAATCCGACTCAAAATGCAAATGCTCAAAATGGACAAGCAGGTGGTCCTAATCCGATTTTTAAGGTTCAGGTAGTTTCGCGTTCGATTGCTTCGATTAGCTATCGCAATCGCAGCGGCTGGACCAAAATTAATTTCCAAGGTACTTCCATCGCTCCCAAGGCTAAAGGGACGGCGGAAGTCAATAGCCGGTTGGGGCATATGGAAATCAAGCTGGACATCAAAGGGCTTCCGGCGGCGAATACCTTCGGCCCGTTGTTCCTCACCTATGTTCTATGGGGCATCACGCCCGATGGCCATCCCGCCAATTTGGGGGAAGTGGTTGTGAATTCCGATGGCGCTTTCAAGGCCCAAGTCACCACCGGCCTGCAGGCGTTCGGGCTGATTATTACAGCCGAGCCTTATTTTTCCGTTCGCCAGCCGAGTGATGTGGTGGTGATGGAAAACATTGCACGGACCGATACGGCCGGCAAAATCGAATCGGTGGATGCCAAATATGAGTTGCTTCCGCGCGGCCAGTATGAATATCACGTTCCCGCCAGCCAGTTGAAGCCGGTAGATCTGAACTCCGACAAAAAGAGCCCATTGCAGGTTTACGAGGCCATCAATGCGGTGCAGATTGCGCAATACGCCAAGGCCGATGAATTCGCCTCTGACGTTTACCAGGATGCGGCCAGATTGTTGAAGCAATCTCAGGATTACCGCACCCGCAAGCAATGGAATCCGGCGATTATGACCGCTCGCGAAGCGGCTCAGAAAGCGGAGGATGCGCGTACGATTTCGTTGCGCAGACAAGCCGACCTGGCTTTGCAGAAGGAACGTGCTGACGCTGCTGCTCGTGAGGCTGCCGAGAAACAGCGGGCGGCGGAAGCACAGGCCGCGTCTGTTGCGGCGGATAAAGCTGCGGCGGAAGCAGCTCGTCAACAACAATTAGCCGAAGCGCAGGCTCGCGCGGACAACGCTCAACGTGCCGCTGCCGAGCAAGCATCTAAGGAAGCCGAGGCCGCCCGTGCTTTGGCTGCCTCCGAGGCTGCTAAAGCTCAGCAATCCGCGGCCGAAGCTGACCGGCTACGCCAGCAGGCCGAGGCCGACAAAAATAATCTCCGGGAACAATTGCTGCAGCAATTCAACGCTGTCTTACCGACGCACGAGACGCCTCGCGGCCTGGTGGTCAATATGCAAGACGTGCTTTTTGACACTGGCAAATACACGCTGAAGCCGCCCGCGCGGGAAGCGCTTGCCAAAATTTCGGGAATCGTCATTTCGCATCCCGGCTTGAATCTTCAGGTAGAAGGCTATACGGACAGCACCGGTACGTCTGCGCTCAATCAAAAGCTCTCCGAGCAGCGCGCCAATGGTGTTCGCGATTACCTGATGAACCAAGGCTTGGCCTCTCAGAATATGACGGCCGTGGGTTACGGTGAAAATTATCCGGTCGCCCCGAATGATACGGTCGCGGGACGGAAGCTGAACCGCCGCGTGGAACTGGTGATTTCGGGCGAAATGATCGGCGTCAAAATCGGCATGCCGCCTGCCGCAACTCCGAACATTACTGCTCCAATGCCGCAGCGGTAAGCATTACCGCAAAGTCGCCAAAGCTTCCCTGGTTTTCTTGGGAAGCTTGGCGATCACCGATTGATAAGAATCGGCAATCATTGCTTTCAATTCGCCCTGGGTGACGACATCTTCGTTTTCCAGGGCGATCCACTTTGCCCGCGCTAAGTAGGGCGCGGGCGCAATGCCCGGACGCTCCAAAATTTCCTCAAACTTTTCGGGCGGGCATTTAATAGTTAGGAAATACTTTCCCGGTTCCAGCGCGGCGATGGCAAATATTTTCCCCGCCACTTTGAAGACTAATGATTCCCACTGCACGCTTTCGGTGGCCTGCGGAAAAGTCAGACAGTATCGGCGAAGCCATTCCAGCATACGTTTACTATTCTTCTACCAGAAACTACTCAAACTTCCCATCGGGCGTGACGTAAATCCCGCGTTATTGACCCTGTTGGAGGCCGAACCAATCGCCTTGAAAACAATCCTCGTATTCAAGTCAGCCAACTGCTTTCCAAAGTGCACAACGTGAAAATTCAAAAAAGCAGTGTAAGAAACAGAAATCTTTTTTCTGGGCTGACGCCGCAAAATGAAAATGTTCCGGGCGTGCCGGTGCCGCCGGGGACAAAAAGGACATTTAAGATATGGCTACCCTTAGCGCTTCAACTCCGGAAAATATTCTGCTCAACGCTCCAACTCAGGAGACGATCTACTACGGCTATGGAGCCGCGGCGGACCCCATTACTTCCGGCGCAACTCCGCGCATTCCTTATCAAGACTTCCACAGCGATCTTTATGCGGCGCCGGGCACCCGCATTGTGCCTCTGGACTTGAGCGCCGCGTTGAAGTGTCCCGGCCCCGCGACCAGCCCGGGTCTAACGGCGAACTACATCAAGATCGAAGCCAACGACCAGATCGCAACAGTCAGCGGCGGAACTTCAGAGTTGTTTTATGTGATTCACGGAAGCGGTTTCACACATACCGCTGGAGTGGAAATTGCCTACGGCGCCGGCGATATCCTCACGCTTCCCGGCTCCAGCGCGGTGCATGCAGCCACTGAAGAAACCATCTTCTACTGGGTGCATGATGCGCCTCTGCTCCGCTATTTGGGTGTAAAGGCCGCCGGGCCAAGATTTGCTCCCACTATTTATCCGGCGGAGCGTCTGACGGAAGAATTACGCAAAATTACGGCGAATCCGGAATCGGCAAACTGGAGCCGCAAGGCGATTCTCCTCGGAAACAAAAATTTCGAACAAACCATGACCATCACGCACGTTCTCTGGGCGATGCTCGGTATCCTGCCGCCGGCCGTGCGGCAGCTCCCGCATCGGCACCAGTCTGTGGCGCTTGATTTCATCGTGAAAGCTAATCCCGGCGCATACACTTTGGTAGGAACCGAGCTGGACGACGCCGGGCAGATCAAGAATCCAGTCCGCGTCGATTGGATGACGAGCTCAACGTTCGTCACGCCTCCCGGCTACTGGCATGAGCATCGCAACGAATCGGGTCAGCCCGCCTACGTGATGCCCATCCAGGATGCAGGTCTACACACTTATCTTCGTACGCTGGACATTCAGTTCTATTAAGAGGACTAATGCGGCGTTCGGGCGGCGCGCGAGAAATGTGCGCCGCCTTTTTTTACAACGCTTTGCGATACTGCCCCGGCGTCACGCCCAGAAACTTTCGAAACGTAGTAGTGAATTGGCTCTGATCTAAGAAGCCGCAGCGAAATGCAATATCCACGAGCGGCAAACGCAAATGAGCCAAAAGCTCGGCCGCCCGCGCAACGCGTTGCTGCAAAACATACCGGTGCGGCGTCATGCCCACGGACTGCCGGAACAAGGACACAAAATAGTTGGGGCTAACATCGGCCACCGCGGCAAGGTCTTCCAGCGTGAGCGGCATATGCAGATGCTCTTCGATATACGCGCGCACTTTTCTCTCCCGTGCTGGACCCAAACCGCCTCGGTACTCGGGAAGCACGCCGACCTTGCCTCCGTACGTCCTGAATAAGTGAACGGCCATAACGGTGCTAACGGACCCGATAAATAATTCGGACATCGCGCCCAATTCGGATTCCCGCCGCAGTGTCTTCGCCATCTCCACCAGGAAGGGGTCGCGCACCAGGAATGATGGCGAAAGGCTCGGTAGCGTCCCGCCTAGTGAATCCCGCGCGGTTTGACGAAAAAATTCGTCATCCAGGTACATGTTCACCAAATCGGCGCGGCGGTTCCAAAACGTCGAATGCGCGACTCCGGGTGGAATGATGGAAACACAATCTCCGCTCAATTCGCGATTCTGCGCGCTGCCCGCCAAGCCGCGCCATTCGGCCCGGATGTAAGCCGGATCCAGCGCCACGGTAATTTGCGTGCAACTATGGCTGTGCTCGTGCCAAAAAGTGCTGGGCTGTTCCGCCGCGTAAAGACTGTAACCGGAGAGTTCGCGCCACACATGTTTTTCAGGCAAAGCGCGCTCGATTCCCGTGAGAATATGTTTCTCCTCGGCCATAACCCATCTTACAGTGACATTACATCTTCATGAACACAGTGCACAATGAACACAGTGCACAATAGTAGCCATGCCAAAAGTTCACCTGATCAATGGTTTGTTTCTTGCGGTCACTGCCGCCGCGAGCCTGTTTGCGCAAGGCGATAAGATTCGCATCATCGCCTTCGGCGCGCATCCGGACGATTGTGATATTCGCGCTTCCGGAACGGCGGCGCTATGGGTAAAGATGGGCTATCCCGTCAAGTTTGTGTCCGTTAGCAACGGCGATGCGGGGCATCAAACAATGCACGGTGTCGAGTTGGCGCGGCGTCGGCTCGCGGAGGCAAAGGAATCGGCGCGGCGGCAAGGGATTGAGTATGACGTTCTTGATAATCACGATGGCCAGTTACTGCCAACGCTGGCGGTGCGCGAGCAAATCATCCGTGAGATCAGAGGCTGGAAGGCCGATGTCGTGCTCGCGCCACGGCCAAACGATTACCATCCGGATCATCGCTACACCGGTGTGTTAGTCCAGGATGCAGCTTATATGGTGGTCGTCCCAAACGTGACACCCGACGTGCCTGCATTACGTAAGAATCCTACTTTCTTCTACTATCAGGATAATTTTCAACGCCCCAATCCGTTCCGGCCCGATGTCGCCGTGTCGCTGGACGAGGTGATCGATCAAAAGGTAAATACCTTGGATTCGCACGTGTCGCAATTCTATGAATGGCTGCCTTGGGTGGATGGAAAGTTAAACGAAGTTCCCAAAGATCCCGTGGAGCGGAAAGCCTGGCTGAAGCGCACCCGGTTCAGCCCGCCAAAGCCCGACATTCGCGCTGCCTTAGTGAAATGGTACGGTCCGGAAAAAGGCAACAGTACAAAATATTACGAAGCTTTTGAAATCTGCGAGTACGGGGCGCACCCGGATGAGGCACGCCTCCGCCAACTGTTTCCCATGATGCGTTAATTTGTCGGCTATGAACAAGCGAAGCACCAATTGGGCAGGCAACTACACCTACGGCGCCCGGGAGTTGCACACGCCAAAGACCGTGGAAGACGTGCGGAAGATAGTAGAGAGCAGCGAGAAAGTAACGGCTCTGGGTACACGTCATTCGTTTAATGGAATCGCGGACAACACTGCGAATCAGATTTCGCTACAGCATCTGGATCAGATGCTGCTCGATACAAAATCACGAACGGTCACGGTCGGCGCCGGCGTGAAATATGGCGACGTCGCTCCCTATTTGGACGGTCACGGCTATGCATTGCATAATCTGGCTTCGCTGCCGCACATTTCGGTCGCGGGCGCCTGCGCGACGGCGACTCACGGTTCTGGAGACGGAAACGGCAATTTGGCGACGGCGGTTTCCGGACTTGAAATTGTCACTGCCGATGGCGAAGTCGTAACACTTTCCCGCGAACGCGATGGCGAACGTTTTCTTGGCGCAGTGGTTAGCCTTGGCGGACTGGGTGTGGTGACGAAGCTGACGCTTGATGTTCAGCCGGCGTTTGCCATGCGGCAAACCGTTTATGAAAATCTATCTCTAAGTCACCTGGAGCATCATTTCGATGAGATTTTTTCGAGCGGTGATAGCGTAAGTTTGTTTACCGATTGGCAAAATCACCGGGCTACGCAAGTCTGGATTAAGCAGCGCGTACAGCTGGGAGCGCCTTCGCACATGGCGCCGGATTTCTTCGGAGCGAAATTGGCGGCTCGAAAACTGCATCCGCTTCCGGGACAATTAGTAGAAAATTGCACTGACCAGTTAGGTATTCCCGGCCCCTGGTATGAACGCATGCCGCACTTTCGTATGGATTTTATCCCCAGCGGCGGTGAGGAGCTGCAAACCGAGTATTTTGTTCCGCGTGCAAAAGCGTATCAAGCGATTCTTGCGGTGGAACAGCTCAGGGACGAAATTGGACCGCATTTGTTCGTCACGGAGTTGCGCACCGTTGCCTCCGACGATCTTTGGTTGAGTCCTTGTTACAAGCGAGCCGCAATGACGATTCATTTTACTTGGAAGCCCGAATGGCCGGCAGTGAAAGAATTGCTGCCGAGGATTGAAGCGCAGCTAGCCCCTTTTGATCCGCGGCCGCATTGGGCGAAGTTATTCGCGCTGCCGCCGGCGCGCGTGCAGGCCGGTTATGAAAAATTGGATGATTTTAAGGCGCTCCTGAAGCAATACGATCCGACGGGTAAATTCCGGAACGAATTTTTGAACACAAACCTTTACAACGGCTAAAACGTGTCGAGTTCTGATATGATCGCCGAGCGGCGTCGTATTTTCATTCATGCGGCGCAAAATAATCTCTGAAGTGGAGAGGAGTTTCTATGGCGCGCATGAGCAGGCGGTCAGCTGTTTCAACTCTGGCGCTAGCGGCGTCGGCTGCCGCCATGAGCAAGCAAAAGGTGGCCGCCTTTGCCCTCATCGGAGACCGCTACCATAACAGCGATTACATCAGGACCGCTCTCACCAAAACACTTTCCAAAGGTCTCGGGCTCCCCATCGATTTCCGGGACGATGTGACATTGTTAAACGCGCGCGAGTTGAAAGGCCGCAAGCTTTTGATTATCTTGCGCGATGGTATGCTTTGGCCCGACGGTTACGCGCAGTCCGGGCCGGGTTGGCCGGAAATGGTCAGCGACCCTCCTATTGCCAAGCCAAATTCTCAGCCGTTGTACTGGATCACCCAAGAACAAGGGAGAGCCGTCAAGGATTTCGTGAACGAAGGCGGGAGCGCCCTTCTCTATCACAACGTGACATACATCAGCCCGCATAACGAAGACTTCCGAGACGTACTGGGAGCCGTCACCGAGCAGCATCCTCCCTTGCGGCCGTTCAAAGTGAAAGTAGTAAACCGGAATCATCCCATCACCAAAGGCGTGAACGACTTCGTCGTGACCGACGAGCAGCACTTCATGAAGTATGAGAAAGATCCCAAATATCTGCTTCTGCAAAGTGTGAATGAGAACGGCCTGGCTTTTAAGGACTTGGGCACAACTTCGGCGGCCGGATGGGCATACGACTATGGAAAGGGCCGCGTCTGCTATCTGGGGCCCGGTCACGTGATTACCGCCTTGTGGAATCCGGAATATGAAAAGCTTCAACAAAATGCGGTGAAGTGGTTATTGAGAGAAATATGAGCAGATCTACTCGACGGCAGTTCGCTTTCACGGCGCTTACATCCAGCGCGATTGTTCAGGCGGCAGCCGCCCATTCAAATGAAGCAGCCATGAAGCCTTCCGAAATTGCTGACAATTCCAACGGCATCGATCCCGTGAAGTGGACGCAAGACCGTTATCAATCGGCTCCATTACGCCTGACATTCCGGGCGGAAAATCGAGCCGATGCGGAAGCCTGGCAGTTAAAGTTGCGCGCGAAGCTGATTGAATTGCTTGGCGGATTTCCGGAACGCACCCCGCTACAGCCCCAGACTCTCGAAGTCCGGCAATACGCCGGCTATCGGCGTGAACTCCTGCTCATCCACAGCCGTCCTGGAGTCGCGGTAGTCGGCTATCTTCTGACTCCGAACAGCGGCAAGCCGCCATATCCCGTAGTCGTCGCAGTCCCCGGCCATGGCCGAGGCGTTGACGACATCGTCGGCATTGATGAAGACGGCGCGGATCGCACAAATAAACCGGGTTACCAGCATGACTTTGCGCTTCAGGCTGTCGAGCATGGTCTGGCGGTTTTTGCGATTGAACCGATGGGCTTTGGCCATCGCCGCGACAGCCTCACCAGGGCCAAAGGCGCTGGAGTGAGTGCGTGTCAGCCTACCGCTGGTTCCGCGCTGCTGCTCGGCGAGACG
Source organism: Bryobacteraceae bacterium (assembly GCA_036488895.1). Classification (GTDB taxonomy): domain Bacteria; phylum Acidobacteriota; class Terriglobia; order Bryobacterales; family Bryobacteraceae; genus Bog-105. The sequence continues at coordinate 72,810 of DASXGT010000287.1, read as the reverse complement.
ATGATCGGTTGGCGAGTCTGGGATGTCATGCGTTCGATAGATTGGATCGGCACGCGCCCCGAGTTGAATAGCGCGCGTGTCGGCTGCATGGGAATCTCGGGTGGTGGTACATGTACGTTGTTTTCCACCGCCTTGGATTTGCGCATCAAAGCCGCGTTGGTCAGCGGATACCTGAACACGTTTCGCGACAGTATAATGGCGGTCTCACACTGCATCGACAACTATGTTCCGGGCATCTTGAATTGGGCTGAGAACTACGACGTTGCCGGCCTGATTGCACCGCGCCCGCTCTTTTCCGAAGGAGGGGATCGCGATCCGATTTTTCCGGTCAGTGCGACGCGTGAAAGCTATGCACGCGTGAAGAAGGTTTATGAAGTCTTTGGAGCCGGGCCTCGTGTGCAGCAGGAGATTTTTGACGGGGAACACGTGTTCCACGGCGTGCGTGGGTTGCCCTTTCTCGCCGAAGCGCTGAGTTAATCATCGGAGCCTCGTGAAATAGTTAGGTTGATGCTCTGCCGCTTCAGCCTCAACCTCTCGGCCTATACAATCGCATTACTCGTCCTGCTCGCAACCCCGGCCCTACAAGCCCAGACGCCGCTCAACAACCGTGTGCTGGTCGTGTACAACGCCGACGTGCGCGAATCCAAGCAAGTCGCGGAATATTATCTATCGAAGCGCTCCATTCCGGAAACCAACCTCTGCAAAATCAACACCTCCTCGCCCGAAGCAATCAAGCAGGACGAATTTGATTCGAAGGTAAAACCGCCCATTCAAAAATGCCTGGACCGGCTTGGCAAGGACACGATTCTCTACATTGTGTTTTCCTACCAGACGCCGTTTCTGTTGGAGGTGGGATCGCAATTCAATACCATCGATCAATTCGTCGCCGATATCTGGGATGAATATCTGCCGGAGCGCACTGCGGGCCAAGCCAACGTGCAACCCTACTTCGGCGGAGCACAGCGCGAAGGCGGTATTTATCAACCCTATGTGTCCTTGGCCGACTATCGCCGTCAACCAAAAGCTCGCACCATTTATTCTGTCTGGCGCCTGGATGCGCCGAACGCCGCGCTGGCAAAAGGATTGGTAGACAAAGCGCTGTACACCGAAGCCAACGGCCTCACTGGCGCAGGCTGTTTCGATCGAAGTCGAGGAGACCTGTCGGGCGTCGCGGATTTTGGATACGGCGCCGGTGATTGGGAAATCCATCGTGCCGCCGATTTCACCCGCCAAGCCGGCTTCACTGTCGTTGAGGACGATCATGAGCAAGAGTTTGGCTCTCCTCCGGCCCCGCTGCGTTGCGATCACGCCGCGCTCTACGCCGGCTGGTATGCTCTTGATCATTACAACGATGCTTTTAGCTGGAATCCCGGCGCTATCGGCATCCACCTTGACAGTGCATCCGTCAGAAATCCGAGATCCGGACACAACTGGGCCGCTAACGCTCTCGCGCACGGAATCACCGTGACAGCCGGAGCCGCCACCGAACCTTATCTCGACAATCTGCCCCATCCGGACCAAATATTTTTGTATCTCTTCCAAGGCGCAAACGTAGGCGATGCGTTCCTGCGCGGTGAGCGTCTTCTGAAATGGAATCTCCTCAACATCGGCGATCCTCTTTACCGCCCCTTTCTAAATCGCCCCACCATCAGCGCGCAAGTGGGGGCGCCGGTCGTCTTCGCGCTTCTGCCGAGCCTGACGCTGGGCGATACGGCGTCCGCGGCGGGAATCGCCGTAAGAAAAGCGCCTGCCGAAGACCTCAATTTCTCGGTCGTGGCTGATAACGGCGCGCTGGTGACCGTTCCGTCTACCGTCACCATTCCGGCGGGACAAAGCGGCGTGAAGTTCCCTATCGCTACCCACCACGTTCCCGCTGATTCCACCACGGTTCATATCCGCGTGAAAGCCAAAGATTATGAAACGTCAAACACACTCGTACTGTTTTCGCTGTTTGCTTCGCTCAGCATCAACGCTGAAAAGGTGAAAGGCGGTTCACCGGTCGCGGGCACGCTCGTCCTGCGCCGCCCGGCCCCCGGCAACACGCAAATCATTCTCAAGAGCAGCGATCCGGCAACTGTTAAAATTCCCGCTGAACTCACCCTTCTTCCAGGGCAGGACAAAATGGCGTTTCAAGTGGAAACCAAACCGGTCAGTGCCGAGACCTCAATCCAGATTTCAGCAACCTATGAAGGGCTCGTTCGCTCCGCCACGCTAAAGGTCGTCCCATGATACATTCCAGACCAATGACTCGCAGGATCTTTCTCTCTGCTTTAACGGCCAGCGGTGCGTCGGCGCTAGGAAGCGGATTGGCCGCTTCGGTCCCCGTTCGAATTTCTATCAATACCAGCCGTAGACTTAATATCATTCCAGCGGACTTTATCGGACTGGGTTATGAGATCTCTTCCGTTTCCATTCCCGGCCTTCTGAGTGCGCAAAATCAACGCTATGTGCAACTGGTGCGGACGTTGGGACCGTCGGGAGTAATTCGAATTGGAGGAAACACCGCCGACTACGCTTCTTTTGCCGCGGATGGCCCCGCTGTCTCTGCTCCCAAGGGCACGGTTGTCACGGCTGCCGGTTTCAAGCAACTGGCTGGTTTTCTGGATGCAACCGGCTGGAAGCTGATCTGGGGACTCAATTTAGGCAGCAATGATCAGCGCCAAGTGCTAGCCGAAGCAATGGCAGTGTCGGCGGCTGTCAAAGAGAAACTGCTTGCTTTCGAGATCGGAAATGAGCCTGACCTGTTCGGCCGTGGGACTGCACACCGTCCCAGCACTTACAATTTTGACGATTATCTGCGGGAGTATCAATCCTATAAAGCCGCGATCAGAGCCGAGTTCCCCAACGCGCCATTCGCCGGACCGGACGTTGCGGGCGCCACGAATTGGGTCTCTCCCTTTGCTGCCGGCGAAGCGAGTGATTTGAAGCTACTGACTCATCATTATTACCGCCAGTGCGCCGGCCCCGGCGCGACTTTGGAAAGGCTGCTCTATCCCGATCCTAAACTTGTTCCGGAACTGGAAAAACTAAAGGCCGTGTCTTCGTCTTCTAAGCTGCCTTACCGGATTTGTGAGACTAATTCCTTCTGCGGCGGTGGCCAGCCGGGCGTCAGTGATACTTTCGGTGCGGCGCTTTGGGTGCTGGATTTCATGTTCAATCTCGCCTCTTATGCGTGTGCGGGGGTGAATATCGAGACGGGCATGAATCAACTGGGCTTTGTCAGCTCGTATTCTCCCATCGCGGACGATGCAGCAAAGCCCGCCTATTACGGAATGTTGGCGTTCGAACACGGAAGCAAAGGGCAGCGAATCACTGCTGACTATGACTCCCAGGGGATCAATCTCACGGCATACGCTGTAATGAATGGGAGCATTCCATTAGTCACGATCATAAATAAAGACTTCACGCATGACGCGGCAGTCGAACTTCATGGACTCCCCGAATTCAAAACGTGCGAGGCGATACGGCTTACCGCGCCGTCACTGCAAAGCAAGGAAAAAATCACTCTAGGTGGCGCCTCAGTCGATTCAAATGGTAAATGGAGCGCAACCATGCGGGAAACTATACCCGGCGATCACACTAGATGGACGATCCAGGTGCCAATGGGAAGCGCTGCAATCCTGACGTGGCGGTGATCCACCTTATCCATTATTGTGGGAACAGTGAAACTGGCTCTTATTGTCGTGATCGGAGCGTTGTGTATTCTCCCGGCGCATGCGCGGCAGCCGCATAAAAGCGTGCAGGCTGACGAAAGTTTTGACGGGCGTAAAATTGAACTCCACGTTGGGGAAACGCTGCTCGTCAAGCTGCCTGAAAACGCGTCCACCGGCTACCGCTGGCTCATTCCGCCCGAGTCGGCGCGCAAACTCGAAAAGATCCTCAGCGAAGAGGAACAACCCGTGCCAGGACCGGGCAACCTGATTGGCCGGCTCGGTCTCCGGAACTTCTACTTCCAGGTGCTAAAGCCGGGGAAGGTCGAACTGGAACTCTATTATCAGCGCCCTTGGGAAACCGCCAAGCCACCGGCGCGAAAGTTTAGACTTCACATCCGCATACCCGGATAGCCTTCAGGAATAGAGATCTGATTACTCCTGCCGATAGTCCCGCAGCTGTAGAACTGGTGCTATGAGACATTGAGGGAGGTCAGCCGGCATTATAAAAACCATCTAGACAGAAGACCCACCAATGAAGCAGGTAAACAACGCAGCGAGTCTTTGGCCTGAGCTGAATTGGGCGGATTGGAGCAAGACAGCGGACACCCTGCATATGTGGACGCAGATTGTGGGTAAGACCCGTCTTGCGCTGAGTCCACTGCAGGCCCACTGGTGGAACGTTCCGCTTTATGTGAGCGCGCGTGGTCTCACTACTTCGGCAATGCCGTACGGGAACGAGATGCTGGAGATCGAGTTCGATTTCGTGAGCCACGAGTTGCGCTTTCGGCTGAGCGACGGCGCCAGCCTCTCAAAGCCGCTGCGCGCGCAAACAGTGGCGGAGTTTTACGGCAACTATCAGCGAAGTCTCGCTGCCATTGGTGTCTCGGTGAAAATTCATCCCGTTCCCGTGGAACTGAAGGACCCCATTCCCTTTGCGGAGGACACCAAGCATGCGGCGTATGACCCTGAATCCGCGCACCGTTTCTGGCGTATTCTCGTCCGGAGCGATCAGCTCTTTCAGCAGTTTTCGTCACGCTTCATCGGGAAGATCAGTCCGGTTCATTTCTTCTGGGGAAGCTTCGATCTGGCGGTGACGCGGTTCTCCGGACGCCTTGCTCCGCCCCGCGAGGGAGCAGACCCAATCACGCGTGAGGCCTACTCGCATGAAGTCATTAGCGCCGGGTTCTGGCCGGGAAACGGAGGCTTCGGCGCCGCCGCGTTCTACTGTTATACTGCACCCTCCCCTGCGGGTCTGGAAACGGCAGCCATCCAGCCGGCCAGCGCTAAATACAACCCTGCGCTTGGCGAGTTCATTCTGAAATACGATGACTTGCGCGCGGCGCCGTCCCCGGATGAAGCGCTTCTGCAATTCCTGCAGAGTTCGTACGAGGCCGCAGCGAATCTGGCGCAGTGGGATAGAGCCTCGCTGGAGCGCGGGAAACAGAGCGAGTGAGCAAAAAGGGCCGGATCGCTCCGGCCCTTTTGCTTCTTGTTCGTCTAGCGCGAAGTGACCGCTTGGGGTGTCACGTGGATCAGCGCGCCGGGATTGGCATCTTCCAGCATCCACAGCGAGCCATCGGGGCCTTCTTCCACATCGCGGATGCGGTGGCCTACATCCCAGCGCTCGGCGGATTTGGCGCCGCCATGGCCGTCAAAGATGATGCGGTTGAGCACCTTGGTCGACAGGCCGCTGACGAAGCCGTTGCCGTTCCATTGCGGGAAGGTCTTAGTGCCCGTGTAAAACATCAGATTGCCCGGCGCGATCACCGGCACCCAGTAGATCACCGGCTTCGTTAGGTCAGGCCGCGTGTCAGGCTTAGGAATGGGCACGCCGTTATAGTTATTGCCATAGGAGACGAGCGGCCAACCATAATTCTTGCCCTTCTCGATCAGGTTCAACTCGTCGCCGCCGCGCGGGCCATGCTCGACCTCCCACAATTCGCCGGTGGGTGAAAACGCCATGCCATAAGGCGTGCGGATGCCGCTGATCCAGGTTTCAGCCGGCGTCAGGTTGGGGCCGGGAAAAGTATAAGTGCTCACCACCTTCGCGGTCTTGGCGGCTTCGGTGTCACTGGGCGGATCGATCAGGGGAATGGTGGCAGCGCCGGTTTTGCCGAAGTTGGGATTGCCAGGGGCGGGTTTGCCGTCCAGCGTCAGGCGCAGGATCTTGCCTTCGGGCTGGTTTGGATCCTGGGCGGGGGTGAAGCGCTGGCGGTCGCCAACCGTGAGGAACAGATACTGGCCGTCGGGCGAGAAGGCGATCTGCGCGCCCTCCTGGCCACCTTTGCCTTTAGGCATCTGGCGCCACAACACTTCGAAGTTTCCTAGTCTGGCCGTGGTGGCCGTGGCGTGCAGCTTGGCGCGGGCCAGCGCCAGGCCGCCGCCGTAATCACCCGGCTCGACATAGGTTAGATAGATACTCTCGTCGGTGGCGTAATGCGGCGAGACGAAGATGCCCAGCATGCCATTCTGGCCCTGCCAATAGACTGGGGGTGTATTGGCCACTGGGATCTTCTCTCCCTGCTGGGATACCAGCCAAACGGGCCCGACTTTTTCGGTGATCAGCATGCGGCCATCGGGCAGGAAGGCCAGCCGCCAGGGCAGTTCAAAGTTGGCCACCGTGGTCATGGTGAAGGGCAGGCTGGCTTCGGGCTTCTGTTCGCCCATATTGACCTGGGCCCAGGCTGCCGCTGACGCCAGGGTAAAACACAACGCCGCTTTCGCCAATTTCATCGACATTTCTCCTTGCTTTTCAAGCGCCCGGTCTTAAGCGAGCCGGATGCCATTGTCGATCGATATTAGCATTCGGATCGCGCCAAATAAGTGCACAAGGAAAAGCCTCCAGTGCGCGGAGAATCTTTAAAAAAACTAAGGCGTGGGAAAAATAATCTAGCGATTACAGCAAACCCCGGACGGGCTAATCCGTATCAAGTAGGAATAGCCGCTTCAATGTTACAGAGGAGATCGGGGGACAAGTGATGGCGGATTTACGAGACGCGCTGCGGCAACTGCGGAAGGCGCCCGGGTTCACTACGACCGCGGTGATCACGCTGGCGCTGGGAATCGGAGCGACCACCGCAATCTTTACACTCGTCCACCAAGTGATGCTGAAGTCGCTGCCGGTGGTCAAGCCGGAAGAGCTTTGGAGGATCGGCGATAAAATCCGCTGTTGCAATTGGGGCGGCTATACCCAGGGTTCCGACGGCGATTTTTCGCTCTTCTCTTGGGAGGCCTACCGGAACTTTCGCGCGAACACACCGGAGTTCGCGGAGTTGGTGGCGCTACAGGCCGGCAATGCGCCCCTTGGCGTCCGTAGAGCTGGGTCGCAAGCGCAGGCGGAAACGCGAAACGGCCAGTACGTCTCGGGGAATTTATTCAAAACTCTCGGCGTGCTTCCCTGGATCGGCCGCCTGATGACCGATGCGGACGATAGGGAATCCGCGCCGCCCGTGGCAGTCATGAGCTATCACGTCTGGCAGGAAAAGTACGGCGCGGATCCATCAGTTATTGGCGCCAGCTATCAAATCAACGGGCACCCCTTCATCATCATCGGCGTGACTCCTCCGGGATTCTATGGAGCGAAGTTGGCAGGCTGGGGCATGCCGGATTTCTGGTTACCCTTGACGACGGAATTGCTGCTCGACGGAGAAACGGCGCGGCTGAAAACACCCAACACGAACTTCCTCGACATTATCGGAAGAGTGCGTCCCGGAGTCAATCCAAAGTCGCTCGAATCAAAATTGAGAGTGGAATTCCATAACTGGCTGGCTAGCCACGTGCCGGAAATGGAGCCCGGCGAAAGGGCGCTCTGGCGTCAACAGACACTGCATCTCATTCCCGGCGGCGCGGGCGTGGCGGCCCTGCGCGATCAATATGAGGATGGCTTGAAACTGCTGCTCATTGCGGCCGGCTGCGTGTTGTTAGTCGCCTGCGGCAACCTCGCCAATCTGATGCTGGCGCGCGGCTTGAAAGATCGCTCGCAAACTTCGATACGCGTGGCGCTCGGCGCGTCGCGAGGCCGTCTGGTGCGCAAAGCGCTAGTAGAGTCCGTAGTCCTCGCGCTCATAGGAGGGTTGCTGGGAATCGCTGTGGCCTATGCCGGAACCAGCCTGATTCTCTATTTAGCGTTCCATATGGCTGCCCGTGCCCCCCAATTCATACCGGTCGACCCCTCGCCGTCCTGGCCCGTGCTGCTCTTTACGTTGGGAATGTCCGTGCTGACGGGAATGATTTTCGGGATCGCTCCAGCGTGGATGACTTCGCAGGTCGACCCAGTGGAGGCGCTGCGCGGCGCCAACCGTTCTGTTGGCGGCGGACGCACGTTAGCGCAAAAGTCGCTGGTGGTCGCGCAAGTGGCCATGTCGCTGGTGTTGCTGTCCGCGGCGGCTCTCCTCGGCCAGAGCCTGCGAAACCTGGAGCATCAGAATTTCGGGTTCCAAACGGACGGAAGATATATCGCTTCGATCAATCCAACGTTGGGTAATTACAAACCCGAGCAAATACCCACCTTATACCGGAACATCAATGACAGCCTGCTGCGTACTCCCGGCGTGCGCATGGTGGCGCCTGTGCTCTACGCGCCCATGACTGGCGATAGTTGGAATGAGGGGATTCGTATCGCTGGAAGGCCGGAGCCGCCGCCCAAAGAAGATACCGGCGCGGGATGGGCGCGCGTGATGCCTGGCTTCTTTGAAGCCCTCGGTGCACAGATTGTGCTGGGCCGCCCCATTACGGAGCAGGACACTGCTACCACGCGGAACGTAGCGGTCGTCAATGAAGCATTTGTCAAGCGGTTCTTCAAGGGCCAGAACCCGATTGGGCAGCATTTCGGGGTGAACAAAATCAAGTACGCCGCCAGCTACGAAATCGTCGGGGTCTCTCAAGACATGCGCTACATGACATACAACTATAAGGAGCCCGTGTACCCAATGTTTTGGCCGGCGCAAGCGCAAACCGTGCAGTATGACGATCCTCATTACCTGTCGGGTGAAATCTATTCGCACTTCCTGTACAACATCGTGATCTGGGCACCGGGCAATCCGCCGGGGCTGGAAGAGCGTGTGCGCAAAGCCCTGCTCAGTGTTGATCCTGATTTAGTGCTGTACGGCGTGGATCCATACTCCAAAATCTTAAGAGCGGATTTCCAGCAGGAGAACATGATCGCAACCCTGACCATGCTATTTGGTGTGTTGGGACTCATGCTGGCCGCGGTGGGGCTGTACGGAGTGATGGCCTACACGGTGGAACAGCGAACGAGCGAGATCGGCGTGCGCATGGCGCTCGGAGCCGATCGTGGAGGTGTGGTCAAGATGGTGCTGGGCGGCGCGTTTTTACAGGTGGGTGTCGGACTTGCGCTTGGCATTCCTTTGGCGATCGGGGCAGGCAGGCTGATGAGCCGCCAGTTGTTTGGCGTAAAGCCATGGGACCCAGTCATCCTGGCAATTGCCGTATTGCTGCTTTGCTTGGCGGCGCTGTTGGCGTCTGTAATTCCCGCTTCCCGAGCGGCCGGCGTAGAGCCGATGGTGGCACTGCGGAACGAGTAATAAATAAAAAGGACCAGTCGGGGCTTTTGACCGCGCGGTTCGCCGACGGACCACGAGCGGAACAACCCACTTGAGGTTGCTCCACTCGTCTCAGCGTCAATTTTCGCGGGCGGCTTTAGGTCGCCATCGGCACGGCTTTTCTAGCTTCCCCGTCCGGATCATTTTTGGCCACGCATTTATCGTCGAAGATCATGGTTTCCCCGCGAGCCGCCGAGTACTTGGGCCATCGGGGAAGCGCAGCTCCGTTGGGATCACCGGTTTTCATGAACTGCAACAAGGCGCCGGCCATCTTGGTGGAAAGCGCTCTTGGCCGGGGACCGCCACCCGTGTGCGTCAGCATCAGGTCCGTGTTGTGCAACCAAAAGCAAATATCCACCGTATGGAAGGCCCGCATGCGGTTGTCGAACAAAGGCGGCTGCCAGGTAAACCAATTGACGTAGACCGGCGCGGCCTGTTGGCATTTTACATTCGCTAAGGCGACAACACTCTGCCGGTTGCTGCTGACCAGCGACCAGATTTCAACCGGCTTCCTGTCCGGAAACGCCTTTGCGTAAGCCGCCACCACTAGCGGGGCTTGGTCCCCGAAGCCTGCGCCGAACCCTGCTCTGGCCTTTACTTTCTCCACCACCTGTTCCATCGTGACCGTTTCTAGTGACGAATCGGTCCAGCTGGGCGATTGCTCATTCTCAACCGAACTGATTATCATCGGTATATCGGCTGCCGTGGGCGCGGCCACTGGATCGTAGGGATGTTGCGGCAGAATCTTGCCATCCACGACAGGCGCAAATCCGAACGCCATTCTTGCCCCGCCGCCGGATTGCTGGGCCATGGCTCGCTGTGCGCGAGTAGCAATTGCATAGAAGTCTTTCCAAGGCATGTTTTGCAACTTCGTCAGGTCGTCTCCCGTCAGGCCGGCCTCTTTGACCACTGCGGCCCCGAGGCTCTCCGAACGAGACTTCACACCGGCTTTTCGAGAAGCCCCGCTCAGCACGACTGCTTTGTGGAACAGACCCTTGGCGTCTGGCATGGCGGTCAGTAAGCACACTTTGGCGCCGCCGCCGGATTGCCCCATGATGGTGACGTTCCCCGGATCGCCGCCAAAGTTGGTGATGTTGTCGCGCACCCACTCGAGAGCGGCGACTAGGTCCAGCATGCCTACGTTTCCGGAAGCGGCGAATTTTTCCCCGCCGGCACCCGCCAGGTTGCAGAACCCCAGCGGACCCAGCCGGTGATTGATGGAGCAAAACACAACGTCCCCAAAGCGGGCGAAGTTCTCACCGTTGTATCCGTCGTGTTCAATCGCGTTTCCATTCACAAACCCGCCGCCGTGAATCCAAAACAGCACGGGCCTTTTCTTACTGTCGTTGCTGCCAGGCGTTTGAACATTGATCCGCAGACAGTCTTCGGTGACATCCCCATAATTCCAGTGATCGCGGAATGAGCCGAATGGGTTCGCATAGCGGTTGTCCATGTTCTGCGGCGCGGAATCGCCCCACCAGAGCGCGGGGTAAACCTCTGTCCAGGGCTTGGGTTTCTGCGGTGGCATGAAGCGGTTTGCTCCGGAGGTATCCGCGCCATATCGCATACCGAGAAAATAGTTGATGCCGCGCAGCCTGTAGCCTCGCACCTTTCCGTATTGCGTGTCGGCCACCGCAATGTTGTCGCCGACGAGCAGAACCTGCTCATCCTGACCTTTCGCCACGGCATCTTGTGGAACCGCGGCCAGCGCTGCGCCAAGGGTGATCCCGGCGGAACTCGTCCCAAGCGTTTGCACGAACCGGCGTCTGTTTGATTTCATGATTTTCGACTCCTTTGAGCGACTGGCAATTCGGAACTCGCCGAGGGTTGTTCCGGCAGCAAACAGTGTATCGAGAGTTTTTGGTGCGTGCCTGGGCACCCGCATCAAACTTTCAAAATGTGTTGGTAGGGCGCACGGCTGCCGTCTGGTGAAACTTCCTCCAACCGGACTTATGGCCCGGCACGTCACTCCCTCCGGTGGCGCCGGACGATTGGCAGCCTGGAATGAAGTGTGCGAAGGCGATGGACAATTTCCTTTCGGAACTCATCCCGTCCGCCCGGCGCGGAAAGGAATTAGGGCGTGGTGTAACGATAATGGGTGCGCCTGATCTGTGGTCAAGCGATCGATTGCAATATTCCACCTTCGATACGGAGGGCCGCGCCATTTGTTGCAGAAGACAGCGGACTCGCGATGTAACAGACCAGGTTGGCGACTTCGCGGCCTTCGATCAGCCGTTGCAGAAGTGAGCTACTACGGTACTTATTGAAGAATTCCTTTTCGGCCTGCGCGGGAGTTGCGTCCGGCGCGGACGCCAGTCCGTGGAGGAACTCGACAATGCCTTCCGAGTGAGTTGGTCCGGGTAAGACAGCATTCACGGTCACTTTGGTTCCCTTGGTCTGTTCCGCTAATCCCCGTGAGACGGCAAGTTGCGCCGTCTTGGTCATGCCATAGTGCACCATTTCGGAAGGGGTCATGATGGCCGACTCGCTTGAAATAAAGATGACGCGTCCCCAGTTTCGCTTAAGCATGGTTGGAAAATAATGGCGCGCAAGGCGAATCCCGCTGAGAACATTAACCTCGAAGATTCGCAGCCATTCTTCATCGGTAATTTGTGAGAACTCCTTCGGCTCGTAAATGCCGAGATTATTCACTAGAATGTCCGTCTCTCGCGCCTGCTCGATGAGCTTAGCGGCGCCCTCTGCTGTTCCGAGGTCTGCTTCGATCCCGCGAGCATTGCCAGGCAGAGAGGAGAGCGCTTCCTGGAGCTTCTTGCTGGTACGGCCGGGAATTGTTACTTCAACCCCTTCCTCGCTCAGCGCACGTGCTATAGCCAGTCCGATTCCTGCTGTGCCACCGGTTACAATCGCTGTTTTTCCGTTCAATTGCAGATCCATAATCTGGTACTTCCTCCAGGTGATTGAAAATCGTTGCGCGGCCGCAGCGTGATACTTTGTGTGCGACCGAAAGGGTGGTCGACTGGCGCAGCGTCCGCTACCGCTCGATCGACATCATCAATCATTGCCACCGCAATCTTGTTTTCCTTTCATGCGCCGTCGCTTCAGCTCGCTGCGCAAGTTCCGTAGAAGATGTTTCGTGTACACGTCGCTGGCGATGAATTCGGCGCCTTGGCTCATGATTTCCGTCAGAACGGCCTCGCCATTTCGGTCAATGGATGTCACCTCAATCAGCTCAACGATGCACGTCCGCGTGTCATCAAGGTGGTGCGCTTCTCTCCAAGTCGACTGGAGTTCAAGCGCCCACTGGCCGACCAACTGACCCTGCAAAGACCACCTCTGCTCATTCGGCAAATCGGTGAAAGTGATCTTCAGCACGACTCTCCCTTGACTGCTTACCAGTAACCAACGATGGCTGGAGGCGCACTGGCACAGTCGCTGACAGTCCACAGAATTCGCTACTGCTGCGAGCCCCTGCAGCTTCGACTGCCCGGTATCCCAGACGCCTGCGGACTTGGATCGGCCGGACTCGAAAGAATAAGGCAGTTGAGGAGCCAAAGGGGCGCGGAGCATGCGAATCAGGTTTATTTGCTTTCCCTAACAGCTCTTAGCGCGACGGTTCTTGGCACTGAATACCGCGAGACGAACGATCCGGAGACGGAGATTTGGCGCGCTTGCCAGACATCCGGCACCGCACATGAATGAGCGTGATGCCGCTTCTTCCTACCGAATGATGCCAGTGCACTCGCTGGTGTATGCTCTAGGCGTTCACCTCTGGTGCTGGGATTCCATATCCTTAATTTAGTGGAATTTGTCCCTTGATCAGGGAGCGGGGAGTAACCAAACGTTGAATCTTGTCGGAGCCAGACAGTGATGAGCGGCACGGCCCAAAAATCGGTTGAGACTGTAACTGAGCGATACGAAGCGCTCCTCCGCGTTTCGCAAACTCTCCTTTCAACTCGCTCTTCAGAGGAACTCTTTCGCGTTCTCGCCCGCGTGTTGCACGCCATGGTGAACTTCTACGTTATGGGCGTCGGCATCTACGACGAGAAGGCGCACGAGATGCATACCACGTCGTACGGCGAACCGGGTGTTCCCCTCCAGGCTCCAAAATTCGCGCCGGAAGAAACCTTCAGTTGGTGGGTGTACCAACATCAACAGCCCTTGATAATTCCCTCCTTAGATGCGGAGACCCGATTTCCAGCGGTAGCCGAGATGCTCAAGAACCGCGGGGTTCGTTCGGTGTGCGCGCTTCCTTTGACGACAGTACACCGGCGCCTCGGGGGCCTCGCTGTGGGCAGCATTGAGGCCGATGCCTATAGCAGGGAGGAAGTCAGCTTCCTCTCGCTCGTTGCCAACCAAGTGGCGCTGGCAGTGGACGACGCGTTGAACTTCGACGCGTTACAGCATGCCAAGGATGAACTGCGCGCGAGCGAAGAGAGTTTGCGCCTGATCATCGATAGCATTCCCGGGCTTGTTTGTACCATGAATGCGGCAGGTGAGTTCCAACTCTTCAACCGCCAACTGCTGGAGTATTTTGGCAAGACGCCCGAGGAATTGAAAAGTTGGGCCACCAGCGACGTTGTTCATCCGGATGACCTTCCCCGCGTGACCGCTGCCTTTACCAATTCGATCGAAACCGGGCATCCCTATGACATTGAGCACCGTTGCCGCCGTGCGGATGGCGTGTACCGCTGGACCCAGGGACGCGCTCTTCCCGTACGAGACACGGAGGGGTGCATCACCACCTGGTACATCTTGTTTACTGATATTGACAAGCGCAAACAAGCAGAAGACCGGTTGCAGTTGCTCCTCGATGTTACCAATCAGGTTGTCTCAAATTTGGAGTTCCGTGGCGTCCTGCGTGCCATCTCAGCGAGCGTTCGGCGCGTTATGCAATGCGATCTGGTGGGTGTCTTCTTGTATGACGCGGGCGGAAACAGGATGCAAACCTTCGTGCTCGATTTTCCCGAGAGCAAAGGATTTATCCGAGAAGAGTACTGTTCGATGGAGGGGTCGCTTGGTGGTTTTGTCTTCCGCACCGGCAAGCCCTGGACGGGCAATGCCTCGGACGTGCTTCAGTTAGGTCTGAAGGATGAGCCGGCTATCCCCGAGGGCCTCAAAACCGGTTGCTTCGTGCCACTTGTTAGCCGGAATCGTGTTCTCGGTCTCTTGGGCCTCGGCAGACGGGAGGGGAATGCCTTCAACGAGATTGATATCGGCTTCCTCGGCCAGGTTGCCAACCAGATCGCCATCGCGGTAGAAAACGCTTTGGAATATGGGGAGATAACCGAGGCCAAGGAGCGGCTGGCGGAGCACAAGCTCTACCTGGAAAACGAAATCCGGTTTGAGCACAATTTCGAAGAGATCATTGGAAACAGTCCGAGGCTGAAAGCTGTGATCGAGAACGTTCGAATCGTTGCACCTTCGGACTCGACAGTCCTCATCCAGGGCGAGACGGGTACCGGCAAAGAAATGATCGCTCGCGCCATTCACAATCTGAGCTCTCGCAAAGGTCAGGCGTTTGTAAAGGTGAATTGCGCAGCCATCCCTCTGGGCCTTCTTGAAAGCGAGTTGTTTGGCCATGAGAGGGGTGCGTTCACTGGCGCCATAGCCCAGAAGGTTGGAAGATTCGAACTGGCGCACAAGGGAACGTTGTTTCTGGATGAAGTCGGTGATATACCGCTCGAATTACAACCCAAGCTACTGAGAGTCCTGCAGGAACAGGAATTTGAGCGACTGGGCAGTACTCGCACCCAACGCGTCGATGTTCGCTTGTTGGCGGCTACGAATGCCAGCCTTACCCAAATGGTCGCCGAAAAGAAGTTCCGCAATGACCTTTACTATCGTTTGAATGTGTTTCCAATTGCGGCCCCACCACTGCGCGACCGTCGCGATGACATTCCACTTCTGGTTCGCTACTTCGCCAACAAGTTCGCTCGGCGCATGGGAAAACAAATCGAGAGTATTCCCAAGGAAGCAATGGATGCGCTCGTCCACTATAGCTGGCCAGGTAATATCCGGGAATTGCAGAATCTTATGGAGCGAGCCGCCCTGCTATCTACCGGTCCATCGCTGCGCGTGCCGCTGGCCGAAATTCTTGCTGACTCAGGCCCAAGCGCGGTTCCTGGGGACAATGTGCTGGAGCAAGCCGAGCGAGAGCAGATTATTCGAGCGCTCCGCGAAAGCAATTGGGTTGTCGGTGGTGCTCGCGGAGCGGCAGTTCGCCTGGGCCTCAAGAGGACGTCGCTCGCCTACAAGATGCAAAGGTTGGGGATCTCTCGCCCAGTGCAGTGACGGAAGTCTGGCGAGCACGCCAGATCTCTGTCCGCTGGTGAGCCGTTTCGAGTAGCGCCGTCCAATTACCCCGCTAGGGTAAACGTTCACGTGCCAACAACATCGATTGAGCTTTGCCGCTGGCCGGAGCTTTGGCCACGCGTGTGCGTTCTGAGTTACGCCCACTGCGGTGACGGACATCTGGCAAGCGTGCCAAATCTCTGTCTTCTGATGAGCGATCCCGAATACGCTATCCAACTACCCCGCTGTCCTAAACGTTCATGCGACAACAACATCGATGGAGATTTGGCGCTGGCCGGAGCGTTGGCAAGGCACGTGCGTTCGGAGTTCCGACGATGTCAGCGTTGACAGTCATATTACTTGCAGCACTGGCGCTATCGCCTTGCGCAAAAGCACAAACCAGCGGCGAAGAGGTATTGACGCTCGACCAAGCGATCTCTCTTGCGCGCTCCAATAATCGAGAGCTGAAGCAGGCTGGGCTTGAAATCGGCAAACAACGGCAAGCATTGAGCGAGGCGAAGACTCAATTTTATCCACGATTGGATACCTCTCTTCTTGCGGCCGAGTTGCTCACGCCGCTTGACTTCACGATCGACAAAGGGCAGCTTGGCACTTTCCCAGGTACGGGACCAATCCCGGGATCTAATACCGATCTCCACACACCTGCTCGTCCGATAGCCCTCGCCTCAGTAACTCTGACCCAGCCACTTACACAATTGCTTCGAGTTCACCTGTCCGTTGCCGAACAGCATTTGAAAGTCGATTCAACGCGACTCTCTTTCGATCAGGCCGAGCAGAAGTTGGTGGACGATGTTTGCCGCGCGTATTACGCGGTTCTGCAGGCGCAGAGCCAACTTGAATCACAACAGTCGATGCTGAAGTATCTGCAAGAACTGCGGCAGCTCACGGACCGGCGCTTCAATCAACAGGCTGTACTCGAAGCCGACAGGCTGCGTGTCAAGGCAGAGCTGGCCAAGACCAGCTATCAGCTCGCCGTCATCCAGGATGGGTTTGCGGATCGCAAAGAGTCTCTCAACCATCTATTGGGGCGTGACCTCCAGACTGGCTTTTCCGTGGAAACGGTTCCGTCGACGCTCCCCGAAGAGGAGGATCTGCCTGCTGCCAGGAAAATTGCGATCGAGCACCGCCCGGAGCTGAAGCTCGCGGCGAATCGGACGAAGCAAGCGACTTTAGAAACCAGGATCGAGAAATCGCGGTACATCCCGGACATCGCCATTCAAGCGAGCTATATCAGCCCGGCGAACATTAACTTTCTTCCCCAAAATATTGGTTCAATCGGTGCGTTGCTTACCTGGCAACCTTGGGATTGGGGTCAGAAGCGCCACAACATCGCACAAAAAGTGGTCACGGAGCAGCAGGCCGCACTTTGTGTCGACGACACACGCGATCAAATCCTTCTCGATGTGAATTCGAATTTTCGGCAGTTGCGAGAAGCTCGCGCGCAGCTTGCGGCTGCAGAGGCAGTTCGCGACGCCGAGAGGGAGAAATTGCGCAACCAGCAACAAGCTTACTCTCAGCAGTCGATTTTGCTTAGTGATCTGCTACAGCAACAGGCGTCCCTGGCAGACACGGAGGACCAATACCGTCAAGCAGTATTCGGATATTGGCGAGCCCGAGCAGATTTCCAGAAAGCACTGGGAGAGCAGTAGCGCCTGGAGGCCACTTATGCCAACACGTCATAGCGCAGAAGGCGCGGATGCGCGCCGCCAAACAAGAAAGGAGTTCGTCATATCTTCAGGCGGCGTGCTTGACATGGCGGCCGTCTTGCGCGGTTTCCTTAGAAGATCGAACGCATTGAAGTTTATTGGAGTTTTAGCGGCGATGGGATTGATGGGTGGATGTCACCCAGAATCGCCGTTACCGTCCCGGTCGCCGACATCGGTTCGTCTCGCCGCCGTGACTACGTCGCAAACGAGCGGCGAAGCATTGCGTTATTCGGCCTCGATTATTCCTTATGCCCAAGTAGACCTCGTGTTCCGCACCTCCGGTTACGTAACCGGCGTGAAGCAGGTGCGGGGGGCGGATGGACGGATTCGCGACATTGGAACTGGAGACTACGTTGAAAAGGGAACGGTACTTGCGCACGTTCGCCTGGAGGACTTGAAGAATCAAGTAGCGCAGGCGCAAGCCCAACTCGGTCAGGCTGTGGCACAACAAACCCAAGCGGATCAAGACTTCGCGCGAGCAAAGGTCCTATTTTCAACACAAAGCCTCACCAAACCCGACTATGACCAGTCGCAGCAAAGTTTCAATTCCACGCTGGCTGCGGTGGACAACGCGAAAGCGGCACTCCGTCAGGCTGAATTGACTCTGGGAGATTCCGATCTGAAGGCGCCCTTCTCAGGGTTCGTTCTGAATCGGTACGTCGAGTTGGGAAGCTTAGCTTCAACCTTCATCGGCCGCGTTTTCGATTGCCGACATCAGTTCTGTAAAAGCAACGTTTGGCGTGCCTGATTATGCGCTCAGCCGCATGCGTCTGGGACGGCAATTGAGCATTGCGCTAGAGGACGACGTAACTCCGATTGTGGGGCACGTCACAAGCATCGCGCCCAGCGCCGATACACGAAACCGGGTCTTTGCCATTGAGGTGACGGTAGCCAACCACCGCGGTCGTCTGAAGCCAGGCATGATTGCCTCGGTAAGCCTTGGCGAGAGTTCTCATTCATCGGCTCCCTCGGTTCCACTCAGCGCCATCGTTCCCTATCCCTCGGAAGCCGGCCGGTTTGCGGTGATGGTGGCTCAAGAACGTGCCGGCAAATGGACAGCAAGTCTGCGCGAAGTGCAGTTGGGCGCAACCCACGAGAGCTCGATTGCCGTTGTAGGCGTGCAACCCGGGGAGAAGGTGGTCGCCGTGGGCGCCCAACTCTCAAAAGACGGAGAACCCATCGAGGTCATACCTTAGCCATGGCACACATCAGCGATCAGGAGCGGATCGAAAAAACACGTAACGTGCCCAGGTTTTTCGTCGAGCACCCGCAGGTTTCTTGGGTTCTCCTTGTTGGCGTCCTCGTTTGGGGCTGGTTTGGCTACCATTCCATGCCACAACGAAAAGACCCTGACATTCCCGTGCGGGTAGCTGTGGCCTCCTGTTCGTGGCCTGGTGCGACCGCGCAGCAAGTTGAGCAATTTATTACCCGCCCGATTGAAGACGCCGCCGCTGAAAACAAGACTACTCATCCCGGAACAGCAGCCGACTATGGAATCCGTTCTGTCTCTATTCCTGGTTACGCCTACGTCTACGTGCAGCTTGCCGAGAATGTCTCGGACGTAAAGCGACAATTCAGCGACATCAATCTCAAGTTGAATGCACTGAACCGCCAACTCCCCCAAGGCGCCAGTCCCATTTCGTTCCAAAGTGATTTTGGAGACACCGCCGCGCTTATGCTGACCATTGCCAGTCCAAGAGCGGACGCAGTCGAGATCGACATCCGCGCACGAGGGATTCAATCAGCCATCCAGACGTCGCGGGGCGCGAAGAAATACAAGCAGCAAGGTGCGCCGGTCACTATCGTCTATTCGTTTCCTCAATCTCTTTCTTCGGACAAGACAATCGTGGGCGCAGCGCAACTCTTCGAGCAACAGGCAGAAACAGCAGGGATCATACGGGCGTCCCAGTTAATTCAGGGCAGCGGATTTATCGCGGTGGATGGTGTCTCGACCGGAGACGACGCAGCGATTCAGAGCTTCATCCAGACTTTCTTCCAGAAGCAGTTGCAGCGATCCGAATTGCATCCCGATGCTTGGGAACCAGTTATCATCCGTGATCCGCGCGAAACGCCCGCGCGATTGGCCAAGGTCGCCGCCGACAAATACAGTTATGCCGATCTTGACGACTTTTCGGACCTGATCGCTCGCACCGTCCAGGGGGCGCCGGAAACGTCCAAGGTGGAAAGGCGAGGCGTATTGCCGCAGATCGTCTATCTTGAATACTCGCAGGCTCGGCTAGCCGCGTACGGGCTTCAACCAGCTTCGCTTGGAAGCGTGCTTGGTGCTCGCAATATCATTGCTCCTGGCGGTGCGTTTGAGACCGGACAGCGGCAGGTAATTCTCAGCCCTTCCGGTCAATTCGAAAACGTAGGCGCAATAGGCAATGTTGCGGTGTCGACGTCGTCGGCCGGCGCACCGGTCTATCTCCGTGACCTGGTTGAAGTCAGTCGCGGATACCAGAGCCCCGCTCAATACTTGAACTACTACACGTGGAAGGATCCAAAGGGGCAATGGCAGCGTAGTCGGTCGGTCACGCTCGCGATCTACATGCGCGACCAACAGCAAATCGCGACGTTCGGTCAATCCGTCGACCAGAAACTTGCCCAACTCAACAAGATTCTTCCGGCAGACTTGATCATTGCGCATACCTCCGACCAGCCACTGCAGGTCAAGGAGAACATTCATCTTTTTCTGCGTGCCTTGTACGAAGCCATTATCCTTGTCGTCGTTGTTTCTTTAATCGGGTTTTGGGAATGGCGTCTGGCGCTCATCATGGCCCTGGCAATTCCGATCACGCTGGGCATGACTTTCGGCGTGTCCTACATGTTGGGGATAGACCTTCAGCAGGTATCGGTCGCCACGTTGATCATTGCGTTGGGACTGTTAGTCGACGTACCAGTCGTGGCGGGGGACGGTATCAAGCGCGGCCTAGCCGATGGCCTGCCTCGTGCCGTCGCGGCGTGGCTGGGTCCAACCAGGCTGGCGGCAGCAATCTTTTTCGCAACATTGACGAATATCATCGCCTACCTGCCTTTCCTCATGCTCACAGGGAACACCGGCGAATTTCTGAGGAGTCTTCCCATCGTGATGACAGCAGCGCTGCTGTGTGCTCTGGTCGTTGCGATGACATTCATCCCGCTGCTGGGTTACTACATCCAAAGGCCGCCGAAAACGAAAGAGCTATCGATAGAGGAAAAGCGGGAGCGAGGTTTCTATGGTTTCTACAATCGGCTGGTAGGTCGAGCGATTCAACACCGCTGGTTGGTGTTGGCCGCTTCTTTTCTCTTCTTGCTGATTGGAGGGTACTCGGCTTCGCACCTGAAGCAACAGTTCTTTCCTGAAGACATCCAGTATTGGTTCTACCTCGATATTTGGCTGCCGAACGATGTACCCTTGACCGCAACCAACGACGCTGCATTGAAGGCGGAGCAGGTCGTCCGTCAGGTTGTCGAAGCTTCGGTTAAGACCGTCTCAAAGGAGGAATCAGGGGAGCATCTCCTTACTTCGATGACGAGTTTCATCGGGGGTGGTGGACCACGTTTCTGGTTTTCCATCTCTCCCGAAGCGCCCCAGACGAACTATGCGCAAGTCATTGTTCAGGTGAGCGACAAAGAGGCGACCCCGAAGCTGATCGGACCTCTGCAAAGCGCGTTGAACCGACAGGTGCCAGGAGCATGGATCACCGTCCGGCAACTGCAGACGAATCCCGTCGAAACCCCTGTGGAAATTCTCATTTCCGGGCAGGCGGACACGGATCCCCGGGCGGAAATTCAGGACATTCAAACGCTCCGGACCATAGCTGCACAGGCAATGGATGTTGTTCGCGAGTCACCTGGAATTGCGGTGCTGCGGGATGATTGGGGTCCCGACAGCCCACAGGTAAAGATTGAGATTGAGCCGGATCGCGCAAACCTCGTCGGCATCACGAATTCTGACGTAGCTAATTCGTCCGCGGCAGCGATCAGCGGAACACCAGTCGGCGCCTTTAAAGAAGGGAACAAAAGTATCCCAATCGTTGCGCGTCTGCGCCCCCAGGATCGTGCACAATTGTCGCAGATTGAGAGTCTCTACGTTTATTCCTCGCAGCAGAACACGAGAGTTCCTCTACTTTCGGTTGCGAGCGTGAGGAACATTCTCGAAACGGGCCGGATACGGCGCCGCGAGCATTTCCGTACGATTTCGATATTGTGCTTTCCGGCGCCCGGAGTCCTCGCGTCGGAAGTTCTTGGACCGATCGAATCCAAACTGAAAGGTCTGCAGAATAGGCTTCCGCCGGGATATCAATTGCAGATCGCCGGCGAGAAAGCGAAGCAGGTCGATGGATTCCTGAATCTCGCCGTCGTTCTTCTAATCTCTCTGGTCGGCATCTATCTCGCTTTGCTCGTGCAATTCAAGAATGCCGCCAAGCCCTTGCTCGTGTTCGCGGCCGCACCGTACGGAGCGATCGGAGCATTGATCGCTCTGGCGATCATGGGTACGCCCTTCGGGTTTATGGCGTTTCTTGGAGTAGCCAGCCTCATCGGGGTCATCGTCAGCCATGTCATCGTGCTCTTTGACTTCATTGAGGAGATGCACGAAAAGGGCGAGCCGCTCGAACGTGCCTTGCCCGATACGGGCATCGCGCGTATCCGGCCCGTCATGATCACCGTTGGAGCAACCATCCTCGCACTCTTCCCGCTTGCGCTCGAAGGCGGGCCGCTGTGGCGCCCGCTCTGCTATGCGCAGATTGGAGGCCTTGCCGTGGCAACGTTTATCACGTTGCTGTTGGTCCCTGTGTTCTATGCAATTTTTGTGCTCGACCTGAAGTTAATTAGATGGGAACCAGAACACGAAAATCCCACTGAAACGCAAAATCCCGCGTTGCTTTCTCAGGAGGAAAGGTCTGGATAAACATCGCCGGAGACGGGACCAGCTGCTCGATTATGCAGACAGTTCAACCCACCTGAGAATAAGATGACTAACAAAATTCGGACAGCGGCTATTTTGATCCTGCTGCGATTTCATCCGTGCACCGGTGCGGTCACCCTAAAACCGGAAACGAAAGCAGCCTGGGACACCTATCTTCAGGCGGCAAATGCTGCCATGCAGGCCCGTCTCCAGCCAGGCGCACACTTCCTTTGGCTCGACGATGAACCGGATCGGGCGGAGCATGTGCGCACCAAGGGACCTTACATTGGGCCGGTCAGCCGACAGATTCCAAAGAAAGTTTCTTCCGGGCTCATCCACGATTGGCTTGGTGCGGGCTTCGTTCCTAAGGTGAAAATCGAAGATATCTTGCAGATCGTGCGGGACTATGACCGGTACAAGGAGATCTACCGTCCGGGCGTAATCGACTCCATCTCCCACGGTAGTGACGGCGTAAAAGACCTCTTTTTCATGCGCCTCGCGAACAGATCGGTGGTAGCGAAGACGGCTCTCGATACCGATTGCGAAGCTTCTTATTTCCGCATCGACGACCAGCACTGGTGGGGTGTTTCTAACACGGTCCACATCCGGGAAATCGATCATTTGGGAACACCCGAGCAGCGAACCTTGCCCGAGGACCAGGGAACTGGCCTGATTTGGCGGCTATCCAGCATCACGCGCCTGGAAGAGCGCGACGGGGGCGTGTACGCGGAGCTGGAAGCAATCGCATTAAGCCGCGATATTCCCGCTGCGTTTCGCTTGTTCGTGACGCCCATCGTGCGCCGCGTATCGAGGGATTCGCTCGCCACATCTCTTCACCAAACGAAGATGGCCATCGATGAACGGATGAAAAACCGCACGCAGGAAAGACCTGCTCAATGATCGGGAATGGCGCTTGTAAGGAGGAGACCGATGGTTACTTCTCGTGAAGTCTACAGCGCGGATAAGAGACGGCGTTGTCATACGCCCTACCGGTCAACACGGTAGATGTCCATCACATCGTGAGATCCTTGTAGGAAGTAGGCAATGCCAGAAAGCGCAATACCCGCATACCTCACCAGCCTAATCCGCCATTTTGCTGATCTTCGGGATGGTACACACGGCGGCTCCACGAGTCGAAAGGACAAGGAAGCTCATTTCGAGAACGCAGTACAACTGCTGGCTCCGGTCGCCCGCCAAGTTCTCAACGAAATGAATACCACCTTGCTACTCGACACCGGGCAATTCACTGAGACGGGACTACGACGCACAGCGGATGGAGGGCTCAACGCCTCTTGGGCTTTGAGCTGGCCTGAACAGCGGGCAGCCGGGGTCGAGCCAATCGTGCTCCAAGCCTATTTCGGAGGTGGCTTCCACCACCCTCATCTTCGAGGGACGACAGTTCACGACTGGCCGCTGAACGTGTTCAGCGACGAGGACGCAGCGGCGCAGCTATCTACACTCCGAGCCATCGCGTCCAGCGACCTACATAATTTGGTCTACCGCGCGGACTATCGGATCGTTCCTGTGGTGAAAGCAAATCGCGCCACCCCGCTCGCCCATGGAGCCAAAGCAACGTAACCAGATCGTATGCCGAATTAGGCAATCCGATGTGAAGAAACGCCGCCGTCTAATGCGACCCAAGGCTCATTGCCTCGAGGATCGTGCTCTCTCTTATAAGCAGGGCACCGCATAGGCCAAGTGCGGAGCGAATTTCCAGCCTGCGCATAGCCAAGACCTCAGCAGCTAACAAGGATCGAGCAAGAAAGCTAGCGGTTCGTGCTGGACATCCGGATATCCCCGCGTCAGGAATCAATGTCCCGGATCAGTTCATCCGGTGATCACCCTTGACCGGTTTTGGGTTGATCCCCGAGGCCGTGCTAGTGGCCGCTCGTCCGGTGAACGGTAGCCCATCTTACGTATTTCGAGACGGGTTCTAACCAGCGCTGCCTCACATTTGGTTTTCGACCCCGCCGGAAGCGATAGAGTGTTTGGAAATTGTGCTGCTGCCTGGCAAGCAGGTGCGCTGTGAGCTAGCAGCCTAGTTGGCCTATTAGGTCCCCAGAAACGGCGTTGGGTCGAACGTGGCCTTGCCAAACGCACCGGTAGTGTCCGGAGAAAATCCCCCGCAGTTCTGCGCTTCACTTTCAGCGCGACATATGGCCGCGGGGCAGTTTCGACGTTTCCTGCGCGAACGCCTACCTCTCAAGTCAGGCGTGAGAACTACGCAACCAACCGTGAACAAATTCACCTCAGCTTCAGCGTTCTCTTCAGCCAGGCAATCATCTCGGGCTTGTAATGTTGTTGATCGGCATCCTTCCATCCCCCCATGCCATGCCCGCCGGCTTCGATGGTAATGATGTCGCACACGCCTCCGGCCTTGTGCAGCGCATCGCACATGATCGCCGATTGCTCATAGGGCACCTGGTCGTCCCGTGTACCGTGAATCTCAAGGAACGGCGGCATACCTCGATGGATAGCGGTTAGCGGCGAAATTTCCTTCAGTTTCGCCATACTGGCATCATCGTATCCATCCACTCCGAAGAACCAAATCCCTCCGCCCTTCGCTTTGTGGCTATTGATCGATGTCATATTGAAGCGCTGAGGATAATCATTCCGCTGCCGCGCAACCCTTTCGTAATCCACCGGCCAATAGAAATCGATTACGGCCGCAACTTTGGTTTCCGCCGTTACGTGGGCCGCAGCATAATCAACCAGATATCCGCCGGCCGATTCCCCGCTGATCACAATCTTCGACGCGTCCACTTTGTAAGTCTTCGCATGGGCCTTCAGCCACTTGATCGCCGTGTCGACATCTTCCGTGGCCTGTTGATACCGAAATTCCGGAGCCATGCGGTAATCGATAGTGAACCAGGCAAATCCGGCATCCGCCAATGGCTGAAAGGTAGGAGCCATGTTCCTGGCGCGGCTCCCGCCATCGAACCCACCGCCATGCACGAGGATGGCTGCCGGAAACGGTCCCGAACCATCTGGTACATGAAGATCGAGCAACAGCGGATGTCCACCCGGGCGCGCATACTCCACATCTTTCTGATCGAGGGGCGTCGCCGGAACACAGGCCGCACAGAGCAACAGGAAAACGATGGTTCTCATCGCAACGAATTCTATCAAGACACTCATCCCGTTTTGGTGAAACCCTGAGAGGGCACGCCCATGGTGCGTTCGAGTCTGCTTTGCGGATATCGCCGCCTCACGCCCCCCAAACGGCGTTCGAACGAACCATCTCGTTTCTGTCACCTGAATTGCAATGTCGCAAACGTAATCGACGCGAACCAGACTTCGCGGGCGCGTGGCTAAGAACGGGTTTTTCCGTGTGCGCCGTCGGATGGGAGGCAACTGGAAGTCGACTAGCGGGAGATTGATAAATACATGGCGACTAGGCAGAGGGAATGTGGCCAATCGCTCGCGATTTCAAACTATAACGATTGGACAACCGAAGGCGACGCTGCGTGCCCTAATTTCATGAGGAACTTACCCTTCTATCCTGCGCAGGAACTGCAGCGACTCCTCAGCCCACCGCTTTCTTCACGAGCGCGCCGATTCTAACCTCGTCGGTTTCGGTCCACTCCTTCAGCGCAAAGGCGACCGGCCACGCGGTTCCTTCATTGAGGTTGGCTTGTCGCTGAAGCTAGACTTGGCCATCGGCATTATGACCTTGGGCATGGCGAGGCTTGTGAACTCGGGAGGCCGCAACATAGTATGCTGTTCCGTCAGCGGTCGAAGACCGCGTTGGTTTACGGCCGTACAATTGTCCCGTCGAGCATCCGATCGTTTCCCCGGCCCTCGAAGTCGACCTGGTAGGGGTACTTGGCGGCAGCGGCCTCGTCAATATCAATTCCCAAGCCAGGCTTGTCATTGGAATACATGTAGCCTTTCTTGATGATAGGGCAGCCGGGCAAGACCTCCTGGGTTTTTTCCGGAAAGACCGTCTCTTCCTGGATGCCAAAGTTCGGCGTGACCAGATCGAGATGCAAATTGTAACAATGGCCCACCGGATCTACGTTGTTGGGCCCGTGCCACGCAGTCCGCACGCCGAAGAACTCGCAGATATGGGCTATCTTCCGGCCCATGTTTAGTCCTCCTACTGCGGATATATGGCAGCGGATGAAGTCAATCCAGCGGTTCGCCACCAGGGGCAGCCATTCCTGACGGTTGACAAATAGCTCGCCCATAGCGAGCGGCGCCGAAGTCTCTTGGCGGAATATCTGGAACCAACCCACGTCTTCGGGAGAAAGGGGATCCTCCATGAAGAAAGGACGATAGGGCTCCACCGCTTTACACAACTGGATAGCCTGATTTGGGGCTGGCCGCTCGTGTATGTCGTGAACGAGTCCGACATCGAACCCGACCTTGGAGCGTATGTGGTCAAACATCTTAATGGTCGCGTTTAAATAACGCCCGGCGTCGAAGACGGGCGAGATCCCCACCGCTCCATCTGGTCGCAAACTCTGCGTTGCGTCGGATGTCTTCGCGTTAACACCGTAGCCGGAGAAACCGGGAACACCGGTTTGTATGCGCACGACTTGATAGCCGTTTTCCATATACTTGCGCACCTGATCTTCCAGAGCGATCAGGTCCATGGATGATGCGTGGCCGTAGAGTGGCACCGCCGCCCGCACCTTCCCGCCCAGCAACTGATACACCGGGACTCCCAGACGCTTCCCTAGAATGTCCCACAGCGCCCCGTCAATTCCGCTCAGCGCGCTGTTCCCTTCCGGGCCGGAGCGGAAATACTGCTGCACATATGCCGATTGCCAGATATCCTCGATCTCGTCGACTCTTTTCCCGATGACAAACGGCTTCAGCCTCTTTTCGATATACGCTTGCGCGGCCTGGGGAACTTCCTGGTGGGTCGCCGAGCCCAGCCCGTACAGCCCAGGTTCGCTGGTGATCACCTTGACGATCGTCCAGTTGGAGTTGGATGGTGCGGTTGCGATAATTTTGAGGTCTTTAATGGTTAGCGGAGGCATACCGCGGCGCGCCGCATCCTGTGCGGCTTGCAAAGGTCCGGGCGCGCCCAGGGTGCTGGCGATGCCCGCGGCAGCGGGTAAGGCTGTCAAAATATCACGGCGTTTCATTTCTAATTCCTCCCAATACTAAATCCTGTTGTAACCAGAAGGAAACATTCCTCCAATTCGAGGCCCGTTTTGGGGTGTCCGCCGAGGAATATCCTTCACCTTCGTTTTAGCGCTACGCAATCGCGATTGCTAAAGATATCAGAACCGACGAATCCCTTCGGAAACAGAGCGTGACTCCTTCAGCCGCCTGCTGACCGAGTACGCAGCTATCCCCAAAATGCCAGTCATGGGCAGCACCGCCTGTCTCCCTGTCGGTCATCAAAATTGAACCTGCGCGGTTGAGCCGACAACGCCGATCAAATCGGCGGTTGGGATTTGCCCGATGCGCTTCGCCTGATTCTCTTTGGACCACGATTCGATGACTCATGAATGTGGTGTGGGCGTGTCGCCGTAGATATGAGGCGCAATCAGGCTACTTCCGACCAGTGGCTTCCCAGTCATAGGTCAGACCAGATGCTGACCGGATCAGGCGCCACCCCGAAACGATTCGAGCTTGTGCTTGATATGTAGGGTTTCCTTCCAATGGGAGCGAGCCGTGTTTCCCGAGCGTTGTCGGAAAGCAATCGTCAGCGTTGCTTTTTGGATCGCTGACAGTTTCATTGCAAGGCCGTATCGCGATCCTGTTCCGCGTATCGAGCAGGTATTTAAGCCAAGAGTCTTTGACGGCTCATAGCTGAATAAGATGCGGGAATTCTGGTGCGCGATCTTCGTCGCAAATCGTTTTGTTTCACGCCTCTCCGAGGTCATTTGCACAAAGGCCGTCCAAGGAGAGCCGGAGAACCGTCCAAAATTTCATCCTTCACTATCACGTCGAACGCAATCATCAAGGCAAGATAACGAGCCACTATTCCTCGAGCCGCGGACGTCACTGGCTAGCGACACCTGCAACAAAGCGTTTAGTACTAGTTGTCACATCCCTGTAAAATAGCCAGGGTACCAAGGACGATGGGAGGATTTACCAATTGTTTAAATACAAAGCGGTATTGTGCGTTTTGTTAGCAGGTGCTATCACCGCACCTACCGCACTGCCGCAAGACGACCGCGGAGAAGACGATGGGGGCGGAAAAATCAAACACGTCCTGCTGCTCAGCATCGACGGTATGCATGCTGTGGATTATCTGAATTGCGTGGACGGAATCGGCGGCTCAAGCGGGCCAAATGGCGGTGCGCCTTACTGCCCGAATCTGGCCGCGCTCGGCACGACTGGCATTAATTACAGAAACGCCGTCACATCGAAGCCGTCGGATTCGTTCCCAGGCCTTACAGCGATCGTGAGCGGGGGCACTCCGCGCAGCTTCGGTATTTATTACGACGTGGCGTATGACCGCGTGCTTGCGCCGCCGGTGAATGACACCGGTAATGGACTGAAGGGTGGTAACTGCACAGCAGGACAGCCGAACGGCACC
Organism: Bryobacteraceae bacterium; assembly: GCA_036488895.1. Classification (GTDB taxonomy): domain Bacteria; phylum Acidobacteriota; class Terriglobia; order Bryobacterales; family Bryobacteraceae; genus Bog-105. Next base: position 44,227 of record DASXGT010000287.1, on the reverse strand, counting down.
AGGACGGAATACGAGGAAGGAATCGACCTCAACCAAAGTCTGCTGAATGGCGGAGCTCCCGGAGCGGCTCCGACGGACGGTGGCATCGCGTCAATCGATTCAACGAGACTGATCCGCGATCCATACAACAACTGCAACCCTGTGTATCCGTGGAATTTTGTGCGGACGAATACGATATTCGGAGTCATTCACGAGAATGGCGGGTACACGGCATGGTCGGATAAACATCCTGCTTACTCGTCCGTGTCCGGCCCTGGTAATGGTTCGAATGTGGACGACTTTTACGGCCCGGAAATCAATTCGGATACAACACTGGCCAGCAATCAGGCCGCAGTGAAGAAAATAATGCCGCCGGTTGGGGGCTCGTGCGCGACTATCGACGGTTCCGGAGATTGGACGACTAGCTTCCACGATATTCGCTGCTACGACACATTGAAGGTGAATGCCGTTCTGAACGAGATCGCCGGGAAAAATCACCTGGGAACGGCGAAGACGAAGAGACCGAAAATCTTAGGAATGAATTTCCAGGCGGTCAGCGTGGGGCAGAAGCTGATCTTCAACGGCATGAAGGGCGGATATCTGGATGCACAGGGCACACCCTCGGCGGAGCTTCTAACGGAGATCGAATTTGTGGACGCTGCAATTGGCGAGATGGTGAGCGCCCTAAAGGCGAACGACATCTTCGATTCGACGTTGATCGTGATCACTGCGAAGCACGGGCAGTCGCCTATCGATACGAACCTTTTCTACCCGGTGCCGGGGCATAACAAGGATCACGGCACGACGCCTGCGAGCTTGCTCGGATCCACCTATCTGCCGGATTCCGAAGTCAATCAAATCGGACCGACCGAAGACGATGTGTCTTTGCTTTGGCTGAAGTCGTCAAGCCAAACGCAGGCTGCGGTGGACGCGCTGGAAGCTACCAGCAGGACTCCAGGCGATCCGAGCTACATTGGCTTGGGGCAGATCTACTATGGGCAGAGCTTGCGTTCCATGATAGACATTCCCGGCATTCCTCCGAGCGGCGATCCGCGTACTCCCGACATCATTGTCACGCCGAACGTGGGGATCATCTATACGGGGAGCAGCGCCAAACAGGCGGAGCACGGCGGTTTTGCGCACGATGACACGAACGTGATGCTGCTGCTTTCGAATCCTAAGTTCTCGACGAAGACGGTGATCTCTGACGTGCAGACGGCTCAAGTGGCGCCGACCATTTTGAAGGCCTTGGGCCTAGACCCGAACGCGCTTCAGGCCGTCCAGTTGGAAGGAACACCGGTGCTTCCGGCAGTGCAGTTCGCCAGCCACGACCACGACGAATAAAAACCACGCATCGACCGGTTCGGAGAGAGGTGGGCGCTTTCGAGCGCCCACTTTTGTTTGGGATCAGGATGGGTTACTATTTCGAAAAATGAAAGACGCAGCGGCGCTTATCGCCACCCTAACTTCCGCGTTAGCTTGGCCCGCTATTGTGCCGTTGGCTCTTGTTAGGTTTCGCGAGCAAATTTCGCCGGAATGGGCGGCCTTGCCAGGGGCGCCTGTCCAAGCGCACAAAGCGACGATTAGGATTTGCAAGGATCTCGCTTGCGATGCACAGTTCGTTATGCGCTTCATCTACGGCGCGGAAATGACCACGCCCAAACGTCACGGCGTAATCAACTGCCTCAGTGAATCGCTGCAACAGCGGCTTCCAGCGCGCAAAACGATCCTCCGCCGCGCCGAATTCCCCTCCAAACGTATCGCCCACTTCTGCCGCATTGTCAAGGGCGGCTTGGAAGATCGCCCTGCCGGATTGAGTCGTCATAGCCGTTCAAGATGCTGGTGGACGGTCGTTTGCCGTTGGAGACGCGTTGCCAGATAACCGCGTTCGGTTGGCCGCTTCGGAGGCGCCGCCCAAAATGACCGCCGCCAAAGCCAGCTAAAGGCTAGCCCTCAACTCGGGAGGTCACGCCGTTAGAGATAGCAAACGAAAGCGTAGGCACCCAGCGGATCATTTCGCTTTCTGGCCGTAGCAGGTCCTGAAGCGTCGTTCTTTCGAGCACCTGATCGACGGCTGCTTGAACCGTATGCCACAGGGTTCGCAGCGAGCAGTCTGTCGAGTGCTTACAGATCTTGCCGGTGCCTACGTGGCTTTTACAAAAATTAGTCTCAAAAAGACGTCCGCCTAGCGCGTCCAGAACGTCGCCGAGAACGATTTTGTGCGCTGGCCGGCTCAAAGAATATCCACCCACTTTGCCGCGAACGCTCTTCACAAATCCGCTACGGCGTAAGATGCGGAGGAGCTTCGCGGCATGTGCAGCCGAAATCCCTTCTGCTTTACTGATATCCGGAATGGTGACGCCGCTGGGTCCGCCATTCCCGGCAACCTGAATCAGGCAGCGCACTCCATATTCTTCCTGAGCGCTCAATTTCATAATTTCAATCGGTCCATGGGGACAATGTCGAATCCAAGCTGAAGCTTAGCAGCATCCGTCATCATGGCCCGATTCCAAGGAGGCTCAAATACCAGTTCCAACCGTACGTCCGCGACACCCGGAACCGACCGTACCGTTTGTTCCACTTTCCCCGGCAATACACCGGCGACCGGGCAATTGGGCGCCGTGAGTGTCATCTTTACATAAGCTTCTCCCGATGGTTGAAGCGTTAAATCGTAAATGAGTCCCAAGTCGTAAATATTCACTGGGATCTCCGGATCGAAGCAGCTCCGTAGCGCCTGGACGATTTTCTCGCGTAGCGGCCCAAGTTCCTCTTCAGTCATAACAACGTCACTCGGTTGAGACATGCGGCGTCTCCATTCCGGAACTTTGCAGTGCGGCGTGCAACGTATGCCATGCCAGCGTAGCGCACTTCACGCGCATGGGATATTCACGCACGCCAGAGAACACCGCGAGCTTACCCAATTCCGGCGGCGCCTCTAGTTTGCCGGTTAATAATTCATGAAAGCGCTCAAACAGCACCTCCGCTTCAGCTCGCGTCCGGCCCTTGAGTGCCTCGGTCATAAGCGAGGCCGAAGCCGTGGAAATGGCGCAGCCGGAGCCGTGAAAGCTGGCATCGCGAATCACGTTATTTTCAAGCTTCAATTGCACCGTGACCTTATCGCCGCACAGAGGATTGTACCCTTCCGCCGATGCGTTGGCTCCCTCCAGCGGCGCGAAATTCCGCGGCCGTTTGCTATGGTCCAGGATCAACTCCTGATACAAATCGCCAAGATCGTACATTAGCGGAACAACTCCTTTACTTTTTCGATTCCGGCGACTAATGCATCAATCTCATCGTGCATGTTGTAAAAAGCAAGCGAAGCGCGCGTCGTTGCCGGAATGCCAAATCTCTCCATTACCGGCTGGGCGCAATGGTGTCCAGTACGAACTGCAATCCCTTCCCGGTCGAGCACGGTTCCGGCATCATGCGGATGCACTCCATCCAGAACGAACGAAAGCACCGCGGCCTTCTCCTGTGCCGTGCCAATAATTCGAAGGCCTTCTATCCGGGAGAGCCTGTGCGTTGCATACGCCAGCAGTTCCGTTTCATAAGCAGCAATGTTGTCCAAGCCAATGCCGCCGAGATAATCGATCGCGGCAGCGAGTCCGATCACACCCTCTATATGCGGAGTGCCGGCTTCGAATTTATACGGCAATGAATTATAGGTGGTTTTCTCGAAGGTGACAGAACTGATCATGTCCCCGCCGCCTTGATAAGGAGGCATCTTTTCCAGCAGGTTCTGCTTGCCGTACAAAACTCCGATTCCCGTGGGGCCATACATTTTGTGACCAGAAAAGACGTAAAAATCGCAGTCCAATTCCTGCATGTCCAGCTTCATGTGCGGAGCCGCTTGGGCTCCATCCACCAGCACCGGAACATGGTACCGATGCGCCCGCTCGACGATCTCGCGGATGGGGATCACGGTCCCGAGTGCGTTCGAAATGTGCGCAATCGAGACAAAACAGGTCCGAGGGTTTAGTAGCCGTTCGAACTCATTCACCAGAACTTCGCCATCGTCATTAATCGGAATCACGCGGAGAACGGCTCCCGTCTGCTCGCACAGTATTTGCCACGGCACGATATTGGAGTGATGTTCCAGAGCGGAAAGTATGATCTCGTCTCCGGCTCCGATATGCGTACGGCCGTAGCTCTGCGCCACCAGATTAATGCCTTCCGTTGTTCCCCTGACAAAGATGATCTCCCGCGCATCGGCGGCATGGATAAAGCGTTGGATTTTGATCCGGCCCTCTTCGTACCGCCGCGTGGATCGTTCGCTGAGTTGATGCACGGCGCGGTGGATATTGGAGTAATCCTCGGAGTAGAAGCTGCGGATTGCATCAAGCACAGCTTGCGGCTTTTGACTGCTGGCGGCGTTATCCAGGTAGACGAGGGGTTTCCCATGAATTTTTTGACGCAGGATCGGAAAGTCTTCCCTTGCCTTACTTACATCGAAGCCCACCATTGCAGTTGTCATTTGGCGTTCCTTGCTAGCCGCACTGCCAGCGTGCTCTCCACATAGCCCCGCAGCGGCTCTACCCGAATTCCCTCGATAATCTCCCCGGCGAACGCTGCGATTAGCATTTCGCGTGCCTGTTCCTGCCCTACGCCTCGCGATTGCAGATAAAACAGCGCATCGTTATCGATTTGACCGATGGTTGCCCCATGCGTGCACCGAACATCATCGGCAAGGATCTGCAACTCAGGTTTCGTATTGATCGTTGAGTCTTCCGACAGCACCAAGTTCTTATTGGTCTGCTTGGCATCCGTTTTTTGCGCATCCTTGCGAACAATGATTTTTCCATTGAACACGGCACTCGATCGCCCGTCGAGAATGCCCTTGTATAGCTCATGGCTTGTGCCATGCGGCTGCGCATGATCAATAGACGTTCTTGAATCCACGTGCTGGTTGCCGCCTGCTACATAGAGCCCGTTCAGCGTGCAGTCAGAACCTTCTGACAAAACGGCATTGACTTCAGTTCGAGCCAAGGCGGCGCCAAAGGTAAGAGAGTGAGACCGGAAAGCGCACCCACGGCCCTGCGCCATTTGCACAGTCGCAATGTGGAAGCCGCCATCGGATTCCATCTGAAGTCTGTAATGATCCAGAACCGACTCTTGGCCTCCCACAATTTCCGTGACAACATTTGTCAAATAAGGATGTTCGTGAACAGAAGCCCCACGGCCGATGTAGGTCTCTATTACGGACGCTTGGGCGCCTTCTTCCAAAACGATCAAATTGCGCGGATAGGACGCCTGCGGACTTGGTCCGCCCGTCGAGATATGAACCAGATGGATGGGGCTTTCTACGAAAGTACCGGCAGGAACGTGGACCAATGCGCCGTCCACTAGAAAGGCGGTGTTCAAGGCGATGAATGGATGAGTCCGATACCCGGCATAGCGGCACAAATGCCGATCTAGCTCAGGTTTACCCTCCTCAAGCGCCTCCCGCAGATTACCAATGATTGCTCGTCTTTCAAGTTGCCTCGATAACTCCGGCGCATAGTATCCGTTGACGAATACCAGCCGATTGCCGCCGCCTGGCAAATCCCGGATCAGTTCTTCCGCTACCGCCAAATCGCCACCGCGAGAAGCCAGCGGAAAAGGGATCCCCGCGATGGCGGCAACGTTTGTGAATTTCCACTCCTCATTTCGAGTTGCCGGAAAGCCAAGTTCGGCGAAGCTATCGATCGCCACCCGTCGCGTGTCGTGGAGCCAGCGCGGCCCAATGCCGGCCAATTTGGCTTCCAATCGCGCAAAGGCCGAAAGATACGGCGCCTGCTTTTGTTCAACCGCCTGATCCAGCATTGTCATCTGGCTGCTACCTCTGGAACCAATTCAATTCCCGCGTAGCCTCTTTCTTCCAGCTCATGCGCAAGCTGGCTGCCGCCGGACCGCACAATACGTCCCTCCGCAAGTACATGAACATAGTCGGGAGTAATGTAGTTCAGGATGCGCTGATAGTGGGTGACTACAATAATGGCCCGCTCAGAATTTCGCAATCTGTTTACACCCTGAGCCACAATCCTAAGCGCGTCAATGTCCAGCCCGGAGTCCGTCTCGTCTAAAATCGCCAACTCCGGGTCCAGCACGGCCATTTGAAAAATTTCATTACGCTTCTTCTCTCCCCCGGAAAAGCCCGTGTTAACCGGCCGGTTCAGCAGGCCTTCATCCATTTCCATCAGCTTCATACGGTCTTTGATCAATGCGAGAAAATCCATCGCATCCAACTCTGGAAGGCCGCGATCTTTCCGGATGGTATTCAGGGCAGCCTTTAGAAAGTACAGGTTGCTCACCCCAGGAATTTCAACCGGATACTGGAACGCCATGAAGATTCCCTGGCGCGCCCGGTCTTCAGGGGACATTTCGAGCAGATCTTTTCCTTTGTAGAGCACGCTGCCCTCGGTGATCTGATACAAATCCCGGCCCGCCAAGACCTGAGCCAGAGTACTTTTGCCGGAACCGTTCGGTCCCATAATGGCGTGAACCTCGCCTTTACCAACCGATAAATCGATACCTTTGAGAATCTCTTTGCCGCCGATGCGGGCGTGCAGGTTTTGAATTTCGAGCATGTTCACCCTACGCTTCCTTCCAGGCTCACGCCCAGCAATTTCTGCGCCTCTACTGCAAACTCCATGGGGAGCTCGCGAAACACTTCTTTGCAAAAGCCGTGAACGATCATGGACACCGCGTCTTCATTTGAGATGCCGCGCTGCCGGCAATAAAAAATCTGGTCCTCGCCGATTTTTGAAGTCGACGCTTCGTGTTCTACCTGGGAAGATGTGTTTTTTACTTCAAGTAGCGGGAACGTATGAGCCCCGCACTTGTCACCCAGCAGTAGCGAATCGCATTGCGAATAGTTTCGTGCTCCAGCCGCGCTCTTAAGTATCTTCACCATCCCTCGGTACGTGTTTTGGCCGTATCCGGCTGAAATCCCCTTGGAAACGATCGTGCTGCGCGTATTCTTTCCGATGTGGATCATCTTGGTGCCGGTATCGGCCTGCTGATAGTTATTGGTTAGCGCGACAGAATAGAACTCGCCAACCGAGTTGTCACCCATCAGCAAGCAACTTGGATACTTCCAGGTAATGGCCGATCCCGTTTCGACCTGCGTCCATGAGATCTTCGAATTCACACCCAAACACTTGCCGCGTTTGGTGACAAAGTTATAGATACCGCCCTTACCTTGTTTATCGCCGGGATACCAGTTCTGGACGGTCGAATACTTGATCTGTGCATTGTCATGAGCAATCAACTCGACCACAGCGGCGTGCAACTGATTCGTATCGCGCATGGGCGCGGTACAACCCTCCAGATAACTGACATAACTGTCTTCATCGGCAATGATCAAGGTGCGTTCAAACTGTCCCGTACCTTTGGCGTTGATGCGGAAGTAGGTTGAAAGTTCCATCGGACAGCGCACGCCCTTCGGGATGTAGCAGAAGGAGCCGTCGGTGAATACGGCGGAATTCAACGCGGCAAAGAAATTGTCCGAATAGGGTACTACCGAGCCCAGATACCTCTTCACCAACTCCGGATGCTCTTGCGCCGCCTCCGAGAACGAGCAGAAAATAATCCCGAGTTCTGCCAGTTTCTCTTTGAACGTTGTTGCCACCGAAACGCTGTCGAACACCGCATCCACGGCAACGCCTGCCAGTAATTCACGCTCGTGGAGCGGAATCCCGAGCTTCTCGTAAATCTTGAGCAACTCCGGATCGACGTCGTCCAAACTCTGAGGACCATCCGCTCTGGATTTCGGTGCGGAATAGTAAATGATGTCCTGGTAGTCGATGGGCCCGTAATGCACGTTGGCCCATTGTGGCTCCTTCATGGTGAGCCATTGGCGGTATGCCTTCAGCCTCCACTCAAGCAGGAACTCGGGTTCTTGCTTTTTCGCCGAAATGAGCCGGATGACTGCTTCGCTCAAACCTGGCGGAACCGAATCCTGCGCAACGTCGGAGACGAACCCCCACTTGTACTCGCGGTTTGCCAGCGATTCGATGGTATTTAACTGGGTGCTCATAAGCCCTCAATTCCACGCTATCCAATCTGTACTTAATAGTCAAGATTAGGTAAAATAAAAACGTCAACTAAAATTTTATGGAAAATCCGCCAATTCAGATCACGCCGAAAGCGATTGCGCGAATCCACGCGCTTCTGCACCAAAATCATTGTGAAGGTGGGTTGCGCCTCGGCATTGTGGGTGGAGGATGTTCCGGTATGAGCTATAAGTTCAAGCTGGAATCCCACCCCCGGCCCGTGGACAAAGTCTTTAAATATGAAGGCGTTTCGGTCTTTGTTGATCCAAAGAGCTATGCATACCTGAAGGGCATGACGCTCGACTATACAGAATCGCTGCTCGAAAGCGCCTTCGTATTTCAAAATCCGAATGCCAAGCGGCATTGTAGCTGCGGCAAATCATTTTTAGCTTGAACGCGTCTCAAATAGAAAAGCATTTAAATCACCGTTATTTGCGTTATGGAAAAGTGACCTCTAGGCCGCGAAAGCCTTTCGTCTGAAACGCATATCATCGGCTGGCGTCCCACTTAAAAAGAAACGTGCACAGCTCATTGAACAGAGCGGCAGAATATGCAAATTGCGCCTATCTTTCAAGATCGCGCCGACGCGGGCAGAAAATTAGCAGAGCGCGTCGTCCATTCAATAAAAGACCCCAAAGTGGTCGTGTTGGGCCTGCCGCGGGGCGGGGTTCCGGTGGCATTTGAGGTTGCTCGGGCACTTGGAGCCGAACTGGATATTTTTTTAGTACGCAAGCTTGGTTTGCCAGGCCATGAAGAACTAGCGATTGGCGCAATCGCCAGCGGAGGCGTCCGGGTTCTAAACGAAGCGCTGATCAGAGAATTGCAACTCTCTCAGAGCCTAGTCGATCACATTACCGCTCGTGAAGAACAGGAATTGAAACGGCGGGAAGATCTGTACCGTGAAGGCCGTCCAAGCATACCGATTCGTAATCGAACCGCCATTCTCGTCGATGATGGCCTGGCGACCGGCGCAAGTATGAAAGCCGCCTGTCAGGCGCTCCGTTTACAACAGCCCAAACGTATTGTGATTGCCGTTCCCGTTGCGGCCCGAGATACCTGTGAGGAATTCCGCATGGATGTGGATGAAATTATCTGCGCTTTCACGCCAGCGCAGTTCCTGGCGGTTGGAATGTGGTACGAGAATTTCTCTCAAACAACGGACGACGAAGTGCGGCGGCTGCTCGAACAAGCAGAACGGCGTGCCGTGGCTCAGCATAACCAAGGTGAATAAGATGCCGATTCGGCCAGAAGAGCAGTTGCTAGGTCTCATTCGCAAGGGCCTGCGGCCCTTTGCCGGTGGACGGCTGGACTACGATTCAGTTCTGCATCAGGTTGAAGGGGCTCATTTCATTCTGATCGGCGAAGCGTCCCATGGGACGCACGAGTTCTACAAACACTGGGCCGCGATCACTAAAACATCTCATCCAGCGAAGCTTCCCGCTGAAACATATACCGAACCGCATCTCGAAGAAGTACCCGAGACCTTCCCATCTGGAGTGTAGGAGAGCTTATGCCGCGCAACGTTGAGCATCTGGAGCGCTCTGTAGCGATTCCGCCGTCTGGAATTATCGGTGATCTTACGATTCCAATCCAGGCGTCTGGGGTTGTTATCTTTGCTCACGGCACTGGGAGTAGCCGCCTCAGCTCGCGCAACAGGTTCGTAGCGAGCGTCTTGCATAAGGCCGGGTTAGCCACTCTGCTTCTCGATCTGCTCACCGCGGAAGAGGCGGAGATCGATTTTCGAACGCGGCATTTGCGATTCGATATAGATTTACTTGCAAACCGGCTCGTCGAGGCAACTAAGTGGGTGATGGATGATGCTGAAATCGGGCGTTTGCCGTTGGGTTACTTTGGCGCAAGCACCGGAGCTGCCGCTGCGCTGATTGCGGCCGCTCTGCTTCCGGAACAAATACGCGGCGTCGTTTCTCGCGGGGGACGGGCCGATTTAGCTGGAACGGCACTGCCCAAAGTAAAAGCGCCAACGCTGCTGATCGTGGGCGGCAACGATTATCCGGTCGTTGCACTAAACAAGAACGCTTTGAACGAACTCAAGTGCGAAAAGAAATTGGAAATCATTCCCGGCGCAACACATCTTTTTGAAGAATCAGGAGCGCTAGAGCAGGTAGCCGGCTTCGCGACCAACTGGTTTGAGGGCTATCTTGCTGGGAAATCTTATGCAAGAACTGCTACAAGCGTCTGACTGATCTCGTATTCGCGATTTCGTTCGTGAGCGTGTAGTTCGCTTTTGCGATTATGGCTATTTTGCTTTCTTCGCTGCCTTCTTTACGGCCTTCTTGGCCGGAGCCTTCTTGAGCGGTGTAGATGTCTTCTTTGTCACTGTCTTTTTGACCGCTGCTTTTTTGGGTGCTGCCTTCTTTACTGTCTTTTTTGTAGCCATTGATTCACATTATGGAACAAAAATTGAGAAAGATAAACCATAAAAGCCTTAAAATGTTTTGACGTGCTGGCCAACAAGGAGCGCGAAATAAGGCTTCGTTCCGCCAAACAGTAAGAAGCCGAACGCTGAGGGAGTTCGGATCACCGGGCATTTGGAGTCATCTTTCCCCATCTCGCCCGATTTTTTTCTCAATTCCAGCACCTACGGTTGAGGCCACATGAGCAACAACATCCAAGTCTCCGAAACATCCTGGAAGCCATCCGCTGTGAAGGGCAGCTGTCCGGCAAGGACGTAAAACAGCCTATTTGAGCAGGCGTCTGAGGGCAGCTTTGGCCAATCGTCAAATCAATGAACTGGCTGCATACGGCGAGGGTCGCGCACGGGCTTTGGGACGCAAGCCTGCGGATGCTGTTCGGCTGGTTCATGAAGACCGCTAGCGTAGTCGGTGAACCGGGTCACTTTAGATAGCAACGAATGGATCTCGGCGTTCAACTTCCACGGGAAGTCACTTGGACTTACCCACAGCGCGATTCCCGGCGATATCGAGATCGCGAATTCCGGATTCATCATTGCTGTGCGGTTGAGGCGAACTCGCAATGCATTGTGAATGAAGACAAGCACCTGTTGCGGCTTGGCGAGTGTGAGGGGATCAAAATCGTGCGCGCGCGGGATTTTCTGGAGCTAGGCCGCGTGGGACGTGTTCTGATCGCAAAAGAATAGATCGTGCAGCCGCCACATGGCCGGATATTCTCCCCAGCGTCGCACAAATCGGCGGCCACAAACAAACCGCTTTTCAGGTGAGCAGAGGACTTCCCAACTTATCTTGCAACCTTTCTCCGGAGGCCAACGTCTCCTTTTCACTTTGTCCCATGACGACACCAACCTTGCACAGGCTAGGCGTTACGTTATGTTTGTCAGTTGCGCTGATTTGTAACGTCTCCGCCCAGAACATTTCTCAAGTCTCTGCCACGACCGGACAGTCTAGCGCGTTGCCGGCCGCGGCTCCTCCTGAGAATCGCCCGTCTGAAACATCCGCGAAAGGACTCTGCCCTGCAACTTTTGCCGGAGATCAGCGGCCCGTTTCCTGGAAGCTGCTAGTCCCTAACATCCTCTGTGATCAAAAGCGCATCTGGATTTTTCCGTGGCATCTTGTACAAGGGAACAGCGTTCTTCCGGCCGCAGCGATTGCCGGGGCGACTGCCGGATTGGTTTGGCTTGATCCAAGCACCACACCCTACTTCCGGCGCACCAGTTCTTTTCACAGTTTCAATCAGGTGTTGAGTGGTTCCAACAGCACTCTAATTATTGGGCTCGTTCCGCTTTCTTTTTACGGTCTCAACTTTTTGCGGCATGACTCTTACGGCGAGCAGACAGCGCTGCTTGCCGGTGAAGCCATAGCGGACGCTGAAATTGTCACCACCGTGATGAAGGATGTGGACCGCAGACTTCGGACCGCTGATATTCCTCCAAACGGCAACTTCGCAAACACTTGGTTTAAATCGAAAGGAACGTGGTGGCGCGGCAATGGCAGTTTTCCCTCGGGACATGAGATCGCTGCGATCTCTGTTGCCACCGTCTTCTCCCGCCGCTACGGACGAAATCACAAGTGGGTGCCGTGGGTCGCCTACAGCATGGCTGGACTCATCGGCTTCTCTCGTCTGACGCTTTCGTCTCATTTTCCATCTGATGTATTTTTGGGCGCTGCGCTCGGTTATTCGATCACCCGGTACGCGGTCCTGCACTGAGTTCGAATTCTGAAAATGGAAGCGGAAGTGATAACCTCTGCTGCTCTTCGTTTTTTCGCCGCTGCCTTATCCCGGTTGCTTGTTGTGGTGGTTTCCTGCTCTGTTTGCGTTCACCCACAATCGACGACAGGGACTCTGCTGGGAAAGGTAGTGAACGGCAATGGGCTCCCGCTCTCCGATGTAACAGTGCGCCTCACCGGCCACCCGGCCGCCTCTCGCATTCAGGTTTCTTCCAATGCTCGCGGAGAGTTTCAATTCGTTCTGCCTTATGGTGACTACGAAATCAGCGCAGACTCCACGCCCACGGTGGCTTTACACATCTACGCTTTTCAAGTTACGCATTGCACGCTGGTATTCCGGCCGGCTGCCTCTGGATCGACCGCCGCGGACCAGAGCGCTGGCAGCGCTGCAACGAATATTTTCGAATCCTGGCATGTCACGGGATCCTCGGCCGCGACCTATCCGGACTCCTACAGCTTGTCCGGTCTGTTGCTAAGCCGTGATCCGGCTTCAGTCACGCAACCCCTCGATTATGTGGGCGTAAATAACATGAGGCTGCCTCTTCAGGCACAGCGCGCTTTCACGTGGACTGGCACACTTTATCAGCTACAGGGGATGAATGCGACCGATCCGTACCAACCCGGACGCTCTCTGCTTCTTCAGGACGTCCAGTCGATCGACCAGATTACGGTACGTAGTGGGGTAGCATCAGGCACGTCAACTGCGTTCGGCTCTGTCGTTGATACGTTCTCCGCACGAGCCGGCGCAGCCTGGCACGGGGCCTTGTTCACCGCTAACACCGGCTCGGCTTTTGCGTCTGACAATCTCCCCGGTCCAAGAACCCGAAACGACCTGCAACAACCGCAATACTTCGGCTGGTTCACGCGCGACAATTTCCAGATTGGCGGTCCCATAGGTGAGCGCGCGGATCTTTTCGCGTCTGGCACTGGACAGTGGTCTTCGCAAACCATTCCGGTCGCACCTCGTGGCCAGGACCAGAATAGCCGGCTGCTCTTCGGTAATGTACGCAGCCACATTCAACTAACAGCGAAAGACCGGCTCGATTTTCAGTACACAGGCTCCCGAGTCGATCTTTCAGACTGGGGAGAGCCGGCAGGTATAGAAGCTCTGCTGGCACGGCGGGCGGCGCCGTCGTTCGATACGTCGTTTGGGTTCAGCGGACTTGCCGAAACGGACCATCTCGATTTTTTACAGGCTGGATGGGCCAGGCAAACCGCCGGAGCTTCGCATTCCGGCGCGATCCAAGTGCGATACCAGTTTTCGACAGCGCACCTCGATACCGGCTCGGCCGACGCGCTCAGCGGGCAGAGCAGTACGGATCTTCTTGGAGGCGCCGTCACGGGCCCGGCGCCATTGACCAACCTAGCTGCTCGCACGCGCCAACAGATCGAAGCCGTGTTCGAGCCAGGCGACATTCAGCTTGGCTCGCGGATACATCGCTTCGCGTTCGGCGGCGGTTGGACATACTCCAAACTACGCAACCGCTTTCAGGCTCCTTCGGGCCTGAATCTGATCACCGCCGCGGGAGCGCCTGCTTTTGTTCTGGAATTGAATACGCCGCTCGATAGTCGCGAGAACATCCAAAACGGAACCGTCTTCGCACAGGATGAGGTGAAACTCTCGTCCTGGCTATCGGTCAACGCAGGACTGCTTGCAGACTTCTCGCGTGGTTCACTTCCGAGCCAATCCAGTCCCGCGGGATCATTCGTGCCGGTAAGAACATTTGCCTCTCGCGGCGATGTGATCGCCTGGAATAGCGCATCACCCTATGCCGGTCTCGCTCTGGCCGTCCCGCGATTTCCTCGCCTGATCCTGCGCGCCGGTTATCGCCGCTCGTATCAGATCCTCGCAGGCCGATATCTCGATTACGCAAATCCAAACAGCCTGGGGGGCCTTGCCTATCAATGGAACGACCTGAATGGAGACGGCCGCTTCGAGCCGGGCGAACAAGGCGCTCTGCTGAGCCGGTTCGGTGGACCCTACTCGAGCATTTCTCCTTCGCTGCATCGACCCTACGCGGACGAATTCAATGTGGGCGCAACTATTTCCTTGCCTTTTCATTCTTTGGCGGGCTTGCAACTGTACCGCCGCGATGACAAGGATCGACTCGCCGCCATCAACACCGGCGTTCCGCCTTCGAGCTTCACGCCGGTCACAATTCTCGATCCTGGCCCGGACGGAATACCGGGGACGGCCGACGATCAGCGTCTCACCGTCTACCAACAGAATCCGTCCACTCTGGGGCTAGACAAGTTTCTGCTCACCAATCCTCGCGGTCTCCGCATGCAGTACGAGGGCTTCACCGCCCAAGTTGCAACGGAGCATCGCTATATCGACTTCCGCGCGTCTTTCACTGCTGAAAAGTCCTTTGGCCCGACCAACCCTGGCGATGGCGTGCTCGAAAACGACCCTGGTGTGATCGGAGCGCTCTATCAGGATCCGAATACGTCCATCAATGCAGCCGGGCGCGATTTTTTCGACCGGGCCTACGTGGGGAAGGTAGAGACCATCTCGCATCTTCCTGCCTGGCTCGGCCGCCTTGACTTGGCTAACATCGTCGATTACCTCGACGGACTTGTCTTTGCGCGGCGCCTGCTCGTTACCGGCCTGCCACAAGGTCCCTTTCTTGTGGATACAACTGTTCGAGGAAGCCCGGAAGGCGGCAATCGCGCCGAATTCGCCCTCAACTGGAATCTGCGGGTAGGACGCCGTTTTCATTTGCCGCTTGGCCAACTTGTCGCAAATGTTGATCTACTCAACGTCACAAACGTAGCCAACCGGATTCAGGAAAGTTACGTCAGCAACTCAGCGTTTAACGAGCGCTTACCTGTCGCCATTCAGGCGCCGCGCGTTTTGCGTATTAGTTTGCAGTACGAGTTTTGATATAGCATGGCAGAGGATCGGAACAATGCAAAACCGATTCGGCCCACAGAGAAGGGAGTGCGCATCATTGCAGCCAATTAAAACTCACCTGCGCCGTTTGCTTGAACTCGCCGTCATGTTTTGCTGGACAGTTGGTCTTAGCCTGTTGGTTCCAGCATGGGCCAAATCCGGCCAGGTTACCGGGCATCAACACGAAGAGGCCGGAACTTCTCTGGCTTCTGTTCCCCTTCAGCCACTAGCCCAGCAGGTGCGGCGGCTTGAAGACACGCTCAGCTTTCTCGGGCAGCCGTTGCCCGCTAAAGCCCATCAGGCGATCAACCAGGCGATCGCCTCACCGGATGAAGGCGCTGCTGTGGCGGCTTTGCAAAATGCAATCGACCCGTTTGTTCTGATCACCATCGATATCAATCCTGAGAGCCGGGTGAAAGTGGAACGCGGGCCGGCCGACCCCAGCTTGGTCCAAGGGGGTTCGCGCTTCTTCCTGCTGAAGGTGTTGAATCATGCAGGCGTGACGGCGCCCTTGACGGTCAGCAGCCCCAATAGTGGGCGTGTTTTCATTCGCTCCACGGGGGATCCTGCTCCCCAGATGACGCTGACCAACGCGGATGTACGGGATCGCTGGGCCGACATCAGCATCTTCAACGCGCCGCCGGCTTCCAAGACATTATCCGGGCTTGCGGTTGAATACCGGGTTCTTGAAGTGTTCAGCCGCGACACTGGCCAGCGCTCTGCCGATATCGGTTTCAACGTGGGACAAGGCACCCAGGATATTGGATTCAGGAACGACGTTCAAATTGTCTTTCGAGCGGACGCAGCCCGCCGCATCAAGCTTCATCTTTTGGACGAAAACGGGCACCCCACGATGATGTCGCTGACCATTCGAGATCGTTGGAATCGTCTTTACCCAAGTCCATCGAAAAGATTGGCCCCGGACCTCTTTTTCCAGCCCCAGATATATCGCCAAGATGGTGAGTTTGTCGACTTGCCGCCGGGCTACTACACTATTACGACGACGGGCGGCCCGGAATATCGCGCACATGCAAAGGAGTTTGCGGTGGATTCAAATGGTCCCAATGAACTCAGCTTCCAACTCGATCGCTGGATTGATCCGTCCCGCTATCGCTGTTATTCGGGCGATCACCACGTGCATGCCGCGGGCTGTTCGCATTACCAGAATCCTGCCGAAGGTGTCTTGCCCAAGGATATGATGCGGCAGATTGAAGGTGAGAAGTTAAATTTCGGCGCTGTCCTAACGTGGGGACCCGATTACTATTACCAGAAACAATTCTTTTCGGGCAAGGACGACCCGCTTTCCTCGACCTCGGAGAAGATGCACTACGATCTTGAGGTCTCAGGATTTCCGTCCAGTCATGCGGGACATATTGTTCTGCTGGGATTGAAGGATCAGGATTATCCAAACACAAAACGCATTGAAGATTGGCCAACTTGGGATTTGCCAGTTCTGCAATGGGCAAAGAATCAGGGAGCGCTAACTGGTTTCGCGCACTCCGGCTGGGGACTGCAGGTTGCTGATCGAACTTTACCCAGCTTTCAGATGCCGGGCTTCGATGGGATTGGCGCCAACGAATATGTGGTTGATGTTACTTATCCGAATACGATTGATTTCATCTCCGCCGGTGACACCCCTTTTGTGTGGGAGTTAAGCGCCTGGTACCACACGTTGAATGTGGGATTCCGGACCCGGATCTCCGGTGAAACTGATTTTCCTTGTATTACGGATGAGCGCGTCGGCAGCGGGCGAAGCTACGTCAAGCTCAATGATTCAGCAATCAGCTATAAGGCATGGTTGCATGGGCTGAAAGAAGGCGCCAGCTATGTTTCAGAAGGACGCGCTCATCTCATGGATTTCAGCTTGAACGGCACGGAAGTCGGAACCAGCGACAGTCAAATCTCCCTTTCATCGGAGGGCACGGTGCACGCCAGTGTTCGCGTGGCTGCGTTGCTCGATACCAATCCACATCCGGAGATACAATCCTTGCCCTACGATCAAAAGCCCTATTGGGCGATAGAACGCGCCAGGATCGGAACGACGCGTGAAGTGCCAGTGGAGCTCGTGGTGAATGGTAAGGTTGTTGCGACCAAGCAGGTACTTGCTGACGGGAGTGTCCATGAAGTTTCGTTCGACACGGTGATTGGCCAGAGCAGCTGGGTCGCGGCGCGGATTCTTCCGGCCGCGCATACGAACCCGATGTTTGTGCTGGTAAACAACAAGCCGGTTAGAGCTTCGCGGGAGAGCGCGGAATGGTTGGCGAATGCGGTACACCAGTGCTGGACTCAAAAATCACCTAAAATCGCCGCGGCAGAACAGGCGGCCGCGCGCACGGCCTACGATCACGCTGAGACGGTCTACAAGAGGTTGGAAGTCGAATGTACACCGTAAAGATTGGCCGTCGAATGCAGGGTAGCGTCAGGGCTGGACCGTGAGGCGGTTCTGCACTTGAGTTACACCATCCACTTGGGAGGCAGCCATCGCGGCTGCTTTTTTCTGATTCTCGTTGGCGACGGTTCCGGAAAGCGTCACTATGCTGCCGGCGACGGTGATATTCACATTGGTAATCGTGGAGAGTCCAGCATCGGATGCCACCTTGGTTTTGACTTTGGCCAGCAGGGCTGCATGGTCCAACTCGACGCCGGCGTTGGCGGCGGCATTCTTGGCTTGAGCCTGGGCATGAGATAGTTTGCCGGACGCCGATTCAGTATCCGGTTGGACTGCGGCGGCTATCCGGCGATTCAGCTCTTTGGCGCCGTCTTTGACCTCATGGCCGGCTTTTTTCGCTTCGTCAGTGGTCTTGCGGACATCTTCCCGCGCTTGTTCTTTTGTTTTCTCCTGGTCGGATGA
Organism: Bryobacteraceae bacterium; assembly: GCA_036488895.1. GTDB lineage: Bacteria > Acidobacteriota > Terriglobia > Bryobacterales > Bryobacteraceae > Bog-105. The sequence goes on along the minus strand of DASXGT010000287.1, from coordinate 26,308 downwards.
ACTGCACGCCATTCCTCCGATTACCAGAGCCAATCCTAATATTGCCGAAAGAGTTCTCATTTTGCTTCCTTTGAAATGGCTTTTGCCCGAGCATTTCTTTTCGGGTGTTTAGTTCCAGTACTTGTCCTCAGACTGAACTACTTGCCGAAGGAATTCTCGCGCAAGAAAGCAATCAATACCATTTTAGTGAACGTGAAAGAGTGGCCTTTCGCTATTCAATTCACGGCCCCTGGAGATTATCGTTTCCCGTGGATCGGACGCGCAAAGATCGCTTGTTTTCAGTAATCGCCGCGTCCAGTCTGGCGGCGAGGCCAGCAAAGGAGGGCGTCGGGCCTATCCATCTGAGTTGCTCCACGTCCTCGAACAAAGCGATATCAGCCTGGAGAGTAGCGAGCCTGCGGAACAGCAGCGCCAGCTCTTGGTTGCTAGATAGCGTGGCTGCGAGAGCGCTCGCGTTCATAGCACTCACATGCCATTCGCGCCAATCCTTAGGAATGAATTCGAGATGAGAATATTTGGTGAGGACTGCAGCTGAGGATTTTGAACCCCATCCTGACAGGCCTGGATAACCATCGGCTGAGTCGCCGACAAGCGCGAGGTAGTCGGGAATAGATGACGGCGCGACACCGAATTTCTTCATCACCCCAATCTCATCCACTACTGTACGCGTGCGGCGGTTCAGTTGAACGATGCGGGTCCCTTGCACGCATTGGGAGAGATCTTTATCGGGAGTGCAAATGATTACTTGTTCGACGCCCGCATTACGCGCCGCCGCAGCCGCGGCAGACGCGAGCGCATCGTCGGCCTCAAACTCCACCATCGGCCACACGACGATCCCAGCTGCCGATAGGACTTCTTCCAGTAGAGAAAACTGCGCTACTAGGGCGGGCTCAATCCCTGCTCCAGTCTTGTAGCCTGGCCATAGGCCATTGCGAAACGATTCAATCACGTGATCGGTGGCAACGGCTATGTAAGTAGCGCCGTCCTTGATCATGCCCAAGAGTGATGCGAGCACGCCTCGAACCGCCGCGACCTCAAAACCGTCCTGATCCTTTGCGGAAGGCAGCGCGTAGTAGTGCCGGAACAACTCGTATGTACCGTCAATGAGATAAATCTTCAAAGTATGCTCTCGTGCGAACGTGAAACAATCCTCGATTTTGCGTCTAGGCACGCTATAAGCGCCGGATGACCGGCACAAGCGCTTCGATGAACGCGTCACGATGCCGTGACCACCTTCCAGGGTAGGGGAATGGAAGAATCTCACCCTCCCAGTTTGCCCGTTCAGCGGCAGTCTCCACATTACGGGCGATCGAGCGGAGCACCGGAGCGATGATTTCCGGCTGCAGCCGGTTGATTTCTCGAGCAAGGGACTTTTCGCCGTTACTACGCATGGCCCGCCGCAGGTGAGGATCAAGGTGATCGATGGGCTCATGACTCAGGTCGGTCAGATAGCAGCCGCGGGAACGAAACACAGCAAGGAAATTCTCGTCGCTCGCGTTGGAGTCCGCTCTCTGAAAAGCCATGCGCATCGCCCGATACAATCCGGAGTTAGCCGAATAGAAGAACCGTCCGGACGCCGGCGGCGATTCGCCGATAAACAATAACCGAACACGCAACGGCTTGAAAGATTGGCGCAGTCTTTCGCGTTCGCGTCTCGTTATGAGTGTCATTTGCCGATCTCTATACATCGTAATCGGCGGGTAAATGTTGATGTCCGAAAACCGCTAGTTTACTTTCCCGGCCGTTGAGAGAATATGGGCATGGAGCTACCTGAGCGAGAAACTTGTTATCGCGCTTTACAGAGCCGCGATCCGCGTTTCGATGGCTTGTTGTACACAGGCGTGACCTCGACCGGTATTTACTGCCGCCCGGTATGCCCAGCCCGCACTCCGAAGCTCGAAAATTGTCGGTTCTTCGGTTCGGCGGCGGCGGCGCAAGAAGCAGGTTTTCGTCCGTGTCTACGTTGCCGTCCGGAGACGGCGCCCGACTTGGCTTCCTGGCGCGGAACTTCGAACACGGTTTCCCGCGCACTTGCGCTGATCACAGATGGCGCGCTCGACGGAGACGACGCTGGCGTCGAAGCGCTTGCGGAACGCCTCGGCATCGGCGAGCGGCACCTTCGAAGATTGTTCGTTCAGCATCTGGGCGCTTCGCCGGTTGCGGTGGCGCAGACTCGGCGCGTTCTTTTCGCCAAGCAATTGATTCACGAAACAAAATTGCCGATGACCGAAGTTGCATTGGCGGCTGGATTCAGCAGTATTCGACGGTTCAATGAGATATTTCTTAAGCTCTTCCGCCGTCCTCCCAGCGCGCTGCGGCGAAAAGCTTCAGCGAATTCACCGAGCCCTGAAGCTGGGGTTACGCTGCGGCTCCGCTATCGCCCGCCCTATCATTGGGATTCCATGCTCGGTTTCCTGCGGGCGCGAGCGATACCCGGCGTGGAAGTCGTCGATAACAGCAGTTATATACGAACCATCGGGATGGATGGATTTACCGGAAGCATTCAGGTCACGCATTTGCCGGAGCGGCAGAGCCTGTGCGTCACCGTTCATTTTCCGCGAGTGCAATCGCTGCCCGCAATCATCAGCCGCGTGCGCCGCCTGTTTGACCTCGGCGCGGACATCGAAACAATTGATGCTCACCTGTCGCTTGACCCGCGCCTAGCCCCGTTCGTGGCGCAACGTCCCGGCCTGCGCGCTCCCGGCGGATGGGATGGTTTTGAGTTGGGAATGCGGGCGATTCTGGGCCAGCAAGTGACCGTTGCCGCCGCCCGGCTTCTAGCGGGGCAAATCGTTGCTAGTCATGGCGAGCCGGTATCGCGTGACTTCGTGAGCGATCCGCGATTAACGCACGTGTTTCCTGAAGCCAGGCGTCTGGCCGCCGTGCAATCCATAGATGTTGGCATGCCGGCCGCGCGGCGATCTGCGTTGAAAGAATTAGCGGCCGCCGCGGTGGCGGATCCGAATCTCTTTCGCTCATTTGGCACGATTGAAGAGGCCATCGCCAGATTGCGCAAAATCCGCGGAGTGGGCGAGTGGACGGCGCAATACATTGCACTTCGCGCTTTACGCGAGACGGATGCGTTTCCCGCCGCCGACATCGGTTTGCTTCGCGGAGCAGAGGTGGTGGACGGAACAAAGTCCACCGCGCCGAATCTCTTACTGCGGTCTGAAACATGGCGGCCTTGGCGCGCTTACGCGGCACAACATCTCTGGGCTGCCGGCGCGGCTGCTACGTCGGAATCCAGGAGTACTTATGTCTAATGTTCTACATTTGTTGATCGACCGGATAGAAACACCCATAGGCGAATTGCTGCTTGTGGCGGACGATGCGGGAAAGGTACGCGCCATCGATTGGGCTGATTACGAATCACGCATGCTGCGCCTTCTGCGCCTGCATTACGGAAAAGACGGATTCCACCTCGAGCCAGCTCACAATCCTCATGGCCTTAGAGATACGATCAATCGCTACTTTGCGGGTGATATCGGTGCCATAGACGAGATGCCTGTACAAACGGCCGGCACAGCATTTCAGCGTAGCGTCTGGAATGAGCTGCGCAAAATACCCAGCGGCGCCCCTGTTTCTTATGGAAAGCTCGCCGAACAGATCGCTCGCCCGAAAGCTGTGAGGGCGGTTGGTCTCGCGAACGGCTCCAATCCCATCGGAATCGTCGTCCCGTGTCATCGTGTTATCGGGTCGAACGGATCGCTCACCGGCTATGGCGGAGGTTTGGAGCGCAAGCGGTGGCTGCTGGAGCATGAGCGAAAACACCAAGCGTTCTGATGCCTTGAATCTTCAAGCCGAGATATTGAGCTCCGGCGCAAAGCCGTCAATGGGTCTGGCTATGTGTGTTTTTCCGGAACTGTGGAAAGGGGAACCCAAATAGTACGCTCCAAAGTAAGTAAACGAAGTCCCAAGACGCAACTCGGACGCCAAGTCTTTGGGATCGCGTTTCATGACGTTGGCGACACCCCCTCTGACGCCAGGGATCAAGCATTTAGAGAAACGATCCGTTCCATCCCCCGCGGCAAAGTGGCAACCTACGGTCAGGTGGCCGCGGCCGCGGGTTATCCGCGTTATCACCGGGCTGTCGCGCGCCTCTTGACAACGATGCTTCCGGGAGAGTTTCCATGGCAACGAGTACTAGGCGCGGGTGGTGAGATCAAAGTGCGCGGATCTGGAGCTGCTGAACAGCGACTGCGGCTGAAGATGGAAGGTGTGACGTTTGTAGGAAAGCGCGTAAACCTCAAACGCCATCAGCATGCTTTTGAATTGGAATAGTTGAACCGAACTAATCGTTTTTGCCGAGTTAACTTGAATAGTTCGGCCATCGTCCGGCTAGGGGAAGTCATCACGTGGCTGCCGGTGTTCACTCTCCAAAGCAGCTTACCAGTGTCGGCCTGCAGCGCCATTAGGTAGCCATCCTCCCTCAGCCTTCATAGCGGCAAAAATAAGACCGGAGTTCACCCTTCCATTTTCGAGGCATTAGGGAGAATAGAAGCGTGCGATCGCCAAAGTTCCAACCCCGTAGCCCGCTACTTCCCCCTGGAGCAGTAACGGGAATTGGTAGCCTGCCCTTCACCTCGCCAAAAGCGGCGATTCAAGCGATCGTCGACTCGTCTTTGGAACTTCCCTTTTGGCCTCAAATGCCCAAGCTATCGGAGCGGGAGAGTATCATCGGCCAGGGCTTGGGTGTCCTCGATGGTTTGGTCGAATCGCGGACGGAAGGATATGGCTTCAGAGTAAAGGAAGGGAAAATTGATCTCGTTGTTGAAGCCCTTCACCGAGGCGGTGGCGAGCTGACCCCGGCGAACGCCGCTGGATTCGGGGCCTTCGAGCAAGCTCTTTCATCCGGCATGTTTGGGTCGGCGGTCGCGGTCAAGGGTCAGATTGAGGGCCCCATTACTCTTTCCGCCTACCTCTTCCACGGTGGCCGTCCTTTCCTATCCGATCCGGTGTTGTTTGCGGCCCTAGCGTTTCACGTTTCTCAGATTATTTGCTGGCAGATCGATCGTCTGAAGACCGCCGGACTGCCAGTATTATTATTTGTCGATGAGCCGGCTCTGTGCCTTGAGGTGTCGGCTGGAAACGCCGTCTCCGAAGAGCGAAGGCTTACTGCCCTTGCGGCTACGCTTGATGGCGCACGAGTACGGGGAGCCTATGCCGGATTGCATTGCTGCGCCGCTCGCCCACTCTCTCGAATGTGCCTCGTCAACCCGGACATATTGTCCTTCGACGCTCATGAGGGCTTGGAGTTATTCTTTTCTGACGCAAACGCTTTAGCATTCGCGCGGCGCGGCGGGATCGTCGCCTACGGGTTAATTCCGACGTGGCAGGATTTAAGCACGCTGCGCGCGGAACATATTTTCACGCGATGGCTCACTCTCGCATCGCTGGCAGGGGATCCGCAGCAATTCGCTCGGAACGCGATAATCACCGCAACATGCGGGCTCGGTCTGCTAACTCCGGAATCCGTCACAGAATCCTTTGCGCTGGCCCGGAGCGTCGGCAAGCTTATCCGTGCTATCGCCGGACAGCCGCAGCCGTTTATCGAGCCTCAGCCAATCGCGACCAGCGAATCCGCCGGCTCGTAGTTCAGATTCGGCCCCAACCATCGTTCGACTTCGGCAATTGTCATGTCTTTGCGCTCGGCATATTCCGTAACTTGGTCCCGTTCGATCTTGCCAAGGCTGAAGTAGCGCGATTCCGGATGTGCGAAATACAGCCCACTCACACTCGAGCCCGGCCACATCGCAAATGATTCAGTAATCAACATTCCCGTGTTTGCCTGTACATCGAGCAAGTTCCATAGAGGTCCTTTCTCGGTATGATCCGGACAAGCCGGATAGCCTGCGGCCGGTCTGATTCCACGGTATTTTTCGCGAATCAGTTCCTCGGGACTAAGATTTTCGTCGCCGCCGTAACCCCATTCATTGCGTACCCGTTTGTGCAGGCATTCGGCAAACGCCTCAGCCAGGCGATCCGCGAGCGCCTCAGTCATGATCGCGTTGTAGTCGTCGTTCTCCCTTCTGAATCGATCGCAAAGTTCCTTCACCCCGATGCCCGCCGTGACAGCGAATGCACCGATATGGTCGGGCAGCCCGGTATTTTTCGGAGCGATGAAATCGACGAGCGACCGGCATGGCTTGTTGTCCTCTCTCGCCTGCTGACGGAGAAAATGAAAACGGCCGAGTACTTGCGATCGGGTATTGTCCGTATAAAGGTCCACGTCATCGCCTACCGCATTGGCCGGGAAGAGGCCATAGACACCGCGGGCCGTAATCAGCTTTTCTGAGATGATGCGATCCAGCAACTGATTGCCTTCTTCGAAGATTTGACGCGCCTGCGCGCCGTGAGCTTCATGCTCGAGGATGCGCGGGTATATACCTTTCAACCCCCAGGTGTGGAAGAATGGCGACCAGTCGATGAATCTGCGCAACTCCTCGAGTGAAAAGTTGTCGAGCACCCGAACACCGGTGAAAGATGGCGATGGTATATCTTCGGAACGCCAGTTGATCGGTGTCCGGCGGTCGCGAGCCGTCTCAATGGAAACTGTTTTGTTTTTCGGAGCGGCGTGCGACTTGCGGAGCGCTTCATACTCAGCGGAATGCTGCGCGACGAAGGCTTGCTTTCCGTCTTCGCTGAGCAGGCTGGTGGTGACAGGAACCGCGCGGCTTGCATCTAGAACATGTACCACCGGCTCGCTATAATGCGGTGCGATCTTAATCGCGGTGTGGGCGCGGCTGGTTGTCGCTCCGCCGATAAGCAGCGGCAGTTTGAAACCCTGCCGTTCCATTTCGCGGGCGACATGAACCATCTCATCAAGGGACGGAGTGATGAGTCCGCTGAGGCCAATGAGGTCGGCGTTTTCCGCGCGGGCGCGCTCAAGAATTTTCTCGCACGGAACCATGACGCCCAGGTCGATAACTTCGTAGTTGTTGCAGGCGAGCACTACGCCGACGATATTCTTGCCTATATCGTGTACGTCACCCTTTACAGTGGCAACGACGATCTTGCCTTGCGCCTTGACCACCTGGCCGGCAGCAGCCAACGCGGCTTTTTCCGCCTCCATGAACGGCGTCAAATACGCCACCGCTTTTTTCATCACGCGTGCCGATTTGACCACCTGCGGCAAGAACATCTTGCCGGCCCCAAAAAGGTCGCCAACAACACTCATGCCATCCATCAGTGGCCCTTCAATAACCAGCAGCGGGCGGCCCAGTTTGGCTCGGGCTTCCTCGGTGTCCGTATCGATATATGTATCGATCCCCTTAACGAGCGCGTGTGAAAGCCGGTCTTCGACGCTTCCGTTGCGCCATTCTTCGGCTTTCTTTTCCGCCGCTACAGAACCCGCACCCGCGGCTTTGAGCAGTTCACCGTGTTCGACAAGGCGCTCGGTGGCGTCAGGGCGGCGGTTCAGCAGCACATCCTCGACAAGCACTTTCAGTTCAGGCTCTATTTCCTCATAAACTTCGAGCATGCCGGCGTTGACGATGCCCATGTCCATGCCCGCGGCGATGGCGTGATACAGAAACGCCGAGTGCATCGCTTCGCGAACTTTGTTGTTGCCGCGAAAGCTGAACGAAATATTGGATACGCCGCCACTGACTTTGGCGTGTGGCAGGTTGGCCTTGATCCAGCGCGTAGCATTGATAAAGTCGAGGGCGTAATTATTGTGCTCCTCCATGCCCGTGGCGACGGTGAGGATGTTTGGGTCGAAGATGACGTCCTCAGGCGGGAAGCCGAGGTCGTCCACAAGGATGCGGTAGGCGCGCTGGCAGATGCGGGTTTTGTCCTCGTAGGTCGCTGCCTGGCCCTCTTCGTCAAAGGCCATGACGACCACGGCCGCGCCGTACTTGCGCACGAGGGCGGCATTCTGGCGAAACTTGTGCTCGCCTTCTTTGAGCGAGATCGAGTTGACGATGCCTTTCCCCTGCAGGCACTTGAGGCCCGCTTCGATGACTTCCCACTTGGAGGAATCCACCATGAAGGGAGCTTTGGCGACTTCGGGTTCGCTGCCAAGCAATTGCAGGAAACGCGACATGGCAGTGACGCCATCGATCATGCCTTCATCCATGCAGATGTCGATGACGTTGGCGCCGTTTTCCACCTGCTGACGGGCGATGCTGACAGCTTCTTCGTACTTGCCCTGTTTAATCAGCTTCGCGAATTTCGGCGATCCGGCGACGTTGGTCCGTTCGCCGATCATTATGTATACGCCGGACTGCTGGGTGAAGGGCTGAGAGCCGGACAGGCGCAGCGGACGGAAGGATGATTCCGGGATGCTGACGCTTACCGACGATGAGGGCGTGCGGAGCTCGCGCGGATGGCGGCCATCGAGCGCTTTGGCGATAGCTTCGATGTGTTCGGGTGTATTACCGCAACATCCCCCGGCAATGTTGATTAGGCCGCCTTCCGCGAATTCGCCTAGGTAGCGGGCCATATCAGAGGGTCCCAGGTCGAAGCCGGTAGGCGAGAGTGGATTGGGCAGGCCCGCGTTCGGATAACAAGATACGGCCGCATCCGACTTCTCCGCCAGCTCTGCCAGGAACGGGTACATCAGGTCCGGTCCAAGTGAACAGTTGAGACCAACGGAGAGCGGGTTCACATGCTGGACGGCATTCCAGTAGGCTTCGATTGTCTGGGCGGAAATCATCGTCTCGCCGCCGCGTCCCACCGCTGCCGAGATCATGACCGGCAATTCTTTGCCGTCCTGATCGAAGACCTCGCGGATGGCCACGAGCGCGGCCTTGGCATTCAGGGAGTCAAAGATAGTTTCGACCAGCAGCAGGTCGGATCCTCCGGCCATGAGGGCGCGGATCTGTTCGATGTAAGCAGCCTTAACCTGGTCGAAAGTGACTACACGGAAGCCGGAATCGTCCGCGTCCGGAGAATTAGAGAGGGATACGGTGAGGGGTCCAATAGCTCCCGCGACGAAACGCTGGCGTCCGGTGGCGGTTCCGACGCGGTCTGCCCATTCACGGCATTGGCGTGCGGACTGTTCATTGATTTCCCAAGCGAGCTTCTGAAGGAACGGATCCTCAATGATTTTCTGATAGAACGCTGGATCCTTGCGGCCGCCATGTTCACGCGGATCGTCGACGAAAAACTCACTCTGCGTGATGGTGGTCGCGCCGAAGGTATTAGTTTCAATGATATCCGCTCCTGCTTCCAGAAATCGGCGATGGATGTCGCAGATCATCTTCGGTTGCGTGAGCGAGAAGATGTCACCGTTATTGAGGAGGTCCTTGCGAGAGTCTTTGAACCGGTCGCCGCGGATGTCCGCTTCGGTCATTCCGTAGGTGCGGATGGTCGTGCCCATCGCACCGTCGATAATGGCGATTCGATTCTCGAGGATCTTCCGGAGAGGATGCGGGTTTGACGTTGTCATGCGTTTCTGGTTGCTTTTGGCGTGCGCTCGCACTTAAATGGCAAGCACCGAGTCGGAGATCCGATTTCTGATGTACATGGGCGACGCACCTTCGTAAGCGACACCTCTTAATGATACCGATACGTCGCAGGTATAGCGGTCGCCTGGGCGAGGATGTGGAGCGCTGCTGCCATTCGTCCGGACGACCGGCCGCCCGCGATTTCGACGATACCGGTCCGGGGGAGAGCATTGCGGAGAACCGAAAAAGCCGCAACACTGAGAGCGGCGAATTGCGGAGCCGGCTCTTTCGGGAAGGGAAGCAAAGAATATAGCGCTCAATATTCGCCATTTATTCCCCCGTCCCGTATTACGCCGACTGCAAGATTGCGTTCACTGCGGATGATCACTATGATGCCGATCCTGGTGACGACGACTCGTCGGCCTTTGGCATATCAAGGTAGTCACCCAGGGCCGCACCGGCATGCCCGACGGTACCCAGTAGATGCCGGGTAGAGCCAATGGCAAAGCGACGGCACCGAGATCATCGGCGGAGGTTCCCTTGCCAACTTTGCCGCGCGCTCCGGTCTCCAGTGGCGCGGCAATTCGTCGAGCTGAGGAACTGCGCGAGTAGAATGCGTTCCCATTACAATCTCCCTGTTATCAAAGTTAAACCGGATGACAGAGCCCGCGAACGGCCGATTGCCCGGGCGTTCGTTCTCTGAATTGCTGGGCCCGAAGAACGGCGCGGCCATGCTCCGGTGCTTGCCCACCGGCCGCGAGTAAAACAAAGGCCACAAGAATTTTTCCGTGCAACCTTTGTGTTCTGCCGCGGATCATGGCTGCTTGTCGGCATTCTTCTTAAAGACGCCATTTCCTTCCAGCGCTAAATTCTCAATGAAGACACTGGGCGTGCCACTCGTTGTAAACACGACACCGCGCGTGCCTATGCCCTGCTCAGCTTCGAACCGGTATGTAAACGTATCCGCATCCCAATGTGAAAGCGTATAGAGGGCGCCGTTATCCGGCAAGCGCATCCATAACGATCCGTGTTGCTCGCTGATTTCGATCTTGCCGTAATAATCATTGCCGTAAGTTCCCACGTACGTGGAAAGAGCCTTGCCGCCCGAGGGAGCAGCCGGAGGAGTCAGCTTCGAATAGTCCGTGGTTGCGTTGTTTCCTGCTTCGATCATGCTCTTGAAAGCCGCTCTGAATAGCGTGAGCCAATCTCGTGTAGGAGCGCCGGTGTTATAGAGGTCGAAGAAAGTATTGGCAATCGCCTCCACCAAGCCGGTCGGCGTGCCATTGGTAAGCACCACGATCCCGAGTTGCTCTGACGGAGAAAATTTAACCGTGGTGCCCGTGCCTAGGACGAAAGCGCCGCTATGGCTGAGAATCAGCTGGCCGCCGGCATCCTTGTCTACATTCCAACCGAGTCCATAGTAGGTGGGGTTTCCGGCCGGATCAACGCCCCTCTGAACTTGTGGCGAGTGGGTTTCGTTCAACGCATCCGGCGCCACAATGCACTGGCCTTCCCAAGTACCGTTCCCAAGTTGCAGCCGTAGCCATTCGGCAACGTCGCGTGCGGAAGAACTGGCGGAGCCGGCGGGAGCTTCCGCGTCCGGATCGCGGTGGTACCGGGGAGTCGCCTTGTCATCCACAATCAAGTGGATCACCGCCTTATTCGCTGTACCTTCGTAATCGGAGTAACGATAGCTGGTGGAGTTCATTCCCAGCGGCTTAAACAGGCGCTCATGAGCCAGATCCACCCAACGCTCGCGTACGGCCTTCGCCGCGGCAGTCGCCCCCTCGGTAAATCCAAAATTGCTGTATTGGTAAGTCTTCCGGAAAGTCCCGGGCAGCGGCAGCAAGCGCATTTGGCGCAAAATGACCGGTTGCGTAAATCCCAGATCTTCCAGCGCATCCCCAGCCGAAGTAGGCAAACCGCTGCGATGCGAGAGCAGATCGCGTATGGTGAGGCGCTCGGTCACGCTCGGGTCGGACAATCTGAAACGCGGATCGAGATCAATGATTCTGTCGTCCCAATTCACCTCATGCGTGCCAACCAGAGACGCGACTATCGTGGAGGCAATCGGCTTGGACAAAGAAGCCAATTGGAAAACCGTATCCGGATCTATAGGGGCTCGTTCACCAACCTTGCGAACACCATAGCCTTTCAGGTACACCACTTTGTCGTGATAGACAATCGCCACGGCCAATCCCGGGACTCCGGTCTTTTCCATGCCTTGCTCGATATATTGATCGATCTGGCGGATCACGGAACCCAGCCGCGGACCTTTCTCCGGCCCACCGGTATTTTGGGCGTCAAGTACAGGAACCGCGGCTAGTAAAACAAGAAAAATGCGTAAGGTCTTTAGCGTCATGGATGACTACTCTCTCGATCGCTGCCCGAAGATCATCAGCTAGGCTGCAACTTGGTAAAGGGAGAGCAGATACACATTTTCAATCACCCGCCTATATTTTTTGCAATCGCGGCCCGGTTGGCCCGCGCCAGTACGTTGGTCCCAAAAAAACTTCGGAAGGATGATTGAGATCCGCCCCGTGCTCTCCCTCTATGAAGTGCCGCCGTAAACGCCAACAATGATTGCACAAATAACTGGAGAATGTGGATACGAAACAAAGTGACACAAATGACGCTGCTGCTCGTGATGGCGGGAACTCACGCGCTCTACGCGGCTGATGCGCGTGGCCCTGGTAGATCCAATCCCCCGAAAGCGTGCTCTACCTTTGGGCCGGCGGCCAGGCCCGCGTAGCGCCCGATTTCCTGGCGGTAGTAAATTTTGACGAAAAATCCGCAGGCACTTGAGGTGGGCAGTCCGAGAGTGGAACATCAATGAGCTGCCGCGGCTTCCTGTTTGCTTAGCGCCTTCCTGAAAGTCTCTTGAGCGGCAGCGATAAACGCCTGATAACCAGCCGGGTCGATAAAGACACGGGGACCAGCCCGCGGATAGCTCTTTAGTTTGGTGAGCATGTCGAAGTACTGGCCATGGGCTCCCAGAAATACGTCGCAGGGCAAAGCGCGCAACTCCGAAAACGTATGCTGAAAATCCTGAGCGATGCTGGGATAGCTTACGGGATGGCCGGGTGTGGCGACGAAGTGGTACTGCGACCAAAAACCCACGCCTCCGACGATGACGATATTCCGAATCGTTCCCGCTTGCTCCCCTGGAAGGTGAGCGCGCATCGTCCATGTGGTACATCCGCGCGTATGGCCGGCGGTTTTGTGGGCGGTCAGAGTCACATCCCCCAGGCTCACGGTATCCCCGTCATGGAGGACGCGATCCACATGTACAGGAGCGTAAGTGACGATGTTAGGTGAAGGCGATAAGAAGTCCGTGCGTGCGCCGGTTTCAACCACACTCACGTCGCCTTCCATTACCATGTTCTTCGCATGGGTCTCGCGAACCATCTCCGCTGCCCCACCCATATGATCGGAGTGCGCTTGGCTATTGAGCAGAATCTTGGTGTCACTCCAGTGAAAGCCCAGCTTCTCCACACTCGCCCGGATTAGCGGCGGTGAGCTAGCGAGGTTTGCATTGATGACGATATTTCCTTTTGGCGTGACGACGAGGTAGCTGGCAAGATCCTCGCTTCCCACGTAGTACAGGTTGTCAGTAATTCTGAACGGCGCAATCGGTGTAGTCTCCGAAGGGTCTACAGCAGCAAGGATAGATTTGGGGCTGCAGAATAAAAGCAGGAACAAGCAGGAGAGGATCGTGCGCATTTTGCTTTTATAGCAGGGCGGGAAAACTTTAAATTGGCCCGATATGCCTAAGGAGGCAAAGCGCTATTGATTTTAAGGCACACCAAAGGATAAGTCCCGATAGACGCGCATGGCATCTCCAATCCACTTGGACGTAGAGTCACCTTTCTTTCCGATGAAATGCAGCGAAACGGGAAATTGTGATCCAGCTAAAGGTTCGCGCGTATCTCGGACAAGTGACGCCTTCAACGCGCTTGCCTCCCACGATTTTCAGCGCCTGGCATCTTCATGCTGCTGTACCTTGATCTGGCTTATCAGGCGGCCCGGCAATCCGGCCGCTTACGCAATGTCGCCGATCTGCGCCAGGCGGTAATCGACGGCGCGGCCAAACCGATATGGCCGAAGTTTATGACCGTGGCCACAATGACCATCGGACTGGTCCCGATTCTCTGGTCTACCGGCGCGGGAGCGGACTTGATGAAACGCATCGCGGCGCCGATGGTAGGCGACCTGGCGACGTCATTCCTAATGGAACTGCTCGTGTATCCGGTTCTCTACATGATCTGGAGATGCCGCGAAATATCGTTTGAAGTCGCCCCGCATTCGGATTTCGCGGAACACAATTCTCGATCGGAGGCTTACGTATGACCGTTACTAAAATCGAACCAGCATAGGATAGGGCGTGATGCAGCTGCAAAATTGACTGCGGACCGGGCACAGCACAGATTCTTAGGGATTGGGGATGAGATGTCGAAGTTCCAACGGAAGATCAGAGGGAACGCCCTTGGAGACAATTGCGCGGATTAGTCGGTAAATACGGGTAGTTGGAGAGTTCGGGATGTCGCCACTTGTGACGGTCTGATCGAGGCGCTCAGCACGAAGCGTGGCATCGGAGGCGGAGCCATCGCCGTAGTGGGCTGGCTTCAGATTTGTCTTATTGTATTCGCCGACATATGACCGAATTGTGGATTCGACGTCACCGCATTTCCCCAAGGATTTTACGTGTTCCTCATCGATGTGGTGAAGCAGGAGCCAGAGTTCGAAGCAGGGGAAACTCAGAGCCACCTGGATCCCGTCTTTTTGGGCGTCGCGAATTGTAGTTATTAGATTGGGCCGATGATTAGGCTCGATATTGTGATCGGTATCGAGGACGAGCCAGCATTCGTCGTCGGGCTGAAGTTGCTCCTTGTCACGCCTTTTACGGAGGCGTTCGAGCACATGCCTCGGATCTGATTTGGTGTCTTCGGTCGGATCAACCACGATCTTGATTCGAGTCAGTCGGAAAAAGTCGAAATATTGTTTGGGGGCGTAACGGTCATCGCAGGCAATAAGAAATAGACGACTATCTCTTAGGTTTTCTTGCTGAGGATCGCGACCGAGCGGCCGAACTTGGCGGCTGAGCAGGCTCACTCCGGCTTCGCTCCAGTGGGGTCTTGTTGTTTTTCGAGTAGCCTCTCCATACCACCGAGAAACGGAATGGCGCCGAAGCGTCCCTGCAAATAGTTCTTTCGGAGGTCAAGGTCGTTCCGAGGAGCGAAATCTAGCAGGGAATACAATTTCGTAGCACCTTGCTGATCTTTCTCGGCGAACCAGATTTCGTCTCGCCGGAGAAGATCCTGGTCAAGAAGGCTTGATTCGTGGGTAGTCATGATCAACTGTGCAGTTCTGTTCTGACAGGACCTGAAGAAGAACTCAACAAATTCTCTAGCCAACATCGGATGAAGACTGCGGTCAATTTCGTCAATAAAGTAGCAGAGTGGTATTTGCTGGAAACTGTGGAGAGCCGGAATCAATTCCAGAATTCGTTTCGTTCCGTCCGACTCCTGCTCGATATCGAACGGAATGTCTTCGCCATTCTGACCGCGATGCGCGGCTTTCAATTGAACGAGGCTGTACTGAAGCCTCTCGCCGATTTTCTCGGCAATAATCACGTCTCCATTCGGGCGAACCTGGCGGACGGCCCTTCCTTCGATAGCGGCAGACGCCAACCGTTGGCGTATAGGTGCTGAAACAAGCCCCGCGATCTCTTCTTCTGAAAGCGTTGTTTGCGCTACTTGGAGGCGGTCTATACCCGTTGCTGCCGCGTTGAGGAATTCACCCGCAAAACTCAGGAGATCATCATCGTTGATGAACGCGCTGGGATTCCGGCGGACTGGATCGCCGGGACTAACCAGCCGCAAGCGTGAAAACCAGACGATTGCGTCTGAGACCCTTTCTGGCCAACTAGGGACGTCAAGTGTCGATCTAACAGTTGCCAGAAAGGTTTGATTCCTTGGGCCTCCCACCTTGACCATGGCAGCGAACTTCTCAAATTCCGAATCGTCGATCGACCCGGCATCGCCCAGTTCCACAGAAACGGAGCCCTCCTCCGAGGTAATCCGTTCAAAGACAATCTTCTCCTTTCCGTCTACGATTCGGACCAGCCACTCCTCGTCTACCTGTGTATCCGTCAGCTTGACGCCATAGCGATACACGTTTTCGAAGCAGACGAATTGCAGATCCAAGCGTGAAACGCCCGCTGTTTGATTAAGGAGGAAAGGTTCAAGGGGAATTGCTTCTTCTTTGTCACGGACGTCCAGTGCAATCTGACGCAGAAAACGTAACGCTTTGAAGAGGTTCGATTTCCCAGCTCCGTTCGCTCCGTAGATAACTCCCGCACGCAACACACTCTCGTCAGAGTGAGGTATCGGGAGTGCATGATTCTGGTGAAGACCGGTATGCCGCTTGCTCGCGACGAGGGAGAAAGTCTGCTCTTCATTGAAAGAGCGAAAATTTGAGACTGAAAATGAGACGAGCATACTGCTAACGTGAAGATATCACGCAATGCTAGATCGTCAAGGCTTTTGGAGGGCGATTTAGGAGGTATTGACGTGATATCGTCACGGCACGGGCTCTCGCCGCCTATTCCATCTAGCTTAAATGCACCAGAAGCTCGCTTCTGGAAGATGTCGACGGATTAGGACTGAGAAGCGCGCATTGCGCATGGAATCACTTGGCGTATCATCGCGGACACGCCCGCAAAGTCCGCTTCGATCGCCAATCAGTTGCACTCATTGCCGTATCTAGCGCTTCTCGGCAGTCGATGAGTCCTTGGTCCGTAACCATCGTTTCGGAAGCGCTTACGCCAATTTAGTTATCTAGATTACACTGCGCACGGAGTTGTCCGTTTCGCAAAATACGCTGTATCTTCGCCTTTTCACTAAATTTCAGTAACTGCGAAATAACCCCCACTACCTAACATTCCCCCGCTCAGCGCCTCGTTCCCCGAACTCCAAAAAATTCTTACCCCCGCAAAATCAATACCCTACCGTCTCGCCCACTCGCCGCCCGCTTGACACATCTGCGAAAACCAAATCAACTAACCATGCCAGCACCACGCGGAGCCACCGGCCCCACAACCGAACACGGCAAACAAATCACCAGCCGCAACGCCGCCAAGCACAACTGCACCTCCACCTGCCTCATCCTCCCCGGCGAAACCCAAGCCGAATTCGACGCGCTCCTCGAAAGCCTTATCGCCGAATACCTACCCGAAACCGAAATGCAGCAAATCCGGGTCAACGAAGCGGCCCGAGCCACCTGGGAGCTGCGTCGCATCCAGCGCGAATACGACAAAAGCCAATTCCGTCTCTACAACGCGCAGCCCAACCTGTGCGACTGGACCCCCAAACAACACGCCGAATGCGACCGCATGGCCCGCTATCGCACCCGCCCCGAACGCACCTACAACCGCGCCCTGCAAAGCGTCGAATGTCTACGCACCCTGCGCCTGCGCGCCGAACAGCGCGCCTTCTGGGAAAACATGCAGCTGTCGAACCGAGACCTGAGCGAACGCCGCCTGCAACTCGCCGTCCAGCGCTTCGAACAAACCGCCGTGTCCCCAAGGGCAAAGAAAAATGACGCCGGGAAACACGACGCACCGAAGAGAGCCCAGCCCGCGAATACCAACCAACAGCAGCGCCAGGAAGTGACAACGAATCGGCTGCCTCAGTCCGGGCAAACTTCTCCCAGCGCTCGATTATTCAGGCCGCGCACAGCGGCGGACTTCCTCGCCTTCGCGACCCAGCTGCAAGAACAGCAAGCCCAGAGGCAAGAAAAGCTAAATCGAGAAAAAATGGACCGAGAAGCAATGGAACAAGAGGAGATGGAAAGAAAAGAGATCGAACACGAATATTCGGAACAGGAAAATCTGGTGAGATCCGCGACAGCCGCCCCGACTCATTTTCGGCCATCGGCTTAGTGTGGGCGGTTTACCTTCTCGGCTATCGCATGAGTACGGCAGTGTGGACTGGCGTGATCGCATGGTTTGGCGTGGACGCGCAAACTGGCGTCTTCATGCTGTTGTACCTTGACCTGGCTTATAAGGCAGCCCGGCAATCCGCTCGCTGACGCAATGTCGCCAGAAGATTCAGAAGCATCAGTTTAAAATCAGCACATTGGGCGGCCGCTCAGCTACAGTGCCGGAACCTTGGAATGCCGTGCTGGCCGCCTGATCCGAATTTCAGAAATCCCAAGAGCGCGCGTCCACGTACGAACTTTGCACCGAGCCAAAGATGTTAGGCTGCATGCAGGTAACAACGCACTGGATGTCAGTGTCCTCCGGCGAAGAAAGGAGCAGGAACGCGTGGCAATAGAAGTTGGCGAAGACCTCCTAGACGCATATCGGCGGGAGGGCTTTTTGTTCCCGCTATCCGTACTCTCCAATTCGGAGACCGCCACGTTGCGAACGAAATTGGAAGAGTTGGAGGCGCAGCACGGCGGGAAGCTGCCACCGCATATCAACCGTAAGCCGCATCTGCTCTTAACTTGGCTGAACGAGCTGATCCGCCACCCCAGAATTCTCGATCTGGTGGAAAAGATCCTCGGGCCCGATATTCTCTGTTGGGGGTCTGGATTTTTCATCAAGAACCCGCACGACAAGGCGCGAGTCACCTGGCATCAGGATTCGACCTACTGGGGACTATCGTCGCCAGACATTGCGACTGCGTGGATCGCGTTCACGCCGAGCATCACAGCGAACGGATGTATGCGCGTTGTGCCGGGGACGCACATGTTGCAGCAACTTCCGCATGAAGATACGTTTGCACCGGATAATCTCTTGAGCCGCGGTCAGGAAATCGCCGTTGAAGTCGACGAGTCGAGGGCCGTGGACATCGTGCTCGAGCCGGGCCAGATGTCGCTGCACCACGTGCTGCTTGTGCACGGTTCGGAGCCGAATGACAGCGACCTTCGACGCGTCGGCTTTGCAATCCGTTATCTGCCAACGCACGTAAAGCAGCTCACCGCGCTGGCCGACAGCGCTACTTTGGTGCGCGGTTCCGATCACTATCGCCATTTTCTGCCAGAGCCGGTCCCACAATCGGACTTCCACCCGGAAGCGCTGGCTTTTCACGCCAAAATGCTGGCGACGAACGACCAAATCCTCTATAAGGGAACGCCGGCGAAGCAAGGCGGCGGCGCCTCCGCCGCGGACGCGCCCGCCACATCAAAATAGCCGTGCCGAGCCGCAGCAGGTGGGTCCCGATTTCGTTCCTGTTTGCTGGCGGAATGATCAACTATATGGATCGCTCGGCGCTATCCGTGGCTGCGCCGCTCGTCATGAAAGATCTGCGGCTTGATGCGGCTCAGCTCGGAATCATCTTCAGCAGCTTCTTCGCGGGATACGCCCTATTCACATTTATCGGCGGATATGCTGCCGACTTGTTCGGTCCTAAACGCGTCTTTGCACTTTCCATGAGCACGTGGTCCGTCTTCTGTGGTTTGACGGCTGCCGCCGTTGGGTTTTCTTCCTTGCTGATAGTGCGTATCCTGTTCGGCTGCGGCGAAGGTCCCTTCGGGGCTGCTGCCAACAAGATGGTTAGTAATTGGTTTCCGCCGCGTCAAATAGCTACCGCGATAGGCATCGCGAATGCCGGAACACCGATCGGTGGCGCTCTGTCGGGCATCGTGGCCGGATGGCTCGCCGTGCGTTACGGCTGGCGCACGTCGTTTGTCGTACTCGCGGCGATCGGTCTTCTTTGGACGCTTTGTTGGATCTTGGCCGTTACCGATAGGCCTGCCGTGCAGCAAGATCAACACGACCTGGAGAATCTGAAAATGGAGCACAGACAGTTGGCGGCGCAAGGCGAAACTCAACCGTCGTTTTCGTTTTATCGGCGGCCCACTGTGATTGCAACCGGCATTTCTTTCTTTAGCTACGCCTATGTGCTCTATTTTTTTCTGAGCTGGTTTCCGAGTTACCTCACGATGTCGCGGCGCCTCGACGTAAGCCGCATGAGCCTCCTGAACGCGATTCCCTGGATTCTCGGTACATTTGGGCTGCTACTCAGTGGATTGATTTCTGATCTTCTGGTTCGCATATGCCCTGATCCTCTGGCCGCCCGCAAGTTCGTGCTGGTCTTCTGTCTGGTCCTGGCCGGAATTTGCGTAACCCTGACAGGGCTGGTATCGAGTCTCTCCTGGGCAGTAGCGCTCATGGCGGTGACGATCTTCTGCGTCTATCTGACCGGCGCAACGTATTGGGCGATTATCCAGGATGTGGTGAGTGCCGAACACGTAGGTGCGGCCAGTGGCTTTGTGCATCTGATCGCAAATTGCGCCGGCATCGTTGGACCCGCGGTAACCGGTTTCATTGTTCAGGCAACCGGGGCTTTCACTAGCGCGTTCTTGCTGGCCGGCGGGGTCGCTCTTCTCGGAGCGCTGGCCGCGGCAGTTTTCGTGAGGCGTGTCTAGCTTCGAACCGGCGCAGGCCTTCAGGTCTACTTATACCGTCTTGGTTATCTCTACATAACCACATAAGTCAGGGAGTTCGTCCGATTAACAAGCTGTTAACACGTATTCGGTACCTTCGGGTTCATGGCGAAGATGTTTTTCAGGACCTTTATGGCAGTCGTCTCCGTTGTCTGGTTTTTCCTCCCGCTTCCTAATCTTGTCTACGCGCAGTCCCCCAACGCCTCCGCGACGGGTCAAGTCACGGACTCCAGCAAGGCCATTATTGTCGGCGCACACATCTTCGCCGTTGACGTGAACACTAATATTCGCTCTGAAGCCATCTCCAACGCCGTCGGCGAATACTCCATCCCGAATCTGTTGCCGGGAACATATCGCATGGAGGTTGAGAAAACCGGTTTCCAAAAAGTTGTAAAACCGGACGTCGTACTGCATGTTCAGGAGGTTGCTGAACTCAACTTCGAGCTGCCTGTCGGATCCACATCGGACAGCGTTACCGTCGCGGTAGGCGCACCCGCCGTACAACTCTCCAGCTCCCAAGTGGGCACCGTGGTCGACGCCACTACTATTCGAGCGCTGCCGCTGAACGGCCGTTCCTGGACCGATCTGGCGACGCTCCAGCCAGGCGTCGCGGCGATCTCGACTCAAGCGTCCTACTCCGCGGCGGCCGACCGGGGCAATCGCGGCTTCGGCTCCCAGTTGAGCATCTCCGGCGGAAGAGTCCGGCAGAACAACTACCTCATCGACGGAATTAGCGTCAACGACTACAGCAACGGCGGGCCCGGAAGCGTTCTTGGCGGCACGCTGGGCGTCGATGCCGTTGAAGAGTTCTCCGTACTGACCGCCGATGCCCCGGCCGAATACGGTCGGACTTCCGCCGGCGTGATCAGCGCCATCACTCGTTCAGGAACCAACAGTGTGCATGGGTCCGCCTACGAGTTCTTCCGGAATAGTGCGCTTGATGCTCCGAACTATTTCGACCCGAACGGGAAGACGCCCCCGTTCAAACGTAATCAGTTCGGTGCGGCGCTCGGTGGTCCTATTTGGAAGGATCACACGTTTCTCTTCGTCAACTATGAGGGGAATCGCCAGTCCACCGGGATCACGAACATCGCCACGGTCCCCTCCGCCTCGGCGCGCGCCGGACAACTCTCAAACGGGACCGTGACCGTCGATCCCTCAGCCCGGAAATACCTCACGTTTTGGCCTCTGCCGAATGCCGGGTTACTCGCCGGAGGAGACACCGGGCTCTACCAGTTCACGGCACAACAGGTAGTGAATGAGAACTTCGCGACCGCCCGCCTCGATCACCAACTGACAGCCCGGGATAGCTTCTTTGGCACGTTCACCTACGATGACACGCCGTACCGCTCCCCTGACAACCTGGGCGACGTGCTACTGAACGATCGCACCACCCGGCGCACCGTGGCTGTCCAAGAGACCCATATCTTCAGCCCCTCGGTCCTGAACAACTTACGCTTTGGATTCAATCGGGAAGGCGTGCTGGACAATCTGAGCGCGCAGGCCTTGAATCCGGCCGCCGGCGACCTGGCGCTCGGCGCGATTCCGGGAGAACCGGCCGCTCAAGTCAACGTCGGTGGCCTCACGCCGTTCATGGGCGGCGCCCAGGATGCGACACGCTTCCTGTGGACTTCGTATCAGCTTTACGATGACGCTTCCCTCACGCACGGCCGGCATTCTTTGAAATTGGGTTTTGCTTTCGAGGGAATGCGGTCAGACATTGAATACTATTCCTACGTGACGGGGCAATTCTCGTTCGGATCCCTCGATGCCTTTCTTACTAACAAGCCCTCGCGATTTCGGGCTGATCTTCCAGGCCTGACCACGCCGCGCAGCCTGCGCCAGCAATTGTTTGCCGGCTACGTTCAAGACGACTGGCGTATACGGCCGAATCTCACGCTGAACCTGGGCGTGCGCTACGAGGCCACCAGCGTGCCCACCGAATCAGACGGCAAAATCTCTACGCTGTTGAGCTTGACCAGTCCGGTGAACCATCTCGGCAGTCCGCTCTTC
This sequence comes from Bryobacteraceae bacterium, assembly GCA_036488895.1. Taxonomy (GTDB): domain Bacteria; phylum Acidobacteriota; class Terriglobia; order Bryobacterales; family Bryobacteraceae; genus Bog-105. The sequence continues at coordinate 4,454 of DASXGT010000287.1, read as the reverse complement.
CAAAATCCAACGCTCTCGAACATCGAGCCGCGCGTCGGGCTTGCCTGGAACCCTAACGGTGACGAGCGCACCGTCGTACACGCGGGATTCGGAATGTACGACGTGCTACCCCTGCCCTACGAGTTTCAGAACATGGAGACCCGGGCTGCTCCTTTTTTCCTGCTGGGCACCGCCTCCAAACTACCGCCAGGTTCGTTCTATCAGGGAGCACTGGCACAACTTCAGCCGAATACGCTATCTGTATCCTGGATCGAACAAAACCCCAAACGAAATTACGTCATGCAGTGGGACTTTAATATTCAGCGGGAACTCATGAGGAATCTTACGGCAACCATTGGCTACGTGGGCACGCGCGGCGTCCACCAGCCCATGCGTATCGACGATTCCAATATCGTAATGCCTACCTTGACCTCTGCCGGTTACGTCTGGCCCTCGCCCGTGGGAAGCGGCACGCTGGTAAACCCCAACTACGGAGAGATTAGATCGATGCAATGGGACGGCAACTCCAGCTATAACGCTCTGCAGCTCAACGTGACAAAAAGAATGTCCTACGGCTTTCAGCTTCGCGGCTCCTATACGTGGGGAAAGAGTATCGATACCGGTTCCTCTACCATCGTCGGCGACGAATTCCTTACCAGTATGTCGAGCCTTTCCTCATTCAACCTCCGTCTGAATCGCGGAGTATCGGATTTCAACATTGCCCACACGCTAGTGATCGCTGGGACGTGGCAACTTCCGGACCCCCGCTCGCTACCAAAGCCGTTGGAGTGGGCCGCGAAGGGGTGGGAGATGAACGGGCTTTTCAGGGCCAGCTCGGGCACTCCCTTTACGGCCACGTTCGGTACCGACGGAGACCCGCTTGGCCTCAACAGCAGCGACCCTTGGGACTATCCTAATCGCCTCTCAGGCCCTGGCTGTAGTTCGCTGGTGAACCCGGGAAACCCGAATCACTACATCAAGACAGAATGCTTCGCGCTTCCCAGCGCTCCGTCGCGGGCATTTTACTCACAGTATTGCGATCCGGGTTTCAGTTATCCAACGTGCATTAACCTGCGCGGCAATGCCGGGCGGAATATCCTGACCGGACCGGGCCTCGCTGATTTCGATTTCTCTGTTTTTAAGAATAACCGCCTCAGCGAGGTCGCCAACCTGCAGTTCCGGGCCGAAATCTTCAACCTCTTCAATCGCGCAAACTTCCAGGTGCCCCCGCTCGTCACCGGTACCGACATTTTCGATTCGACGGGCGCTCCCAATCCGACTGCCGGCAAAATCACGTCGACAACGACGAGCTCGCGACAAATTCAGCTCGGACTCAAGCTGATCTGGTAGCGGCGTTTGCGGCAAGTACGTTGAACGAAAAAACTACTCAGCGAAAGGTACAGACACAATGCAATCCAGAAGAGACTTTTTGACCACAGCCGCGGTAACGCTAGGTGCCGGCGGAAATGCGCAACCCGCCTCCGTTTTCCAAAGTTCCGGCGGTCGAAGCCTCCAACGAACAGTGGTGATCATGTTCGACGGTTTCGGACTCGATTACTTGGAAAGCAGCAAAGTCCCGACGCTCCGGCGCTGGCAGAAGGATGGCTTCTTCAAACCAGTGAAAGGCATCATGCCATCCGTTACCAACTCAAACAACACGTCCATTTGCTGTGGAGCGTTCCCCAACGTTCATGGTATTACTGGCAACTCGTACTTGGACGCGTCTGGTCGCGAAGAATACATGGAGTCTGGCAATCTTCTCCTGGCGCCCACGCTGTTTGAGCACGCTGCTAAGCGCGGAGTGTCCTCCGCCCTGCTTTCCAGTAAGAAGAAGACGGTGTCTCTTCTCAGCAAAGGTACGTCTCTTGCAATGACTCCGGAAGAACCACCGGCAGAATGGGTCGAGCGGCTCGGCCCCGCCCCATCCATCTATAGTCGAGAGATTAATTATTGGCTCCTGCGCGCCGCTATTTATCTCCTTAGGAACCGCCCGGAGATCGGATGCCTGTATGTTCACACCACCGACTACCCAATGCATACCTGGGCTCCAAGCGCAAAGGAGTCGCAGGAGCATGTAAACAAGATTGACGAACTGCTGGGCGAGGCCGCCGCCGCTGCTCCCGACGCCGCCTTCTTGCTTACTGCCGATCACGGAATGAATCACAAGAGCAGGTGCTACGACCTCGACAAGGTCCTCGCCGGCATGGGAATTCCGATTCAAATCTCTATTTCCGCCGAGCGTGACCGCTACATGAAGCATCATCGAGGCTTCGGCGGTACCTCCTGGGTGTATCTGAAGAAGCCCGCTGACAGGGATAAAGTAATGGCCGCTCTGTCTTCGCTGCCAGGCGTTGAATCTGTCTTAACTCGAGATGAAGCTGCATCGCGTTACTCTCTTTACGCAGCCCGCATCGGGGAGGTGTGCGTGTTTGGAGCCAAAGACACCGTCTTTGGAGAAATGGACCAGCCGCGCACGACATTGCCAGACACGTACCGCAGTCATGGATCGACCTCGGAACTGAACATTCCGCTATTCGCGTATAACGTGAAGAGGTTGCCTGGGGAGAGCTACTTCGCCCATAATGTTGACCTCACGCGGTGGCTTTACCGCGCCTGAGCGTGTAGCGTTGAAGTCCACTGGACGTCTAGATCTGGGCACGCTCAATATGTTCCGCGAAGAGGGCTCCTGCTCTAGGTCGAAATTTATTAATGCTCTGGAGAATACATATAGGTCTACGCAGATCTACACCGGCAAGCGATGTCGCGACAAACGCTCCGGACTGCAACTCCTTATCGATTGCCCGCTTCGAAATGAACGATATCCCAAGGCCCGCTTGAATCGACTCCTTCACTGCATCGATTTGATTGATCTGCAGTCTGAATCGGGATTGTGGATTATGCCGAAAGAATCTTTGTTCGGTGAGCGCCCGCGAGGCTGACTGTGGCTCACGAACAATAAATTGCTCCGTCCGTAGATCCTCAGGTCGGATGGAAGAAGCCGCCGCGAAAGGGTGATCTCGATGTACCGCCAGTACAAGAGAATCTTCAGCTATGACAGTCGCCTTGACACTTCGAGAGCGCGGCCGGCGAGGGGTGAGACCCAGATCTGCTTCGCCAGAAATGATCTGTTGCTCCACTTCGTCACAACTCATGACGAGAAGCGTCGTCTCCAGATTTGCATTCTTCGCTTCAAAGCTTGCCAGCCAATTAGGAAGCATATACATTCCAACAGTGCTGGTAGCGATTCGAAGGCGTCCCTGCGCGGCAGACGCGGAGCTTATCAGGTTGTCCTCCGCTACCCGCAAGGACTTCAAGGCTGCTCCTGCGTGTTGATTAAGCATTTCCCCTGCTGGCGTCAGGTACAAACGGCGGCCCTTGCGCACAAACAGAGACACAGCGAGTTTCTCCTCCAAGACCGCAATCTCTTTGGAGACGTAGGGCTGACTTATTTCCATCTCCTCAGCAGCTCGTGTGACACTTTGTAAACGTGCCACCGATTCGAATATCCGGACGTTTGTAGCGTTGAGCACATTTCTCATGGGCTTGTCATCCCCTTAATAGATAGCTTCTCAATGGCCCGGTGACAAAAACGTGAATGCTCTGTAAAATTAGCCCAACCTTTGAAAGCTACGCTGTCCAGAGTGTCAAACGGTCTTAGGACGATGACGGCCGCCCTCCATCAGAGCAAGGAGACTACGCCCTTGGTCAGCAAACGGACCGGTGCTTCCAGTTGATTTCGATTGGATTGTAGCAGATTAGGATTGCGGAGATCTCATGAGAGAGTCGCTCTTAGAACTCCAAAAATCTCCTTCGGTCCGCAGCGTGCACTCTGATCTCTCAGGACGTCATCTGTTGATTACCGCCAAGCTGTTTCGCAGCTCACGGCGTGGCGCAGAAAATTTCGGCGGCTTGTCATTTCCCTTTTAATGAAACCCAGGCAGCCGAACTGAATGTCGACTTCCGGGTGGCGCGCCAACCAGCCCCTACAGCTTTCCCGATCAGGTAAGCGCGCTGAATAAGGCTCGGGGATAGGGCCTAATAATCGGCTACGTTCAATATTGTAATCACCGGCGCCGTAAACGGTGCGCTCTTGGGATTTCTGAAATTCGGATCAGGCGGCCAGCACGGCATTCCAAAGTTCCGGCATTGTAGCGGAGCGGCCGCCCAATGTGCTGATTTTAAACTGATGTTTCTGAATCTTTTGCACAAGCTTGATGGCGCTGATCGTGACTGCCGCGCGGTCGAACCGTTTGAAGCCAAGCATTGGTCGGATCCGCCGCTTGATTCGCCGATGATCTTGCTCGCCCTGCCGCCCCTGGAACAGAGCCTCAACCTTTCCCGCCGCTGCCATGCTCGCGATTATCCAACACTTGGCAACTTTGCACCACAGCCATGGCAGTTAGGTACAGGCCGGATTAGGCTTTACTGGTTTTTCTCAAAAAATACTTATCCCATGCGTGACTTCAGGGAAGGGA
>DASXGT010000281.1:0-9878 GCA_036488895.1 Bryobacteraceae bacterium | reverse complement strand
GTAAGATGCGCATCCGCGGACAAATCCCCGCGCGCCGGAATGTCGGTTTGGCCCGCCAGCAGCAGCGCTTTCTCGACAGACAAGCGTTGAATGGAAACATCGGCGGTGGTCGAATAGTTTTTGGCGAGTGTAGTGTGCCCGTTGAGGCGGATATCCGATCCGGCAAAATCGGAACTAAGATCGTAGTTCACGTTTCCCCCCGCAGTGCGCGCCTTTGCCGTCAGATTGCCCGCGGGCTCATCATGTACGCTCAAGCCTTGCGCCGACAAATCCGCCGTGACGTTTGAAATAGCAACCGTAGTCTCGCCATTCGTTTTACCGACGTCGGCGCTGGCATCGGCCGTTAGCTGGAGCAAGCCGGAAATTCCCAGATTCTGGCGTTGAACCGCAGTCAAATTTGCAAGCTGCAGCGGATTGGTAGATACGCGAAACTGCGCGCGGCCCACGGTGAAACTATCGCGTGGATGCTGAAACGTTCCATCCAGCTTGATCTGTCCGCCGGCGGCATCAAGTTCCAAATTCGAAAGCGTGATGAGCTGATCGGTCAAGTTAACGTTGCTCCGTAGGCTTTGAAATGGCTGATCGTACGCGCGGCCGTTCACCACTTGCAGTGCTGCGGACCCCAGCGGATTGCCATAAGCGCCGTTGATGTTCACGTCCGCTGTCAGTTGGCCTGATGCCGGAATAGACGCGCCTGCCAGACTCAACAGGTCCGCCAGATCCGCATTGCGCATTTTCAGATTGGCGCTGATTGGTGAATCGGGCAGCGGTTGCCATTGATGCAGGCCGATCGAACCACTGAAATCAGTTTCGAGCGTTCTCCCGTTGAGGCGCCCATCGTGAATCGTGGCGCCCGAAGGCGATGCCGACACATCCAGCGCGAGCCGGTCAAAGGCTCGTTTCTGTGCGACGAAACGGGTCAGTTCCAGGTGGCCGTCTATCTGCGGCGCGGCCGGTTTTCCAGAAAGGCCACCCGTAATCTTGGCTTGCAGCGCAGCCGTGCCGCCGTTCAACGCAATCGGGAAACTGGCGGTCGGTTTGGCAGCACCAAAATTTGCGGCAGGCAGAAAGTCATTTAAATTGCGTGAGAGCAATTGAACGTCAAGTTGCTTATCGGGAGTTCCTGACAGATCGACCCGCGAATTTGGTAGCAAGAGAAACGAATTCTGAAGATCGACCGCGCCGCCCGCGTAGCTGGCATTTAACGCACCGCTCACCGGAACACCGTTCTGGCCGGGAGCAATCCGCAAACGCGCCTGCGCGCGGTAGCCCGAAGTTCCCTTTGCCTGCAGGTTCCCTTTTACGTTGAACGGACCGTTCAGCGAACCGTCGTAGCCAAGCGGTTTGCCCGCAAACGCCTCTGTCAAAGCCGTCAGAGGCAGGTTCCGCAGATTGCCCTCCACGCTCAATTGCTTCAAATTTTGAAGGAATATCTTTCCGCCGATATCGCCGCCCAGCACGTTTATTCGAAGCCCATCCATGCTGAGCAAATACGGATCGGCATGAAACGGAGAACGAATAGTGAGAGCCGGAATCTGAATTGTTCCGTCACGCAATGACAATCCACGCGAGTTCACGGTTCCGTCAATCGCATAGTTATTCTTAGCATCCAGTTTTGCGGCGCCATTTAGTTGCAGATCTCCCGTCACGCGTGGCGAAGTCAGCTTGAAAAGACGGCTCAACTCCTCCACGGCTGCGTTCCCATTGAATTGAACTGAGTTGTTTTTGCCGGGAACCAGCGTGCCGGATGCCCGAAAATTCGTCTGCCCCAATGCCAGATGCGCGCTTTGCACCTCAATCGAGTTACTCTTTTGGTCCATGCGGGCGGCCACATCGGCATTTACCAGATTTGGCACGTTACCTTGCACGGCAATCGGCAGATTGAAGCTCTGTTGCATTTCCGGCAATGAGACGGAAGCCTGCACCTGCGCGGCAATCACCGGTGCATTTAGATCATGTAAAGACGCATTCACTTGAATTTTCGATTGGCCGCTGGTAAACGCAGCGCCAGTCAGCGTAACGGAATTTTTGTCGATCACGAGGGGGAGATTGACGTGCACAGCAAGCGGCGGATTCTTCCCCGATGTGAACAACAGCGGATCAATCGATATGCTTCCGGAATATTTAGGATTTTGAACATCGTAATTCAGGAGCGCGCGAAGCTGTTCGCCGCGTCCGCTGAACGTAATTTTGTTTTGCGAATACTCCAGCAGCCCGCTATTGATTTCAAAACGGTGGATCGCCAAATTCACCACGGTCTCCAATCCCGATGTCTGGCTTGGCTGCCTCGCCACTTTGGGTTGGGGAACATTGGTGGTTCCGTCCGGATAGACAATCAAATTAGCTCGCGGATTTTGAATCCCCAAATATTCCAAATCGACCATTTTCGAAAAGCCGCTAAACAGTTTCAGCCGCACTTCCAGCAATGGAGCGCTCAACAGCGGATCGGCATCGCGAGCCTCTTTCCCGTGCAGAACAAAGCCACGCACGCGAACTGTCAGATGATGGCTCCAATCGAACTGGAAGGAACCGATCTCCACCTTGCCGCCAGTGGAATCTTCCACCACCGCAACCAACTTTTCGCGAACGAAATTCGCAAACCAGGCACTCTGCAACACCAAAACAGACGTAACCACCAAGACGACTAACAACCCGGCCAGGGCTGCGGCTATGGTCAGCAGGAACTTCTTGCGCTTGGTCATGTCAGGCCGCCTTCCTGAAATTGTATTTTCGCGTCTTTGCGTTGCTGATCGAGCCAGGCAAAGAATACCTGGTTGACCTTCTCGCCAGTGAGAATATCGGCAATTTGGTCGTGCATGGCGGCGAGAGACGACTTGTTCGGATGGGCCCTGTAATACTTTTCGATTTCGTCATCGCTCACCAGCACGGCGGGTTTGAAACGAACGTCAATGAAACGCAGCACGGTCAATTGCCATTGAAATTCGGTCCGCAACGCCAACTCCGTCAGTCCATACCGGCGCAGTTCCTCTTCAAAGGCGTCGGCCGTTTTAAAGCGCTGTTTTTTCAGCGCATTCAATTGCACATCCGCGTCTTGCGGGGTCACGCTGGGATAGCCGCCCACGCGAATCTCCCGCCGGATAAAGATTTGATCTATCAGGCGATTCGCAGCCTTCTTCCGTTTTGCGGCGCTGAAGTCCAGCGCCTCGCCGTTCAAGAAGGCGGTAACCCGGATATCCTGGGCGATTTCACTATCTTTAATAATCGAATTACCAATCACCACCGCAATCCGGTCGATAATTACCGGTGACGCAACTTGTTGCATCAACAAAAAGAGCAACAATGGCCGGCAGCGCTTCAAAACGCTTGTCCAATCGAGAAGAAAAATTGAATGTGCCCGAGTCTCTGGCGGCTGGTGAGGCACTTCGGATCAGTGGAAGAAGTGGAACCGCAGTTCAGTAAATCTTGAAAACTCAGACTACTGCTATAGCCTATGTAAGTGGGCGGATTCATGGAATAAGCCAGATCCACGCGCACCGGGCCGAAGGGCGTTTTATAGCGGACGCCAAACCCCAAGGCTTGCACCGCGTAGTTGAAATTTTGATCGTTCGATTGATGAAATGCAAGCGAAACGCTGCTTGGGTTGGTGTAGATGTTACCCATGTCGTGAAACAACACGCCGCTGATGTTCGGCCCGAGTAAGGGGAAACGCAGTTCAAAGGTGTTGAAGAAAAGCGCATTGCCACCGATGGGAAAACCAGTTGCCTGGGTATTCATGCCAGGCACGGACGAAGCAATTCCGATATCGCGAGGGCCCGCCTGATTGTCCCCGAAGCCGCGCATGGAGACGCCGCCGCCCCCGAAGAAACGTTCCGGCAATGGAATGGCGTCTGCATTAGTGAGACCCGCCGCCTTGTTGAAAGGAATAATGGCGCCGACTTGGGTTTGACGGGCCAACACCAAGTTCCTGCCGATAGAAGTGTAAGTGGCATTCCGCGCTAAGACTCGCGTAAAACTGCGTTGCGATCCGAAGTAGTTCGACGCCACTCCCGCATCCACTGTGTTCCAAAAGCCGTGATGGGCGTCGGACGGATTGTCGCGATGGTCTTGAATGTAGCTGGCCGAAAAAATTCCAATCCGCACGGCTTGCAGCAACTGCGGAATCAAAAGCGAAGGAATTTGGATGTTGCCCGTACTCACGCGGCGGTAGGCAAAACGCATCAGCAAAGTGGACGCGCGATTGAATCTTTGCGATGTCTGCACTGACGCTTCCGCGCGCCGCGACGAGAAGGTTTGTACATCTTGCGTAGTGTCGTAGAGCACAGAGAACGTAATAGCGCGGTTTTTCGATCCCAGAAAGCGCGGGATGGAATAGCTCAGCGATTCCCGCTGTTCCAAGGAAGAGTAGCGCGTCTGCAAGGATACCGTTTGGCCCAGTCCCAGAAAATTAATCCGGTTCACGCCGAAAGAGACGATAGGCGAAACGCCTTTTGCGCCGGCGGCTTGATTCACGTTGTTCGTGGTTCCACCGAATTGCCCCACCTCCAGCCCGAATCCAACGTTGTAGGTGTACCGCGCAGCCTCGTCAAAATCATATAAGACATATTTGTATAGCTCTGTTCCACTGGATTGCTGCAGCGCGGTATTGACACTGGCAAACACGCCCAAATCCGTCAATTCCCTGGCGATATCATTAATCTTGGTGGTGGAGATTGGTTCGCCTTCGTGCAGGCCCAGAAGCGGCTTCACCAGCGAGGGGCGCGTGAGATCTAACCCGGAGACGATCACCTTGCGGACAAACTGGCGCCGGCCTTCGCGAATCCGGTAAATAAGATCTACCGTCTGAGGACCATCTCCGGGAAGAACGTCATAGGAAAAAGCCGGAGAAGGAAAACCATGGTCGTTGTAATACTGCAAAATCCGGTTGCGGTCGCCCGCGATATTACCCTCCGCATAGGGCTGGCCCGCCACTGAAGCGAACTCCCGCTGAATGGGAGCAAGGTCCAGTTGGTTAGGACCCAACACAGTCACCCCGTGCACGCGCCATTGCTGCCCTTCCTCGATATGGAACGTGACCGCAATGTCCCGTTCCTTGCCTTTGTAATTGGGCTGTACGGAGGAAGTAACCTTGACGTCGCGGAAGCCGTTCGCGTGATACAGATCCGCAATCGTCTCCTCGTCCTTTGAGCGAAAAGTCGAATTATAACGCCCATAGCGCAGCACCAGCGTGGCCGGTTTTAAAAACATCCGCTCGCGAATTGTGTCATTAAGAAAGTAGTGATTGCCTTCGATATTCACCTGCACCAATTTGCGCCGCGCGCCGGTCGCGATATAAAAGTTGATCGCTTCCAAATCGTCTTTGGCGGGCTCCCGCTTGAAGGTTACATCCACATCGGGGTAACCCTTGGCCTGAAAATAATCCGAAAGATTGCGCGCGCCCTCCGCCAGCAAATCGTTATCGACTGAGCCTTCTTCGTAAACCGGCACCAGGGTTCGCAGCTTTCCTTGCGACACCTTCGCTTCTAGCGCATGAATAGCGATGCGCGGCCCAGCATCTATGTTGAGGTGGGCCTTGGCGCGGTTCAGATCTTCGTCATAATCGACTCCGGTGAGGTCCACGTCCGCGGTGAGCCGCTCTTTCTTGGCAAATTTTTTCTGGATGCCGTCCACGCCCTTGTCGGTACGCGAGCGCGTCACCTGCCGCCAGCGATGAATGAACCGGATTCGCCAGCCGGTGGCCGCCAGTATGGTGTCATTCGAAAGTTTCGTATCTCCGGATATCACCGGCGCTTCATATTTGGCGCGTTTGCCCGCCGCGACTTCAAAGCGGATGCTCATCTGGTGGTCTGACGGATCTTCCTCGGCGCTTGCGTTCACCTTGGCGCCAAATAAACCGTTCTGGCGCAACTCGTCCTCTATATTTTTCTTGGCAGTCGCGAGTGTTTCATCGTCAAAGGGAGTGCCCAGAGACAACTGGGCATCGCTGATCAGGACGGTCCGGCTGGGCGGATCTTTGATCTTGCCAGTTGCGTCCACATGGCCAATGTATCTTCTCGCGCGGGTAATAAAACGCAATGCAACACCGGTTCCATCCATTTCGGCATCCACCTGGATGTCTTCATACTGGCCGCTCGAAAAAAGCTGATCGATGGCGCCCGCTATTTGCTTCGAATCGAACGGGCGGCCGGTCTGCACCAGTTGCATGCGCTGCAAATCCCGAACATCCACCGGCTGGGCGGCGGGCTCATAGCGGATAGAGGTAATGTTTTTTCCGTCAAATTCATTTGCTTGCGAAGTTTGCGCCGGTGCGCACCGGATGGCTGTAAAAATAACGCAAAGAAGGGGAACAACACCCGCTACTCTCATCTTTGCCAGGCGATTATTTCCAGTCATGCATACACTTATTCTCCCTGCCCAGCCGGCACTCGTGGGACGCCGCTCTAGTTGGTGCTGTTACATATGTATCGCCAGAGCGTTTTTTCTTGTCTTAACCTTTATGAACCGTTTCTTGCCATGATTACCCGAGGCGATGCGTTTGACCTGCTGCGCTCCGCGGCGGAGAAGTGGAATGATCATAACGCGCCCCGCCTGGGCGCGGCTCTGGCGTTCTACGCATTGCTTTCGCTCGCCCCGCTTTTGATTCTAGCGGTAGGCATCTGCGGGCTGGTATTCAGCAGAAGCACGGTGGAACAGAATCTATTGATACAAGTCGAGCAAATCGCCGGGAGCTACAGCGCCGGCTTAGTAAAGACGTTGATTGAAAATCCGCATCACGCTAAAAGCGGCATAGTGGCCGGCGTCAGTGCCGTGCTCACGCTGTTTTTCGGCGCTTCCGGCGTTTTCTTGGAGCTGCGGGATTCTTTGAACTTGATCTGGGATGCCCCCGGCCGCTTTGCTGGATGGCGTGGAATGATTTGGCAGAGACTGTTATCGTTCGGCATGGTGCTGGCGCTCGGCTTCCTGGTGCTGGCTTCACTCATTCTGAGCACCGGGTTCAGCCTCGTGACGAAATTTTTCGGAGACCTGGTTCCGGCGAGCACGGTGATGGTGGGTGAAGTGAGCAATATCGCCTTCTCTTTTCTGGCCATCAGTATCCTCTTCGCGTTGATCTTCAAATTCGTGCCTGACGCTGAAATCTGTTGGCGCGATGTGATCATCGGCGCTTTCATGACGTCTGTTCTCTTCAACATAGGACAAGCACTGCTAACGCTTTACCTGCACACGGCCGGGGTGGGCTCTGCCTATGGCGCTGCGGGTTCGGTGGTTGCCCTGGTGGTTTGGGTCTACTACTCAGCGCAGATTTTCCTCTATGGCGCAGTTCTGACCCGCGTCTATGCTGACCGCTTCGGTTCGCGCATCATCCCTATTGCATAGCCGTTGCGGGCTTTTCAGGGTGATCATTCCACCACCACATCGGCGGCAGCTTTTGAGCGCTGGGCAGCAGGCGGTCCAGCGTGTCCCCGTCATACAGTTCGCCGTTCTTCATCACATACCGAATGGTGTTCGTATTTCGAATATCGGTGAGCGGATTCTTTTTCAAAACAATCAGGTCAGCCAGTTTGCCTGGTTCCAGACTGCCTAAATCTTTTTCTAGGCCGATATTCCTGGCGCCATTAATAGTGGCGATCTTCAGAACGTCCAGGGGCTTAATATCTCCCGCCGCGAAGGCCCACATTTCCCAATGGCACTGTATACCCTGAAACTGTCCATGGCCGCCCAAACTAACCTTTCCGCCCGCGGCTTGGATTTTTCCCGCCTCATGCGCCAGACGGGGATAAATTTGCTCTCGATCCTGGAACCAGGGCCGGCGCGACGTCTTCAGCCACAGCGTGGTTTGCGGAAAGAAACGCTGCAATTTGGCATCGCTGTACCAATCATGCTGCTGATAAAAAGCATTTTCCGCCCAAGGCCCGCCATAAGCCACCAGCAGCGTGGGCGTGTAGTTAATCTTGGTTTGCGCGAACAACTGCACCACGTCCTTATAGAGCGGCACAATCGGCAGGGCGTGTTCGTTTCCGCTAAATCCGTCAATGGCGTGCGTCATGTCCAGCTTCAAATCCAGCGCGCCTTCCGTAGTCGGCATGATGTGGTATTTTTTGCAGGCTTCAATCACAAACTGCCGCTGGAGGCGATTTCCCACCGTGTACGATTTCACGGTGTTGGTGTGGTAATACTCGGCATACCAATCCACAAACTGCTCGGCATCTTCGGCGGTTTTGAAATCGGTGTCGGCGAAAATGCCGCGCCCGGTGTTGTAAGCGCGCGGGCCGGGCATCACGCCCGCATCAATTAAGTCCTCATAAGCGAAAACGTCATTCGAGGAGGTCTGCGGATCGCGCCCCGTCGTGACGCCGTAAGCCAGGTTCGCCAGCAGCGGCCAGGCGTTGGTATCCAACACTAACCGCCGCACCTCTGTCCAGTGCGCGTGCGTGTCTATGATTCCCGGCATGATGGTCATGCCTGCCACGTTCAGAACCTTGGCGCCCGGCGGAATGGTCACGGAGCCATGCGCTCCAATGGCGGAAATCCGATTTGACGTCACTACAATGTCGGCATTCTGAATGACTTCATCGCCGCGCATGCTGATGACCGTGGCTCCGCGTAGGGCAATCACTCCGGCCGGTTTCGCGCGCGGCATCTCCACCACGAATTCGGTGCCCGCCGGTTTCAGCTTACTCGCGCTCGCTGCGTCAGTACCGGAGCTCAACCGCACTTGATCCAAGGCCAAATGGAACGAGTGCGCGCCCGCCGACCATTCGATCTGTTTGCCGCCGTCCATCCACTCGAAGGAATCCGCGCCGATGGCTGTCAACCGCTGAAGAGCCACGTCCGGTTTCGATACATCCACAGTCACGGTTCCGCCGGTATGCGGCACGGGCATCAGCCATAACTCGCGGCTTACCAGCGCCAACGCTAGCGTGCCGTCCGGACTGATGCGAATATCGGTTGCCGGCGGCGCTTCCGGGTCCTGGCTTAAATTCGGCCCAACCACTTTCAATAAGGTGCGCTGGTCCGTGCCATCCGGCCGAACCGAGAGCAGCCCGGTCGGCCCGAACATATAGATACGATCTTTCTCAGGCCCAAAATGCGGACGGCCCGTGCCGCGAGACGGCAGAACCACTCTCCACGCTCCGCCGGACGAAGCAAGCTGGATCAGATCTAAACCGCCTTCCGGACGGCTGAATTCCGTTTCCAAGCCGTTGCGTTCTGTCTTCGATGTATGCAAGGCATATATGTATTGCCCATCCGCCGAAAATACCGGATCGCGATAGAAGGCGGCCACTTGGGTCAGCGCCGTGGATACGCCGCCTGCCGCATCCACTTCTTGAATTTTGCCGCCTTGCATCGCCCAAGTCACGTACACGATTTTTTTGCCGTCAGGCGACCAGGAGGGCTGGAATTCACGCTCGTCGCCCGTAGTTACCCGGTGCACTCCACTGCCATCCGCATTTCCAACATAGATGTGCGCGAAGGAAGAAAACGCTACCGACTTGCCGTCCGGCGAAGTGGCCGGTTGCATAATCAGCCGCGACCGCACCGGTTCGTCATCTTTGATCCGAGTTTCGAAATCCAGCAAAGGACCGATGTCCAGCTTCACATTGGCATGGAAGGCAATCTGCTGTTCGGCCCCGCCCTCCAGCGGCATTTTCCAAATGTGGCCCTGATGCGAAATAATCAGCGACTTGCTATCGGGCGTAAACGCAAAGCCCGGCAACAAATCGCGCGTCGCCCGGGATTCCTGATCGTCGCGGTCAACCGGCGAAGGAAGCCAATGCTCGTCTCCCGTTGCCAGTTCGCGAACGCGAAGCTGCGTTTGCTGTTCATACCGCGTGGCGTAGACCAGGTATTTGCCATCCCGTGAAACGGCTGGACGGAAGGCGCTTCCCGCCAGATTTGTGATGCTGTCTTCGTCTCCGGTC
>DASXGT010000245.1:0-79343 GCA_036488895.1 Bryobacteraceae bacterium | reverse complement strand
TTCGCAAATTCATGGTGAATTAGTCCTGAATTCGCGATTAAACTTGCCTAATGTAAATTGGCCGCGTGGCGAGTCGCTTGCGATTTTGAACTGATGTTGTGAACTCATATTTGCGCTTGGCAAATCACGGGACTGGACCGGTAGGGTATTTCCACTATTATTCAACCGAGGGGACAAGATCGGACAGCCTGCTGGCTATCTGGCGCCAACCCCGAACGTCATCTACGGGTTAATACTTGGATGGCCTCCTTTATTTCGCCTGACGGATAAACTCTGTGGAACGGTGCCAAGTATAAATACTAGGGTATAATTTGGGGGTCTTGAACCCACGAATCTCCCTGTTCGAACTGCGACAAACCTATCAGCCCATCGAGCGCCAGTTCCCAGACCTCTGGAAGGTTTGCTACCCCAGGATCTGCGAGGAGCCGAAGTGCTGGCAATACTGTTCATCTAAAGACCCTGCTCACCAACGTCGTCGCTCCCATTCGAGGCGGCGGTGTTCATGATGCCAAAGGGCAGCCTGCTGCATCCGGTTGAGGGGGATGTCAGCTTTATCGCCTATGCTCGGTTTCACGCCGGTAAGCAGTCAATCTCGCCTCTGATACCCGGCATTTCCAGTCGAGTCCATATTTTGCTTTTCACTCCGTAGGTTCCGGGTCGAGGACGATCGAGTGACTTTACCTTACAAAAGAACCCCATCGGCATCGAACCATTTCCGGAGTATAGATGGAGTGCGTGGGATTGGGGCGAGTTTCGTCTTTATTGTCCATTACGTATCGCTTTTCGGCTTCTTGTTAGCACCGTTGAGTGTGCAGACGTCAATAGCGAACTTCATCGCCTCGGTCGGCCGCGGCGGCGTGGACTTGTTCTTTGCTCTCAGCGGATTTTTAATTTATGCGTCGGTGTTGAAACCCACATTTCACTGGAAAACGTTTCTGTCTCGGCGTGTCACGCGAATCTATCCCGTGTTTCTGGTCGTGCTCAGTGTGTACCTGTTGCTCTCCGCGTATTTCCCTGAGCATTCAAG
Source organism: Bryobacteraceae bacterium (assembly GCA_036488895.1). Lineage (GTDB taxonomy): Bacteria > Acidobacteriota > Terriglobia > Bryobacterales > Bryobacteraceae > Bog-105. The sequence goes on along the minus strand of DASXGT010000245.1, from coordinate 78,316 downwards.
AATTCCCTCCGATCCCGTAACGGCGACTGGCTATGTGGTCGAAAACATTTTCCTGTTGCCGGGGGTATTCAACATCCCACCCATCATCACAATTGCCTGGTCATTGAGCTACGAATTCACCTTCTACGTTTTCATGGCTATATTTGCAACCGCGACGGGGTTGTTTGGCCGACAGCAGGGAACACGTGTCGCGTTGATGGTTGGCGTTTTGTCCTTATTCGGCATAGGTTGTGCCCTTGGCACTGCTCATTTGAGTGAGTTGGCTGTGTTCTGGGTCGGAATATTCGTCTACGAAATATTCGAAAATCAAAGGCTCACGGATACCCTGCTTGGGTCAAAGCGCGTCGAGGTTGTGGTTATTCTCCTACTCCTGATCTGCTTAGGCGCTGCCGGCCTGAAGATGTTAAGCGGCCTTCGTACGGCGATATTGTTCGCAGGTATACTACCTTTCTTGCTGTGCTGCCTCCACAGTGATGGTCTGATCCAGCGATTATGCAGTTGGGCGCATCTAAGGTTCCTTGGGAGTGTCAGCTACTCCTTCTACTTGATCCAGGGGCTGGTCCTGTGGGGGTTGCGTACAGCGTATTTCCATTTAGGTTGTACGTTCGGATCGTTCGGGGTGCTTCTTCCTGTCTGTTTCGCCTTAACCATCGCAGCGGCTTCTATACTGTTTTTACTTGTGGAGCGCCCATTCCTGGTGAGAAAGCCAGAGCAAGGGTCCTCCCCACGAATCTTCGGAAAATCTTTCGTTGGAGTCCCGTAATCAGCACTCGTGCTTCGTAGGACTAATTTGCGCTATCCGGAAGTTCACCCTACGACATTAATGTTATTGCCGGAATGCGTGCTGCTAACAGGAAGGAACGCATTCACCGCACTGTTGATGTTATTGGTGAGTTGATTATTGACTGCCTGTGTAAAGTAATCACTTGGTCCGTTATTATTTCCGGATGAATCGCTCTGCACCAGTAGCGCACCCGCGGCTTCTGGACTTAGGCTCACGCTATCGGCGCCATTTCCGTTCCCCAACAAAACCTCAATTTGCTGTAGGGCAACTGTATTGGCGGCAATCTGGTTTAATTGCGGCGTGGATGCGCTATCCAGCGTTTGTTGAGAGAGGCTATCCGGTAGCAGCCCCGTATCGTAAAGCTGTTGGATGCCGGAGGGTCGTGCGTTTGCGCTGGATGACATGGTAAGTCCTTCCTGGTTGCGCTTATCGGCGCGGGCGCAAACAAACTTTAGAGCACGCTCGGGCGCAGATCTTTCACTGACAAGCACCAGGCCGCGTATCCGCGCTTACGCGAAAACGGGTCGTCTTCCACTTGAAAGAGTAAATCTAGCTTCACGCCTGGCTCCAATAGATCGGAACGGTCTCCAAAGTTCCAGGCTTTGGCATACAGCATGCGGCCATCGTGCCGCAGCGGAACGTTGAAGTGCTTGCCTTCCTTTAGCACCTTAGGCGGTCCCGCCACTTCCGCGCCCGCGCAATAAAATACGGGGGCAGGATTGCCGAATCCAAAGGGTCCGAGCGACAAGATCTGCTGGATGCAAAGCTCTGATAATTCCGCAAACGACGCTTCCGCATCTGCTCTGTGAAGCGGCCGTAAGTCGTCATCCAGTAATTTGCCAGCGGCGAAGATGTGGAAACGCTGCTGGAAGGCCGTCAATTCACTGGCGCGCAGGGTGAGCCCCGCTGCTTGCCGGTGCCCGCCGAATTTAGTGAACAGCTCCGGCATGCTTTCGAGCGCCTCCAATAAATGAAACGCCGGAATGCTGCGACCCGATCCGCTCAAATGCGGACCTTCGCCGGCTGCTATGCTGCTGGCTTCGCTTAACACGAAGACGGGGCGGCAGAAGCGCTCCACCAAACGGCTGGCCACAATACCAAGTACGCCCAAGTGCCAACCCTCGCCCGCAAACACCAGGCCGCGCGCCTCGGTATCGATGAACGTGCCGGCGGTTTCTTCGCATTGTTTCAGGATCGCCTCAACAATCTCAGTCTCCACCTGTTGCCGCTCGCGATTGAGAATGTCGAGTTGTTCGGCCAGAGCTTGCGCGCGTCCCGCATCGGAGGTAAGAAATAGCTCAACCACGTCGTTAGCGGTGGCCATGCGGCCGGCCGCATTAATGCGCGGCGCCAGCCGGAATGCTACTTGATGCGCGGAAGGCGATTCGCCTTCATCGAAACCCGCTACAGCCAATAACGCCCGCAAGCCCGGATTACGCACGTGCCGCAAACCGGAAAGCCCGCGCTGCACGATCACGCGATTCTCTCCAACCAGCGGCACGATGTCGGCCACCGTTGCAATCGCCACCGGCTTCAAAAAGGAATCGAGGAGCGCAGCTTGTCGCGCGGGCGCCAATCCGCTAGTTGCCAGCAGCGCTTGCACCAGCTTTAGCGTTACACCCGCGCCGCACAAATTCTTGTTGGGATAACCACAGCCTGGCCGGTTTGGATTCAGCACCGCTAAAGCCGGCGGCAGTTCGTTATCGGGCAAGTGATGATCAGTAACAATGGTATCAATTCCCAGCGCGGATGCGTAGCGCACTACCGCGCTCGCGCGGATCCCCGTATCCACGCTGACAATCAGCTTCACGCCACGCTGCGCCGCCAGTGCTATCACTTCGTTCCGCATGCCGTAACCGTCTTTGAGGCGGTCGGGAATATGGAAATCAGCCGTGCCTCCGAGGATCTCGATGGCTTTCTTCAAAACGACAATGGAAGAAGTCCCATCCACATCGTAATCGCCGTAGAGCAAGATGGGTTCGCGAGTCTGAATCGCCGCCAGCAGACGCGCTGCCGCCCGGTCCATGTCGAGCATCAACATGGGATCGCAGAGCGCGCTCAAGGAAGGATTCAGGAATTCGTGCGCGGCGGAAGGGTCTTCGTAACCGCGCTCTACTAGCACGGCCGCTGCGAGCGGTTCCAATGCAAGAGCCTGCTGCAGCGTTGCCACGGCCAGGGGTTGCGTTTGCGGAATATCCCAGCGCGCGGCGGGACGGCGCCATCGCGCCGCAATCGCTGGCGTCATTTAATTATTCGAAAAATACCCACCGATGGGGCCTTCTTCTTCGTCAATCTCCTCGGTGGCAACGTCTAGTTCATTTATAATTTCCGCCAGCGCCTGATACCAATCGGTGTGCAGCTCAAAGACGTACAGCCGGTTCTCCAGCGCAAAGGAAAGCTGTACTTCGCAGGTGAATCCTTCATACGCTTGCAACTGGCGCAAGCGCGTTTCGTAATTGCGTTTTTCTTCGCGCGTAAAATCGGATTCTTCCAGTTGATCCAGCGCGTCGTCTATCTGATCCAGTGAAAACGATTCGTGATTGAATACTATCAGCGCGGCGCCGGCTTTGCGCGCGGTCTCAACAAACTCTCGAAAATCAGGATGTGCTTCCGTATCCCACGACACCTGCGCCGCCGTGTCGAGCAGGCCATGGTAGCCGTAAAAAACCGGGATACCGGACTCTTGGAGATGAGTCTGCATCTCCGTGCGAAGTGTCTCCAAATCTAGGGCCATTCGTTTCAACCGTATCAAATCCAGGGCGTGACATGTGGGTGTTACCGGAAATCGACATTCGCGGTTTGTTTTAAAGACGAGGATCCCTGTATTCAGCGTGTCCGGGTAACCTTGACCGGCTTTCGGGCATCGTTAGCATAAGCTCCGGTTTCTGCGTTTGAAATCAATAGTTTACTTTACAAAGCTTTACAAAAAAATGATCGGCACTTTGCGGAAACTCTGTCAATTCGTCCTTCTCATGATGGCGCTGTGCGGCGCGGATATGTGCGCGCAAAGCGGCTTTGTGAAGTCCGCCGGGCAACCTCTTCCCGGTTCTTCCATCACCCTCACGCAAGGAACACAAACGTTTTCAACTGTGACCGATCAAGACGGCCACTATGTTTTTCCGCCGCTTGCGCCTGGAACATGGTCGGTGACGATTTCCATGTTTGGGTTCGATCCGCTGAAGAAGGATATCGATTACAGTACGGCTGCCGGACCGGTGAACTTTGACCTGCAATTGACCGAGTCACCCGTGATGCAGCGGATGCGCGCGCGCCAGAACGGTGCGCCGGCTAGCGGATCAGGTTCAACTAATAGACAGGGAAATAGCGCCGCGGGAAATGGCGCGTCTGGAGTAAATCGCCGCGCGGGCGCGGGCGCGGGGGGACAAAATGCCCGCAATGGGCAGAGCGGGCCGGCGTCCGGCGATCAAACGGTGGATCAGGCTTTGCAAAACGAACTGAACGCGCAGCAGAACTCGTCCACACCTTTGGCTGGAAATGACAGCAGCAATGAATCCTTCTTGGTCTCGGGCAGCTTGAGCCCAGGGATGCAGCAAGGCGCGCAAGCCGATTCCGGGCCGGACATTCGCCCAGGGGCTTTTGGTGGTCCGGGTGGTTTCGCTGGAGATTCCTCCAGCGGAGGGAATCCTCCGGGCATCCAGAGCACCGGCGGTTCGGCAGGCGGCGGATTTGGTGGAGGCGGCTTCGGAGGCGGTGGATTCGGCGGGGGCGGTGGTGGCCGTGGCGGAGGAGGTGGCCGTGGCGGCGGTTTCGGCGGTCCAGGGGGACGCCGCGGACAAGTGGCTGGTGCGGCGTTCGGCAACCGGCGCCGGCCCAATCAGCAAATCCACGGTCAGGCGTCATTCACGCTGCAAAACTCCATAGCGAACGCTAAGCCGTTCTCTATTAATGGGCTCGATATTCCCCAAGCGGCCTACGCGCAAAGCCGTTTCAGCTTGATTGTGGGAGGTCCGTTAGTGATTCCTAAATTGGTGAAGGACCCCAAGACGCAATTCTTTGTTACTTATTTCGGAACGCGTGCTCGCACGCCGCAGTTGTTTACCGAAACCGTCCCTACCTTGGAAGAGCGCAACGGAAATTTCTCATCCGCATTGCAAGTCGTGGGAAACTCGGCTACCCCCGTGCCCGTGAACATTTACAATCCAACCACGCATCAGCCTTATGCGGGGAACGTGCTTCCGAACAGCGCTATCAGTCCGATTGCTCTAGGGCTGCTCAGTTTCTATCCGCAGCCGAATCAGACGGGCGCGCTTTCCAACAACTACCAGACCGAAACCACGCAGGCTGCGAATACGGATAATCTAGGCGTGCGCGTACAGCGCAACGTCACGGCCAAAGACCGCCTTTCGCTCAATTTTCAATACCAGCGCCGCGATAACACCACCGCGCAACCGTTTGGATATGCGGACGGCATCAACGGCTACGGAACCGTAGCGACTTTAGGCTGGACGCATAACATTTCGGCGCGGCTGCTTAGTAACCTGCAAATTCGTTTTAGCCGGAACTATAGCAATACGGTTCCCTATTTTTCCACGCTGCCAAATAATGTTGCCGCGGAATTGGGCATCCCGGGCATTTCCAGCAATCCGCTGAATGCCGGGCCGCCCGCGCTCAACTTCACAAACTTTGGATCTCTTTCGGATTCTGTCTCCACTCTGACGCGCAATCAATCGCAGGGCGCAACCGAAAGCATCACGCTTCTAAAAGGGCTCCACAGCTTATCTTTCGGCGGCGGCTATACGCGTCCGGATATAGGTTCGCGCACCGATCCAAATGGCCGCGGAACCTTCAACTTTACCGGCCAAGCCACCAGCGCGATTAATGCCAATGGTCAAGTACAGACAGGCACGGGTTACGATTTGGCCGATTTACTGCTCGGCTATCCGCAATCGAGTTCCATCACTTATAGCCAGACGGATGATTATTTCCGTTCGAATCAATGGAATTTGTATGCGCAGGACGAATGGAAAGTGCGTTCGAACCTGACCTTAATCGCGGGTGTGCGCTATGAATACTTCTCGCCTTACAGTGAGAAGTACGGCCACATGGCAAACCTTGATATTGCTCCCGGCTACAGTAACGTGGCGGTGGTCACTCCCAATACGATTGGTCCGTATAGCGGTTTGTTTCCGGCCGGCCTGATCAATCCTGACCGCAACAATTTCTCGCCTCGTTTGGGACTCGCGTGGAAGCTGCCATTTAAGCGGTCCACGCTAATCCGGTCCGGCTACGGCATCTATTACAACGGTCAAGCATTCATTCAATTCGCGTCGCAGCTGGCGAATCAGCCGCCGTTTGCCGTATCCAATACCGTGAATACCAGCACAGCGAATGTGCTTACCTTGGCCAATGGATTTCTCACCACTGCCGCAAAGGATATTACCAATACGGTGGCCGTGGATAAGAATTACCGCACGCCTTACGCGGGGAGCTGGAACATCTCCATCCAGCGCGACCTAGGCGGCGGATTCTTTGCCGAAGTCGGTTATCTAGGCACGAAAGGTACTGATTTGGCCATCAAGACGCTGCCGAATCAAGCGCCGCCAGGCAGCGCCGCATCGCTCAACCGGAATCAACTTGGAAATGCAACCGGCTTTACGTACAACCAATCGATCGGCGACTCCAGCTTTAATGCCCTGCAGGTGCGCCTGCAGCGCCGTTTCAACCACGGCATTTCGATGACCGCCTACTATCAATTCGCTAAGTCCATCGATGACTCGTCTAGCTTCGGAGGGGCGGGAAATACAGTAGCCCAAAACTGGCTGGACCTTTCCGCTGAACGCGGTCTGTCTAGCTTTGATGTACGGCACCAGTTTCAGGCGAATTTCGTTTGGACGTCTCCGGTCGGCGGACCAGGGTCGCGTTTCTCTGGCGACACGAAAGTTGGGAAATTACTGAAAGATTGGCAAGTAAGTGGAGGCATTACGGCGCAGACCGGCAACCCGCTTACGGCGCGCGTGCTCGGCAACACGCAGCAGTTGGCGCAAACCGGCGGTGTCGGTAGCGGGCGCGCCAACGCCACCGGCGAAGCGATCGATTCCGGTAGCGGCTTTTTCAATTTGAGCGCCTTCACCGCCGTGCCCGCCGGCCAGTATGGAAACGCCGGGCGCAATACCATTCCGGGTCCTGGAACGTTCGGCTTGAATACGGCATTCGCGCGGTCATTTAATTTGGCCGAACGGCGCCGCATTGAATTTCGCCTGGAAGGCAACAACATTATCAATCATGTGAACTACACAAGTTTCTACACCGTGGTGAACGCCATCAACTACGGTTTGCCGAGCGCCGCGTCCGGCATGCGTACGATGCAAATTGTGGTGAGGTTCCGGTTTTGAAAACTCTTTCTGTTTTGCTCGCGATCTTTCTTGCCGCTCCGCCGCTGTTTCCTCAACAACGGCAGCAAACGGTCCGTCCCACGTTTTCCATCAACACAAATGTGGTGGTGACGAACGTGACGGTGCTGGATCGCAATGGGAATCCAATTGAAAATCTCACCAAGGACGATTTTCAACTCTATGAGGACGGCAAGCTGCAAAAGCTCCAGGCCGTGGACTTGCAGCGCTTAACCTCTAAAGCGATGCCGCCCCTGACGGATGCCGAACCGGCGGTGGCGCCCGCGCCCAAAGGCTATAACCCGGCTGCGGAGAAAAAAGCGACGCAAACCACCCTTGTCACCAAATATCAGGACCGCCGCCTGATGGTGATGCTCTTCGACTTTTCGTCCATGCAGCCAGCCGAACAGATTCGCGCGAAAGATGCGGCTATCAAATTCTTGACCAGTCAAATGTCATCAAGCGATTCGGTTTCCATCATGGTCTACGGTAGTGAACTGAAAACTGTCCAGGATTTCACGGGTGACCGCGACCTGCTCATTGCCACGATCAATAAATTCCACATTGGCGACTCAAGCGAAAATGCCACCTTTGCCGATGAAGGCGCCGATGCGCAAGACGCGAGCGGGCAATTCACTGCCGACGAGACCGAATTCAACATCTTCAACGCCGACCTGAAACTGTCAGCGCTGGAATCCGCCGCGCGGACTCTGGGCCAGTATCCGGAAAAGAAAGCGCTGATCTATATTTCCAGCGGTATTCAAAAAAACGATGTCGATAACCAGTCGCAGCTGCGCGCCACCGTCAATACCGCCATACGCTCCAACGTTGCCTTTTATCCTATTGACGCCCGTGGGCTGACTGCGCTGGTTCCGGGCGGAGACGCCACCCAAGCGGGGGCGGTTGGCAACAACCTCTACAACGGGTCAGGGCAGAAATCGTTGAAGGACAATTTCAATAACCAGCAGGAGACGCTGGCGACGCTGGCCATCGATACCGGCGGCAAAGCGCTGCTTGATTCAAACGATCTGGCCGCGGGTATCCGGCAAGTCCAGCAGGATTTCTCCAGCTACTATGTGCTTTCTTATGTGAGCGCCAATAACGCGATGGATGGCCGCTACCGGCGTATTCAGGTGAAGCTTTCACCCAAACTGGCGGATTTGAAAGCTAAGCTGAATTACCGGCAGGGCTATTACGGGCCTAGCACGTTTGCGCATATGCGCGATGCCGATAAAGAATCGCAGCTTTCGCAGGCATTGGTTTCAGACAATCCGGTGACTGATCTGCCGATATCTGTGGAGATTGATTATTTCCGGATCGAAAAAGATAAATATTTCGCTCCCATCTCCGTGAAAATTCCCGGTTCGTCCCTGGCTTTCCACGGCAAAGGCTCAAAGCAGGCGACCGAGCTGGATTTCATTGCCGAGGTATTTGACGCGCGCAACCGTCCGGCCGCCAACGTCCGCGACACCATCCCGCTCAAACTGGCCGGCGACGTCGCGGGCCAGGTGACGCGCAAGAGCATCCAATACGACACGGGCGTGACGCTAACCCCCGGAACCTACAAGCTGCGCTTTGTAGCCCGCGAGAATGGCGAGGGCAAGGTGGGCACATTCGAGGCGCCGTTTGTCATCCCGGATCTGTCGAATCAAAAATCGCTGCGTTTCAGTTCTATTATTTTGAGTAACCAGCGTGAGCCGGTGGCCAACCAGGTAGCGGGGGTGAAAAACAGCAAGAAACTGGTGGCCTCTAATCCGCTGATCGACGACGGCAAGAAGTTGATGCCCAGCGTGACGCGCGTGTTCCGGCCCGGACAGAACCTGCTCATTTACGCCGAGGTATATGACCCCACCATTCCGGATTACCTGCCCGAAAACTTCCGCAGAGCCAATATTGCGGCCAGTTTCGCCATCTATCGGGGTGACAAGAAGGTGTTTGAAACGGCGGCTGTCCGCGCGAATCGGTTGGCTGAGAATCGCGATGGAACACTGCCGGTTTGGCTACAGCTTCCCGTGAATAGCATCGAACCGGGCAAGTACGAAGGGCAGCTCAATCTCATCGATGAGTTCGGCCGTAAGTTTGCATTTCCACGCCGATCACTTGCGGTGCTGCCACCGGATGCTCCTCAAGCGGCAAAACCACCTGCTCCGAAGCCCGGTTTTTGACGCTTCCCGAAAACCATAGAAAACAATATAGTTTTCGAAAATAAGCGGGACCGATGACCGCTCGATTCCCTCTGTTGGCCAAGCTTATGCCATAAGTTTGTTAAAATATCGTTATGCAAGTTGATTATGACATGCTTCGCAAGAGGCTGCCTCTTTGGGCGAAGCATCTACTTGTTGCGACAGGGGTGGTGGTTACCCTGCCGGCTGTTGTGAAGTTCGACGCAGCACCCCTCAAGCGGTACACAGTGGCGACGGCCAAGCCAAGCAAGCCCGATTCGCGCGCCATCAAGCTTCGGAGCTTTTTAGGACGGCTGCACTGTCCGATCGTGGATATGACTGAAGACTTCATCCACGCCGCCGACGACAACCATCTCGACTGGCGTCTTCTTCCCAGCATCGCTGTAATCGAATCCAGCGGCGGCAAGGCCTACAAGAAAAATAATATCTTCGGTTGGGGCGAAGGCGAGGCGTCTTTTCCCACCATCCGCGCGGGATTAAACGAAGTTGCTTATAAGCTGGGCCGCAGCCCCTTGTACCGCCATCAGGACTCGTTGGGGAAGTTACTCATGTATAACCCCAACGAAGACTATGCTGATCATGTACTCGCCGTCATGAAACAGATTAGTCCGGTAGAACCTCTACCGTTGGTCACGGACAAAGTGGCCTACCGCCACCGCGAATACGTCTACGCAACAAACTGATCTACTGTAGGGCAGGCAATTTGCTTGCCTTTGGAGTGTCGCTAAGCAACGCAAGCAGCCGGTTCGCGCAGTGCCGCCATTCCGACGCGATCACAAAAATCACCAAACGTTTCTTCCCCATTGCGCAAATCCTTATAGCGCTCCAGCACTGGGCGCAGCAAGCTGGCGATCTCATTCCGCTTCACTCGCTCGGCATAGATTTGGCCGAGCCGCGTTCCCAAGTGGCTAGCGCCCAAATAGATGGTGTACATATTAACGCTGGCGCCCACAATACCGATTTCCGCCGTATAAGGTCGCGAACAACCATTCGGACAGCCACTCGTACGCAATTGAATTTTCTCTTCCGGCAATCCAATCGCATTCAATTCCGCCTGGATCTCCGCCACCACTTCCGGCATAATCCGCTCAGATTCGGTGAGCGCTTGGCCGCAGGTGGGCAGGGCGGGGCAGGCAATGGCGTAACGCAGCACGGGCGGTAGCGCCTCAGGCTCGATAATGCCATGGCTACGCAGCAACGCTGCAATTTCAGCGCGATCCTTGTCCTGAATCCCAGCCAGATAGAGGTTCTGTTGTGGCGTCAGCCGGACTTCCAGGCGGAATTTCTCCACAACGGCCCGCAAGCCACTCCGAATCTGCCGGTCCGCGCTGAAATTTTTGATGCGTCCGCTGACCACCCTCACGCCCACGAACCAGAGGCCTTCTCCTTGTTCGTGCCAGCCCAGATAATCGTTCGCCCGATGCCACTCAAGCGGCTTAGGCGGAGGTAGTTCGCGTCCCACGCGCTGTTCCAATTCGAGCTTGAACTTGGCCGGGCCCCAGGCATCCATCACGTACTTCAGGCGCGCCAATTTGCGGTTGGTCCGGTTTCCGAAATCTCTATGAATGGTGACGATCGCGGTCACCACCTCTAATAATTCTTCGCGCGTCGGTCCGACAAAACAGATGGGGTCCGCCAACCGTGGATGCGATGCTTTTACGCCCGCGCTTTGGCCCATGCCGCCGCCCGCTAGAATCGTAAAGCCGGTCAGCACGCCTTGTTCGTAGGAAGGCACTATCCCGACATCGTTTGCGTACATGTCTGTCGTGTTGTCGCCCGGAAATGTGAAATTAATTTTGAACTTGCGCGGCAAATAGGTGGCGCCGTACAGCGGTTCTATTTCCGTGGCCTCGCTGCTGGCCGCACGCTCGCCGCCGATCCAAACGTCGTAATAGGCCGTGGTCTTGGGTTTCAGGCTCTTCGCTAGAAACTGGACAAGCGGCAGTAGCTCGCTTCGCTGCTCATTTTGAAACGGCGCCGGGCAGGAAACTACGTTGCGCACCACATCGCCGCAAGCCGCCAGCGTGCCCAGGTAATTCGCATTCAACTCCCGGATCAACTCCCTGAGCCGTGCTTTCGGCACATAGTGATATTGAATGTCCTGACGAGTGGTGATGCGCAAACTGCCATCGCCCAAATCGCCTAGGCGATCCAGCGCCAAATATTGTTCAGGCGTGAGCTTGCCACCGGGAACGCCAACCCGCACCATGGCGGAATACTGCTTAGGCCCGGTTTTGCGCGCCTCGCGGTCATCCTGTTGATAGATGCCGTGAAATTTTAGAACGGAAGTGGCGGGTTTGGAGAACTGCACTGCGTCAGTTTCCAATTCGTCGGAGAGGGTGCCGCGTAGAAAATGAGCGTCGATTTTCGCCTGCTCCGCAGCCGGTAGTACGTTGTCCATCTAATTACTAGCGTATCCCAAGTGGGACACGCCGGACATGCTCTATCGCCTTTCCGGACTATCGTCTTTTCTTATGCGCTATCGCCTTTTCTTATCGCTATCGCAAAATCTGTGCTTCAAGGCGCAATCTGAAGAAAATTGAGCTGCTCCGGGAGGGCCGTAGGTATTTGGAATAGGTTCTCGGCTGGCGAGAATGGCGCGGTTACAAATAGATTGGGATTCGGGATAGTCCTACCGCCCGACGCAAAATAACTGGCCGCCTGCTGTTGTTCCGCCAGCGCTAGCGACGTTTCCGCGGGAACGTCGAAAATAGTTGGATTACTTAATATTCGGTGTGGCAAAATCGGAAACGGCACGCCCGGCATCATCACACCCAATAACTCCGGATGGCTGACGGCCGCCTGGTCGAGGCGGAAGAACCACGATGATGATTGCCCATTGGCAGCCCGAATGACTGCCGATTCCATCGGATTCGAAACTTCGAGATCTCCAAATCCAAACTGGAAGAGTATCGATTTTTGCGGCACCCCGGCCAAAGGTGATTTCTTCAGATGCGGCGCATAGCTTAGCGGATCTCCGAGCATCCCTAACCAATCTGCTGCTTCAAATGCCGCTTGAATCGGCATCGCGCCGGGCACGTTATTTATCACCGGCGGGTTGTCGCGAAAGACATAATTGTCGTTGAACTGGTCATGAAAGTAAGCTTCAAGCGGAGCAGGCGGCACATTCAGCAGCCCCGCGGGAGCGAGGTATTCAATGCCCAGCGGACGCCCGGAAATACTAATGCGGGCCACATCAACCGAAGTTCCTCCATCGCCGTTCAAGACTGCGGCCGTCACCGTTGGTTCCACCGCGTTGAGGAGCGTGCCGTAGGTCGATCCGAATGATTGGCCCACGTAATACAGCTGATTCGCGCTGAGCGGCAAACCCAGGCCATGGGTCTCATGGATTGTGGCAATGAGTGCAAACAAGTCCACGGCCGTCTGGCGGCCGCAATCCCTCACTGCAATAGCTCCCGGCGCTATACAACCGTCGGTGGCTCCGATGTTCCCGGTGTTGCCTGGAAGTAGAATTCCGCGGCCGGGCGTGGCGACCGTATGGACCACGCCGCCTGAATCCGTCAAGTTCACTACGCTGCCAGCGCCGTAACCGTGCCCCGTGATCTCAATCGCGAGCGTCGCGAATCCGTTTTTCGCCAAAGTAGAAGCGATGAACGTCGGCGCTCCGAATTGGTTATCTCCTAGCCCGTGTCCGTAGATGACCAGAGGAAATCCGCCAGGAGGCGGCGCACCGGCGGGAAGAAAGACGTGAAACGATACGGGCACAAAGCCCGGAGGAATGCCGACGCCGGTGACTGGAACCGGGATCGGACCGGCGATGGGAGTATTTGTGGGAGTCGTTGGTATTGCCCCATTGGTCGGGTCCAAAAAGTTGGGAGATAAATAGAAGCCAAACGCAACTTGACCCACGTTTGACAGCGCTGTAAGCGGGATGTCTTGCGGGGGCAATCCACTCTGCGCAGGAATCCAACTGATGCTTGTCAACTGCGCCAGGTCGAACGAGGATGGAATGCCAGCGGGCAGAATGACCGGAGGTTCATGCAAGTCCACATATCGCCGGGCTTGTTCCAACCACGTTGTGGCACTCATGGTGGTGAAGAGCGATGCGGCAATAATATTCTGCGTCGAAACTAGCGACGGTGGGATGTGGTCCATTGCATTTTCCAATTCCTGGCAATACGGATCGGTGCTTTTCAGGCAATCCTGGAAGGCATTGTCTGCTTTAACGTTTATTCCTTTGCTGTCCTGTAAGGAATTCATCACGATAAGCAGGTATCGGCTTTGCTGATTCAGAACCTGATCCGGTTTTGCGAAGGCGCAGTTGCTCGCTGGATCGAAGAGGATTTGGTTGATCTTCACGACGGGTCCGGGACTCCCCTTTGAAGGTTCACCGTAAACCGGCATGATGCTTATACTGTTCTGTAAAGTATTTGGGTCCACTGCCGCAGAGAAGCAAACCATTAGGCGCGGATTGACGCTGAATCCATCCAACTGGTTTAACAGCGTTGTGTTGCCGCAGACGCTTGGACTGGTTGCTGGATTGCAACTCTCGCCGGAAGCAGGCAGGTTGATTCGTATCCCAGTCTTCTGTGCACCGTCGCTCACCGAAAGTGCATCGCTCGGAAAAGGACCAGCCGTGAGTGAATGAGGCTGAAACAGCGCTATCGTCTGTCCGGCCAATAGGCTTAGACTTAGGTTGAGCAGGACAAACATTCCTGCAATTCTGGAATACATGCTGACCTATTAGACTCCTGGTTGCGCTGGTCTGCCGCACGGAATATTACCAAGGATAGCGGATTTGCTGTGAATATTAAGAATACGAGAGTGTCTAAGATGGATCGAAGAGTTCTATTGCAGGGAATGGGAGCGGCGATGATGATGGCGGCGGCAAGTTCAATTGAGCTTCAAGGCGCGCAGAATTCTGAAGTTGTCTATGAGCTGCGTGTGTATCACGCGAACGAAGGAAAGCTGGATGACTTGCTGGCGCGGTTTCGGGATCATACGATCACTATTTTCAATCGCCATGGAATGAAAAGTCTCGCATACTGGGTTCCGGCGGATGAGCCGCTGAAAGGCAGGACGCTGATTTACATTCTGGAGCATCCGAGCCGGGAGGCCGCCACCGCAAACTGGAAAAGTTTCCGCGCCGATCCGGAATGGGTGAAAGTGTCAACCGCTTCGGAAGCGAATGGAAAGTTGGTCTCAAAAGTGGATTCCACGTTTATGACCCGGACGGACTTTTCCCCAGCGATCTAAGGTTCTGAGGCATGCGGGAGCCGCTCTAGATTTGTGCTGGCTCCTGCAGAGGGTAGCGCTCATTTCAGCCGGCGTCGTTCCTATCGCCCAAATCCAGCCGAGCGGCGGACCGGCCCCGGTAATGGCGGCGGAGGTTCCTCCACCACTACTTTCTTCGGCCGGGCGTCAAGGCGCGCTGCCACCAGGCTCTGAAATAGCTTCGCGAATTTGGGCGTGCCGGGTTCCGCGCCCACCACGTCCTTTTCCGTCACTTCCAGCGCGAGCGGCAGATATTTCTGCAGATAATTCTTGACCCGGTCGATCACCAGACGCTGACTCGAATGCATCAGCATAAACAGCAACAGTTCGCCCGGAACTTTGGAAAGCGTGGAATGTAGAGCGGATGGCCGCTGCAGCTTGGCCGCGGCCAATTCGCCTTCTATTTTCTTGGCTTTCGATTCCAGTTTGTTGGCCGCTTCCAAATCCAACTTCTGAAGCCCGGTGTTGGCCACCAATTGACTCCGCTCTTTGGGGCTCAACTTTTCGAGCAGGACAAACAGAAACAGCGCATACCAATTGGTAGAGATATTAATTCCGAACGGCAGCGCTTGGCGAGCCTTCAGCAGTTTATGGAATCCGGGCTGGTTCAACTTCGCTCCCGTCAATGCGGGCGAGATCAACGACAGTAGCTTCTCATCATCAAGGGCCTTTAGAATATCGCCCGCCAACGGATCGACCCCGATCTGCCGCAACTCATGTTCGAGAGACGCCGCGGTAATTTTCGTTTCCAGCTTTGCCTCGCGGACGTTCTGATACTGGCTCATGGTCCGCTCATCAATGGCAAACCCTAGCCGCGTACGGAAGCGGATCATCCGGAGAATACGGGATGGGTCGTCGTAAAGCCCGTAGTTGGTGACCGTGCGCAACTCTTTGCGAGCCAAGTCTCCGAGGCCATTGGCCGGATCCAGCAAAAGGCCGCGCGAAGCCTTCCCTAAGGAAAGGGCAATGGCGTTCACCGTGAAATCACGGCCGTTCAGATCTTCGTGAATGGTGGCCGGCAATATCTGTGGTTTCACGCCCGGCTTCGAATAGCGTTCCTGCCGCGCCATGGAGATGCTCACCGGCACGTGGCCCGGAAACATCATTTCCACCGTTTTGCGGGTTTCGTCTACCGCTATCACCTCGGCTCCAGCTTTCTGTGCCGCCACCTTGGCAAATTTGACGGTTCCGCCTTCTACCGTAAAATCGAGGTCCCGGATTGGAAAGCCGCCCATCATGTCGCGCATGGCGCCGCCAGTCAGGAATAGATTTAGATTGGCTTGTTCCGCCGCATCGCGCACTTCCGCCAGCGCCTTGCTCTGCTCACTGTTCAAGTGGCTGTCTAGCATGAACATGTAATCGCTCATTGCTTCTCGCTCCTCATCATGCCGGCTTCCGGACTGCGGCCGATGCCGGACTTCCGCGCGGCGCGCGGATGGTGCCGGTCAATCGTTTGCTGTAAACGTGCTCGCATCACGTGCGTGTAAATCTGCGTAGTGCCGATATCCGCATGCCCCAGCATGGTTTGCACGCTGCGCAAATCAGCACCGCCTTCCAGCAGATGGGTGGCAAATGTGTGCCGCAAAACATGCGGGCTCAAGCCCCGGAAGATGCCTACGCTTTTGCCATGGCCGCGCAACAATTTCCAGAATCCCTGGCGTGTCATGGCGGTCCCGCGCGCGGTCACGAACAAATAGGGGCTCACCCGGCCCTTCAGCAGTTGCGGCCGTTGCGCCATCCGATAGCTTTCAATCGACTGTAATGCCTGTTTTCCCACCGGAACCAAGCGCTGCTTATTCCCTTTGCCGATCACCCGCAGCATACCTTCTAAATCGTCCAGGTCGGCCACGCGAACCTTGATCAATTCGCTGACTCGCAGTCCGGTGGCGTACAGCAGATCCAGCATGGCCCGGTCGCGCAGTCCGGTGGCCGAAGCCTCATCCGGGGATTCAAGCAGTTGATCCACGCCGCCCGCATCCAGATACTTTGGTAGAGACGAGCCAGTCCTAGGCCCGCTCAGCAACTCCGTGGGGTTAGCCGCCAAAATGCCATCTTCCAGCAGAAACCCAAAAAAGCCGCGTAATGTGGTTACTTGCCTGGCAATGGAGCGGTTGGAAAGGCCCGACACTCGAAGGTGATCGAGGTAACCCCTTAATGTATCTAGACTTACCGCGTTTAGGGCGATATTGCCCGGTGTATTGTTCAACCAAGAAAGCAAACTTGCCAGATCCCGCCGGTACGCCTCTAAGCTATTGACAGCCAAACCCTTCTCGGTTCGGCAAAAGTGCAGAAACGACCGCACATTTTGCTCGCCAATAGCCGTTGCCGCCATCGTGCCAATGATACAATATCCACGAAATTGTTTGAAACATATAGCAGTTTACCTCTACTTTGCCACCTAGTACTGCTAAACGTGTCCTGTTATATCGCTTTGACCGTCAACCACAGGAAGGCGTAGTGACTCCTGGCTCTTATCTGCTCGACGGGCACATTGAGATGATCACCCGAGACGGTAATCTGCAGACGGTGGGTTACGGCGAGTTCAAAGCACTGTGTTTTGCTGCGGAAAACGCGCCAGCCGATCTGTTCAACAGTCACAATTTGTTCGAAAGGCGTCCCAAAACGCAGGGGTTGTGGGCCCGATTCACATTTTGCGACGGAGACGTTCTGGATGGCCTCCTGCCGCACAACTTACTGGACTGGCCCGCCGCGGGCTATCTGATTGTTCCGCCCAAAGCGGGGGCGGCCCGCCAGCGGGTCTTTATCCCTCGCCCCGCTCTGCGCAATACGGAGATGAAGGGCGTGGTCGGGAATATGGCGGGGAAACGGAAACAGGGCCATTCCGCGGAAGTAGACCGCAGCCAGCTTACGATGTTCGACTAGTGCCCACAGCGGCGTTGCTACTGGTTCGCTCCGCGCTGGGTTTCAGCCGGTAGTTCCAGAGGCGCTGCCAATCGCCTACCGCCGCTGAGGCGGGGGACCAAAGTCCAATAATTTCTTCGACGATAAACCCCGGGCTATGTTGGCTGGATTGCCACGTCTTCTCAGCCAGGATTTTGACCGGCTCCAGTTCCTCTGGGGCGACCGGGCCGCCGATCGTCAGATGAGGGCGAAACTCGAAAGGCTCCTCGTGCTCAAGATCATCCCTATTCAGGGCGTCGTGCATTTCATGCAAAGGTTCCCCGCCGTCCGCTATATCAAGATAGAGGACCTTCGTGCCTGGAAAGCAATGCACGTCTGAAAGGTGCACCTCAAATGGTGAAAAGCGATCGAGAATGGCTTCGGCCTTTTGAAAAGCAGCTTGCAACGGCAGCTTCAGCGGTCGGGGGGGAAGAATGGTGATATGCGCTAAAGGGTGTTCTTCCCCGGGCAGCAGCTTCCGCAAGGAATGCAAAAAGGACCCCAGCGGATCCGGGATGTAACACACCAACGCTAACGACCCCCACAGCACGGACTCCGGCGTTTTTGTCATTGTCGACTCGTTTGGCTGATCGGTTCCCGCAGGTCAGCTCGCTCGGACTTGCTTCATGCGGACTGCAATTCCGGATTGCTGCTGGTGCTTGCCGGCGTGCCGGCGGACAAAAGGCTGAGGTCTGGCTTTGGCTCCGGCACAAACCATTTCGCCGCGTCGAAGCCGGTATATTTGACAATTTGCAAAGCTCCTGCCGAGCCATCGCCGGTCACCAACTCCAAGAGATCACCCGGATGGAGGGGCTGGTCTGAGATTTGCAAAACATGCCAGGCAGCATACGCCGTGGCGGCTTCCACTTCGGAGCCCACCTCATAATCTTTAGGTTTTACGATGGCCAACCCACCCGTGTGCGCGGTCCAACGAAATGTTTCCTTCGGCGTATCTTTTATGCGGTGGATCCGGTAGCGCGCCATCAACGTCTCAGTCTAACGCGGAAGTACAAAGGAAGGAAACAAGACATTTATAAATTAGCGTAAAGGATAGTACCTTCCCGCCGTCAACGGTATAAGGTGCCGTGATTCGTGTGCCGTGCCGCTTTTTGAAGCGCGTTTGCCGGGACCGTGCTGTCTGTCACAATGTGGACGGGAGTTTTTTAGGGTTTTCGTGAGTTTCGTGCAATGAAAAGATATTGGCTGATATTGCTTCTTCCCCTGCTGCTTTTGGCTTGGTGGGGATGGGGTCACACCGAATCCGCCCCGGTAGTTCATTTCGCCTCTGTTCAACGGACAACTATTGAAAGCACTGTCTCCACTAACGGCAAGGTGGAGCCCGCCGAGTGGGCGGCCGCCCGGGCGCAAGCAGCCGGGGTCGTGCAATCAATTGCCGTGCAGCGCGGACAGCAGGTGACCGCTGGACAGACGCTCGTGACGCTTGACTCCATCGCAGCCCAATCCGCGGTGAGCGAGGCGCTGGCAAGGCAGCAGGAAGCACAAGCTGAGAACACGGTTTTGGGTCAGGGTGGTAAAGCAGCCACGCTTGCCAGTCTGAATGATTCCCTGCGCGCGGCCCAATCTTCGGTGGATGTGGCGCAGAGAAACTATGACGCCTTGCAGCGCATGGCGGGCGCGCAGGCCGCCACTAAGCTGCAGGTTCTGGAAGCGAAAGATATCCTGGAGCGAGCCAAATTGCAGGTGGTCACGCTGCAGAATCAACGCAAAACGCTGGTGACACAGAGTGATCGCTCCGTTGCCGAAGCTAAGCTGCAAGATGCCGAAGCCGCGCTCAGCTTGGCCCGCCACC
This sequence comes from Bryobacteraceae bacterium, assembly GCA_036488895.1. Classification (GTDB taxonomy): domain Bacteria; phylum Acidobacteriota; class Terriglobia; order Bryobacterales; family Bryobacteraceae; genus Bog-105. The sequence continues at coordinate 59,053 of DASXGT010000245.1, read as the reverse complement.
GCGTAGCATTGGCTACTATACCAGCGCCTCTGTCGGGTACTTTATATCAGTTCGATCTGAAGGTGGGGGCTTATTTGGAACCGGGTGGCTTGGTAGGTCTGGTAGGCAACTTAGACCAAGTCAAGGTGACCGTGTACGTGGATGAGCCCGACTTAGGGCGGGTGGCATTGGGCATGCCGGTCAACATCGGATGGGACGCCCGGCCGACGCTGAACTGGCGGGGCCACGTGACCAAGCTACCAACCGAGGTCACGGCTCTGGGCACGCGCACGGTGGGCGAAGTCAGCACGGTGGTCGATAACCCGAATCACGACCTTCTGCCAGGCGTGTCGGTGAACGCCGTAATTGTTTCAAAAGTGGTAAAGGACGCCGTGAGTATTCCTAAGGCTGCATTGCGAAGTCTGCACGGCGTCAACGGTGTCTATAAGTTGGCGGCCAATGCGCTGATTTGGACTCCGGTCACTACGGGCGTCAGCGATGTAAATAACGTACAGGTGCTTTCGGGATTGAATACCGGCGACCAGGTGGCGGATCGCGTAATCGAACCAAGCGATGCCGAGCTACGGGACGGCTTCCGGGTAAAGACCGTGTTGAATTAGCTGCTCGAAACGGTGGCCGCAAGCCTTGCGTCTTTCGGGCACATGAGGAGTTGGTTAAAAGAGGAAGCGCGGCTCTGGTTCATGGCCATAACTCTTCTTGCGCTCCAAACTCAGCCAGAACCGCAAAAGCCAATGCACGCCGGTACGCAGCTGGTAGTTCTACCGGCGAGCGTGACTGAAGTGAAAGAAAAAATTACGATGAGGACATCGACTTTTCCGATATCCCTCTGCTGAACGAATCCTTCTGGAAAGAGGCAAAGGTCGTTCCGCCCGAGCGCAAGCAACGTCTGACGATCCGCCTCGATCATGATTTAGTGGAGTGGCTCAAGAAGGACGGCACCGGCTATCAGACCCGCATCAATGCGATCTTGCGGACTTATATGAACGCCCAGTCTGAGGGGCGCCGGTAATTCTGCGTTCACGGCGCAATTGCCCGATCAAATAAACCACGATGGCCACATTGATCAGCAGCACCAGCGCCTTGACCGCGGTAAAGTGTCTCGCCAATTCGTAAATCTCCAGCGGGATAAAGATGCCGGTTGAAATAACGGTGAAATATTCGGCCCAATGCTGGCGAAGCAGTAGCCCAATCCCCTCGGTTAAAAGCAACGCGGCATAAATAAACGTTCCCACGCCGAGCTCTTTCAGTTGCTTCGGGCTCACCGCAAAGATTTTCGCCAGGATCGGGTGAATGAACCGGTTCTCCGGATCAATGCGCAGCACGTCCACCCAGTGGTTGACCGAAGCCGCGAGGTCTTTGTGCAGAAAGCGGAGCGCGCCAATACCTGCGGCGACCAGCAGCAACCCCTTCAATAGCTTGAATAGACCGATGAGCAAGAGCCCCGATGATGATGACTTGCGTGCCAATCACCAGGTTGTAACACATACAGCGCTAAGTTTGAGTCATGGCCGCGCCCACACCCGCAAAAGCCCAACCGGCGCCGATTTCCGTACCCGCCGCAATTGACCCAGGCAAAGGCACCCTAAACCTAAACATTTTCAATGGCGCCCGCCAACCGTTTCCGCCGACGCCACCGGTGCTTCTGACAGTCATCGATGGACAACAGAACCAACTCTACCGTCAGGACATTCCCCAGCCGAGCGTTTCGTTGATTCTGCCCATTCACAACAATCTTGCCGACAATTACTCGGTGATCGCTTGGGCAGAGGGATATCTGCAGGCCGGATTTCAGCCCGTCAAAATGAGTGCGGGTTCCCCGCAAGTGCTCGATCTCATGCTGCTGCCCAAAAACGGTGACTTTCATTTCGCTCAGGCGAAATGGACTGACATTGTCGCTAAGAAACAGAAGCTTTCCCAACTCTTTATGGCTAGCGCGGGCGCGGATCCGGCCCAGGCATACGGGCAAATCGAGGAAAATCACCCCAATAACCTGGCCTGCCTGCTCAACATCACTACCGCCATGGAGCAAATTGCATTACCGCAAGGCAATCCGCTCGGCTATTTCAAACAACTCGATCTTCCCGCGTTGGCTCCCGACCGCTTCTTCGGCTACGCGGACGCGAAACTGGTAGATCAGGTAAAGCTGGCCACGCAGCAAAAAACATTTACGCAGGAACCTGCCGCCGACCTCCCTTTGCACAGCGGTGGCTCGCACGGCCCCGCCACCAGCAGCTTCAAACAGATTCAATTCGGCGAAGCTAACGTGCAACTCACGTTTCACGAGACCAACAGGCTCATCATTGGTGGTGTGGATTGTGTCTGCGTGGAGCCAGACATCGACTACTACAAAGATCCGCTCGCTCACGCGCTGCTGGAGGTGCTTCCGAATGCATTGTCGGGCTCAGTGAGCGACCCGCGTGTAGTGTACGTGCTGCGTTGGATCGCCGGGCGGCACGCGGGCGTTCCTGAATTCGATCCGCTCTACACCATTGAGTAATGACTTACTTTGCGGGTGCCGGTTTCACAGGAATTGGTTTTGCCGGCGCTGCTTTTGCCGGAACCGGTTTCACGGGCACTTTGCCCACGATGGCTCCTGCCGCGATAGCATAATGCGCTCCGAGACGAGTGGCAAATTCCAAAACCCCCTCGTTCTCACGCACTGGAACCGCCTTTTGGTCTGAAATAACGGTCACCCTCCGTTTCGGATCCCACGGGCTCAGAATGCGCACATTGCCTCCACGTTCGCTGAAAAGCTCCAAGCCCGAGACTGTTTTGCCATCCCATTCGGCGCTGACCAGAAACGCTCCTACGGCGCGCAGATTACGAAAGCGCGCAGGTCCCAGATTCTGCGTATTAGGGAACAATCGAATCAGGCCCGTGTAGCTTTGCAGCATGCACTCATTCAAAACCACGGGCAGGGAAAGGTTCTCCGTCCACACGCCCATGCGCATCATGAAGTCGAAATCGGTCGAGTCCTTATATCGGCCGCCGGTTTGGCGCACGCGATCGTTAGCGATGCCATTGGGTAGCTGGCAATAGCGAACTTCCTGTTTGAACCACTCCAAATCCAGCGCAGCCAAACGCGCCAGAATAAGCGGCTGATACACCAGGTCATTCCCGCCCTCCAACCGAATAGTAGCGGCCGTTTGACGAGCGATTTTGAGATCGTCTTCACTCGATGCAAGGCCGATACGCTCGCCCGGGAATACCGGCGCCAGCGTGACGGGGATGTTATAAATCCAACCGGCAGGAGCATCAAGAACATCCAGCCAGACTTGATCCTCGCCGGCGCTCTTCGTGCGCGGATACGGCGCTAAATTTGAACGGATTTCTAGCCAAATTTTCCGGTCGTCCGCGTCGCTCAGCAGAATTTCCGATGCCTTTACCACCGCCTCTAGCAGGAAGTCGATCAGCGCCAGATCCATAATGCAATCGCGATTGAGCCGGAAATCGACGGTGCAGCCCCAGTTTTCCGGGGAAACCGTCGGCGAGGCATGATATTTGCCGTCTTCACCGCGTTTCACATAGGCCGCGATGAACTGCGCCGCTGCTTTCAGCAGAGGATATACACGCTGCAGCACCTCTTTGTCTTGGGTATAGAGATAGTGCCACCACAAGCTCTGCACCACCCATGGCGTCTCGCAAATTTCGTACCCCCAAGGCGGAGCAGGGTAGGGAACTACCTGGCTTGGCACCGGGTAAGCCGAATGTGGAAAATAGGCGCCTGGCAAGCCGAATTTTTCCTGCGCATAGCGCTGCGACATGGGCAGCAGCGCCTCCACGAGCTCGATGTAAGGAATATGTTGATCGACATGGTTGCTCGAAAACACGCCCCAGAAGACCTGTTGCGTGTTGTAATTCATGTGGTAATCGCCATGCCATGCAGTGCCGATGCTGCCGCTGGTCCAGTTGCCGAATAGCCCGGGCGCCAACTTGCCTTGGCGCAGGCAGCAGGCGAGCCAGTATTGGTTTTGATACCAAAGCCGCTCCAATTCTTCGTCTTTGATTTCGACCGCCGACTGCGACCAAAAATCCTGCCAGAACTGATCGGACGCCGCTTGCAATTCGGCGGTGGAGATTTGCGACAGGCGAGTTGCCTCATCTACCGCGAACGTCACGTTTTCAGCGTGGTCCCGCGGTGTAAATAAGGCCAGGTCCATGCGGAACTGTTGACGCTTGGTGGCGCGCAGAAAGACGTTAGGGTGTTCGCTGGTGAGGTCTCGTTGAACAGTCCAAGCGCCCTGTACGATGCTATGCAGAGCGAAGTTGCGGTCTTTGGGCGAATCGGGCGGCCGTGGCACAGCTTCCGTGGGAGCGCTTGCCGGAAAGTGCTGATAACCGGAAAAGGTGGCAGCCGCTGCGCGGGCTCGGCAGTCAATTTCGGGCAGTGGCAACTGGGCCTTTTCGTCAATGTTCGGGTAATAGGCCACCGACTGAATGGCGGCGGGAGCATCAGACCACACGCAGAGATGTCCGGTAGTGGTATTCACGAAGGCGTCTATCTTCAGCGGACGGCCGTTGTCGTTCAGTTCGAGGGTGTAGTGGCCGCGCGAAGGATCCAGCGTCTGGCGAACCACCTGCACGCGCGAAGCATCCCAATGGACAAACACGATCCCGCAAGGCCATGGACGCGGCCATGGCTTTTTATATGACGCCTCCACTTTGTCCGTATATTCTTTGAAGAAGGTAACGTTGTGCTCGAGATTCAACACATCCGGCTTACCCTCCTTTTTGGCTTCGGCGCTGGCGCGTTCCCATAGCTCCAGAAACTTGGTAAATGTCAGAATTTCAGGAGCGTGCTCTTCGCTGACGCGGATATCCCAGGAATCAGACTTGCCGATGTGAAAGACCAGGGCGTCAGGCCGCGCGGTGACACATACGCCCACGTCGCCATTGCCCAGGAGCATTCCCTCAAAAAAATCAGGAGTCGGCAATGTGCGGACGATAGAACAGCGGCGGGCGGCGGCGAAGCCGTCTAAAATCGGAACGGCGGCGTGCTTCGATTGCGGATGCGAGGCCGGTTTCTGTGGAGCGGCTGCCGGTTTTTGTTGTATGGCCGCGGCGCTGGCGATGAGAAACTCTCGGCGGGTGGACATCGTTACTCAAAATCAACATAGCAGGCTGCGCCGCGCCAGATGGTCTAGCGCCGCGCGGGCTTCCGGCTGCGGTTTTGTTCCTGCCGCTCAAACATCGGAACCAGGTGCTCCTCAATCCACGCAAATGCGCCCGTGAGACCCTCCCGCTCAAATCGCCGTCCAATTTCCGCCTCTATCCGAGTCGGCTCTCCAACGGACCCAAGGAATTTATTCGATGTCAGGCGGATGCACTTATCCCCATCAAGCGCGCCCTCTTCGCGCAGGATCTTCATGCGGGCGTAAAGCGATAGAACTGCATCGCCAATCCAAGCTTCGTTGGTAATGTGCCGGGGATCGGTTAGGGAATTGGGTTGCGGCGGCAAGCTGAGGATGATCCAATAAAAGTTTACCCCTTTCGATGCAAAGCTCGGTAGCTGTTCCGTTCAGCCCAACGCTGAAAGACATTCAACACGAAGAACATGGGCGGCTGTTCCATGTGGTTTTGCTAGATGACGACGAGCATTCTTACGACTACGTCATAGAAATGCTGCAAAATCTGTTTTTTCTGCCCGTGGAAGGAGCATTGCAGCATGCCGTGGAGGTGGATACGACGGGGCGTACGGTAGTAATCACCTGTGAACGGGCCGAAGCCGAGTTCGCACGCGATCAGATTCAAAACTATGGCGCGGACCCGCGGATGCCGGAATCGAAAGGCTCCATGTCCGCCATCCTGGTTCCCGCCGGAAATATCGGATTAGCCTAAGCGTCGTAACCCGGAATGTCGTAGGCTTCCGAATCGAAGGTCGGAAACGTATTTGAAATGTGGTCGTGCCAGGCGAGCGCATCTTCGTCTACCAGCGCCCAAACCAAACCGATCCCCGCCGCGAGTACGCTAATAAAGCTGCCTAACAGGCGTTGATAACGGCGCTCGACGGACGGCGGATTGCCATCGAAATCGACCACGCGAAGTCCGGTATACGCCATGCCGATGCTATCGCGGTTGGCGCACGCCCAAATCGTTTTGTAGAGCACCGGAATGGTGAGCACGGCGGCCATCCAAAACGGAACCAGATGCTTATCGAGAGGAAGCTGGCCGCCTTCGTAAAAAAAGAAAGCCAAGCCCGCCACAATCGGGCAGAACATCAGAGCGGCATCGATCATGGCGGCTTCCAGCCGCAGCATGGCGGGCGCCACCGGCGCATCGCAAATAATATGCGATTGCGGCGCAGCCATTACCTCTTCGGCGCCGAAGAGTTCCAGGCTCTGCTGCGTCATGGTGGCTTTTTTGCGGCCAGGCGCGCGTGGCAACTCCACCTTGGTCTGCTTCAGCGGGTCAGGCCGCATGGCAGCTTGCTTGACCGGCTCAGGACGTACCGCTTCCGATGGGCGGCCTAGATCGGCGCCGCGCGCCCGGATGGATTGGCGCTCCGCCGGGCTCGTCAGCGATTCGAATGAGATAACGCGGTCAGGGTTCGGATTGGAGAAAAGGGCTTGTTGCGCACGCTCAGCCACCTCATCGGGAATGAAAATGGGCGGCGACGACGGTGCGGGCTGATGCGCAAAATCATAGGCGCGCGCAGTCGCGCCGGAGGAGACAGGAAACGATTCGGAAGACGTCGACCGAAAAGATTCCGAGGGCATGTGGCGAAATCTTACGCGGCGGCCGCAACGGCTACACCGGTGGTCATCGTCTAAAATCCAAGTTTGGCAATGCTGACAGTTCATCTAGCGCCCTTGCAGGTTCCCCCAGTTTCAGTTTGTATCAGAAAATGTGAATTTTGTCTAGAACATTTTGCGTCTAAGTTGTTCTTTTTATTCGTAGCTGCTTTTTTTTGGGTAGCGGCGCTGGCTCCAGGACAGAGTGTACCTCGTCCGAAGAAGGCGGATATGCCTCCGGAAGATGAGATTAGATTCTCGGCGATCAACAACCAGGAATCGAATGGTCCCTGGCGCTATCTCAAAAACGGTGCCAAAATTCAGACTACCGAAATGATGATCTCCGCCGATGAGATCGATTACAACTCCGATACAGCCTGGACCTATGCGCGGGGACACGTCCGCCTGGAGCATTTCGCCACCGGCGATATCATGAACGCCGACCACGCTGAGTACAACCTTAAAACCGAAGAAGGCAAGTTCTACGCGGTGGATGGCACATCACCTGCCAAAATTCTGACCAGTCCTGGCGTCCTCACCACGACAAATCCATTCTATTTTAAAGCGGCCTGGGCGGATCGCATTAAGAACCGCTACGTGCTGCATCACGGCTTCGTAACGGATTGCACGATCCCCAAGCCCTGGTGGACGTTCAACGCGCCGGTATTCGACATCATTCCGGGCGACCGGGCGATCGGCAAGCATACCGTCCTGCGGCTAAAGCATTTGCCGGTTCTGTACTTGCCGTATTTTTTTAGACCGCTGGGCCGGAACCCTCGGCAGAGCGGCTTCCTGACTCCCAGTTTCGGGCATAGCTCTGTCCGCGGCTATTTCGTGGGCGCGGGATATTACTGGGCCATCAGCCGCAGCTATGATCTGGATTACGCGCTGCAGTATTTTACGGTCAGAGGGCCAGCCCATACGTTCGATATCAGGGGAAAGCCCAACAGTGTCAGCGACTTTAATTTCAACTACTACCAGGTGCAAGACAAAGGCTTGCCTCAACCGAATGGCAGCGTTGTCAATCAAGGTGGTGAACAGTTTCAACTCACGGCCAAAACCCAGGTTTTGGGTTTTACGGCGCGCCTGGATTACAACTATCTCAGCTCGCTGACGTTCCAGCAAGTTTTCTCCAATACTTTCAACCTCGCCGTCTCTTCTGAGATCACGTCGGTGGGATATTTGCAGCGGCATTTCAAAAACGACGCTTATACGCTGAATATATCGTTCAACCGCGACCAGTTATTCGAAAGCGCGACGCCGCTGAACAAACCAGCCGATCAGGTGACCATTCAGAAATTGCCGACGTTTGAAGCGTACGGCCGCGACCAGCAAGTGGTGCAAGGGCCGATTCCTGTATGGTTCTCTTTCGGCGCCACGGGCGGTCTGATCAGCCGAACGGAGCAGTCGCCCACTTCCACCCTGCAGACCGGCTTCCTGACCTCACGAATCGACCTGGAGCCGCGCGTGTCCTCTGCGTTCGATTTCAAAGGATTTTCCCTGAACCCAAGCGTCACTTTCGGCGTGACGGATTACAGTAAATCGTATTCGAGCAACTCTCCGGTGACCGGCGTCGTAGCGGCCACGCCTTTGCTGCGGAAAGATTCCGACGTGGTGATTGATTTTAGATTGCCCAGCCTGGAGAAAATATATACGCCGCCCGCCTGGATGCATCTGGGCAGCAAAGTAAAACACGTGATCGAGACCGAAGCCGTGTACGAAAACGTATCTGGTATCAATCAATTCAACAACACCATCCACTTCGATGCGGTCGATCTTCTGGCCAACACGAATCAACTCACGCTATCGGTGACGAACCGCCTTTACAAGAAAGATAAGCAGGGGAACGTAAGTGAGATTCTGACCTGGAGCGTCACGCAGGCTCGCTATTTCGATCCAACATTCGGAGGTGCCGTAGTCGCCGGGCAACGGAACGTGGTGCTGGAAACCGAGGAGTTGACGCCTTACACATTTTTGGACGGGCCGCGCAATTATTCGCCGCTGGAATCGGCGTTGACCATCACGCCCTATGCTTTCTTTTCGCTGACGTACCGGGCTGCCTACGATCCACTCCACCAAAAGTTCGTGGATCATACGATTTCCGCCAATTTCCGGCATCATAACTACTTCACCAACGTGAATGAAACCGCCGTGACGCTGAACCCACTGCTGATGCCCGCGGTCAATCAGTTGACATTCACAGCCGGATACGGAGCCTCAAACCGGCGCGGCTGGAACGTGGCCGGGACCGCGACTTACGATTTAAACGCGAACAGGCTTTTATACGAATTCGCGCAGGTCTCCTACAACACGAATTGCTGCGGATTCAATGTGCAGTTGCGGCGAATTAATGTCGGCATACGGGACGATCTGGAGTACATGTACTCCTTCTCGCTAGCCAATTTAGGAACCTTTGGAACGCTACAAAAACAAGACCGGATTTTCTAGAAAGTACGAATGTCTATAAATGGGGGAAATTTCAGATGGAATTTGCCCCCTGGGACAGTTCCTCGGGACCGCGGCCAGCGCCCTCTTGGTCCGCCAACGGCTCATCCCGCACTGATTCAAGCAGAGCCTGATCCAGCAGCATGGCGAAATCACGGCTCTTATGCCGGACGGAAAGCTTCAGTGCGTCCAATTCTTCTTCGGCGGTACGCAACCGGTCCGCTAAATGCAGGCAGGCGAGCACAGCCGTACGTGTCGAATCGAGATTACCCGCGCGCCGAGCAATCGACGACATCAGTTCATCTATTTCCTCCGCGAGCGATTCAGTATCGCGAGGATCGCCTGACGTCGTGACGGTATAGGTCTGATTGAGAATGGAGATCCGTACTATTTTCTTGACGTCGTCCGGAGTATCCATGCGCTTTGTCCGCTGGCGTTAGTTTAGCTTGCGCTCAAAAGGTCCAGTTGGTTGAGCAGTTTTTCAATACGGCTTCTGACCTGCTTACGCTCCGCGCGCAGTTCTTCGACTTCTTCCGAAAGGCGTTTGGTTTTCTGTTCCAGCTCGTCGTGTTCTTTCTGGAGCAAACCGGCCAACGCCTCGGTGTCCGCGTTTGACGCGACAACGGTTTTCAACTCGTCTCGCGCTGCCGTCAGATCGTTCTGCAATTGCGAATTTTCCGCGCGCAGCGTGGAAATAATCTGCACGGCTCGCGTGATCCGCTCTTCGAGACCAGCGAGTGCATCGACGCTTTGTTCTTGAGCGGTTCCCGCAGTTGCCATAACAATTTCTACTGTATATGAGCCTGGTGCGCAGCCTTCGCTCTGCCAACCAGGGACACAAAGCCGTTCGCGTCGTTAATGGCAATGTCAGCCAAAACTTTCCGGTTGAGCTCGATGCCCGCGCGCTTCAGGCCGCTGACGAACTTGCTGTACGAAATATCGGACACGCGGCAGGCGGCGTTGATGCGGACAATCCATAGCGAGCGGAAATTGCGCTTTTTGAGGCGGCGGCCTACATATCCGTAAGACAGCGCTTTCTCTACAGCCTCTTGCGCGGCACGGTTTAGCTTTGATTTGGTGAGGAAGAATCCCTTTGCGCGGCGTAGGGTCTTTTTCCGGTAATCCCGGCGGTGGGTACCTCTTTTTACTCTTGGCACGTTTGCTCCTTAAATGATTAAGTCTCAGCCTTTGACGCGGCTGGTTTGGAGAGTCGCAGGCACGTGCGGCGCGCTGCTCCCGCTCCGGGGAATTTCTTTAAAGCTTATAACTAATACGGCAACATAGTGCGCAGCGCGGGTTGGTTCGTTTCGTCGGCGACGACGCTACGGCCAAGTTTACGTTTGCGGCTACGTGTTTTTGACGTCAAGATGTGGCGAGCCATCGCATGACGGCGGACGATTTTACCTGTACCCGTCTTCTTGAAGCGTTTGGCCGCACCCTTGTGCGTTTTCATTTTGGGCATGATTCTGTCCTGGACGTTCTGTTATGACTAATAATGATTCGGCGGGGCCGTTTAGAGAACCGCGCAGGGCCGGTTAAGGCGCAGGAGTGATAGCGGAACTACTTCTGACAGTGTAGCATGTCGTCTTTACCGGCTTTTCATTGGAATCCGCAGTTGAATCTTCCGTTGGGCGGCGCTCCCATTGAGAACGGGCTCTTGTCCCGAGCTCAAATATTCAAGTTCGTATACTCCGCTCGCTTTTTTTTTCAGCGATGCGCTCGAAAAATAAAGATAACCTGCCGTTGGTCCGGGAGTTTTTCCTCCGGAGAGGCTTTTGTCCCAGAGTTGGTTTTCAAGAAGTTCGCGGTCTTGCGGGTAGCTGCCCGGCGAGGGCATGGGGCGCGGTCCGTCATTTCCAGTGCCCACCGCACTACAAGACCGTCCGGCTCCAGATTCACGAACCTGTTTGCGAATACACGGCAACCTCAAAAACGATATAGCTCTTGCTGATGTCAAACGCAAAGATATGTTTCACTCGCCGGCGGAGACGAGCGAGGCCGCGTAGGTCACGCCATCAACTGTGAGATGAGCCGTATAATTTTCAGGACTTGATCTTGCCGGAACACCTCTGGGTTGCGAGCCGCAACGCTTATTCTATGCTCATGCGAATTGTATGGCGAATCTTACTCGTCCTCACTGTGCTGTGCCTGATCTATCCGGCGATTGTTTTGGGATTTTACTTCTTCGCGCCGCATGAGAACGCGCGGCTACGTAGCGTAGACACGTTGATTGTGCTTGGATGTCCCACGAACCCGGACGGATCGCCAACGCCGGAGCAGCGTGAGCGCGTAATGGAAGCTGTCCGCGAGTTCAAGAAGGGAACCAGCGGTCACATCATCATGACCGGCGGCGCTGCCCATAATCGGTTTGTGGAAGCACATGCGATGGCGATACTTGCTGAGGCGAACGCCGTGCCCGCGGACGCGGTCCTTGAAGAAGATCAGGCTCACGACACGGTGCAGAATATCTATTACTCAAACAAGATCATGAAAGCGAACGGCCGGCGCACAACGGAAGTGATCAGCTCTCCGTATCACCTGCCACGCACGGCGCTGATCCTCGGCCACTACCCTCAACTGCAGTGGGAGACGCACGGCGCACAGTGGCCGGCGGAATATGGGTTATTAAGGAAGCTTCAACTGGACTGGAAAGAAGCGCTAAGCAGCTTCCGCATTCGTATGCACGGCTTTCGGTCATCAAAGTATCTGCCGAGTTAGTTTGCACTACTGTGCCGCTTCCACCAGCACGGCCGTTCCATACGCAAGCACTTCCGTAACGCCCTCCAGAATTTCATTCGCGTCGTAGCGCATCCCGATAATTGCGTTTTGCTCCCATCTGCGCGGCGTGCTCCAGCATTAGCTCGAAAGCTTCTTCCCGAGTCTTCTCGCAAAGATTGGTAAAAGCCGTGATATTGCCGCCGATAATTGTCTGTAAGGAGCCACCGATCGTACCCAGTATTGATCGCGAACGGACGGTAATTCCGCGAACTACGCCGAGACTCCGTTTCACTGTAAAGCCGTGAAGCTCAAACGCCGTCGTCACCATGGATCTTTGGACCATTCTAAATACTGTACAACCTGGTTATTGTTAGTTCGCGGACGGCCGCTCAATGCGTTCGATAGTGAAAATTTCCACGAGTCCCTTCTCCGATTCGAGCTTCAATCCAAGTTGCTCCTGCAAGGCAGCGAATAGCGAAGGTCCGGCTGGATCCGTATATTGGCATATCTTTGTTATCCCGCCGTATGACGAGCTGGAATCGATCGGCTAGCAGCGCTTGGAGCATCAGATCGAATTGAGACACATCCGCGGATCCGTCAAAGCAGAATCTACTGCCGGTCGGAGCCATACCGGAAGGATACTAACTGACCGGATCGATCTAAGCGCACGGCAGCAGTGCTGGAATCCAATGGTGGAGCGTCCGCTCCAAATCTTCCCGCGAGACCGGCTTGCTCAGAAAATCGTCCATACCTGCCGTGTAGCACTGTTGGCGTTCTTCCTCAAGGACTGCGGCGGTCAGTGCAATAATCGGCGTGCTTCGCTTCTCTGTCTGCATCCGCCGAATCCGGCGAGTTGCTTCGAAGCCGTCGATTATGGGCATGTGGCAATCCATGAACACCAGATCGTACTCCTGCTGTTCCACGGCCCTGCAAGCATCGAGCCCGCTTTCAACCGTATCCACTTGACAGCCCAGTTTTTCGAGAAAGACTCGCGCGACGATCTGATTGACTTTATTGTCTTCGGCCAGTAGAACGCGCACCGCGCGGCTATATAGTTTCTCGGGAGGAGCGGGTACAAGAGCGGCGTAACGGCTGCGAATCGCCAATTCGATGGCCCGGAGCAAGGCTGGGCGGCGAATAGGCTTGGATACGAATGATACAGATTCCAAGGCTCCCAGTTCATCCGCAACGCCCCAATCACGCGGACTGCCCATAACCAGGATCGGTGCCTCCGCGCAGAACGGCGGTAAGTTACACCTCATTAGCTCATTCGGATGACGAATATTTGCAGAATCGGCCAACAGGAGGTCGATCGGAAAGCAATCGCCCTGCTGGGCGCAATTCAGTTTCACTAACTCGCGGAGCCCGGCCGCGTGCTCCGTCACGGCCAGTCCGGCATTCTGGAGATACTGGCGCTTGACGTCGGATAGCGTCCCGGCGAAGAGCACATGTTTGGCTTGTAGATCCGGCAGTTCGTTGATGTTTTTTCCGTCGAGAAGACAGATGTTGAACCAGAACGTGCTGCCCACGCCGATCTGACTGCTCACCCCAATGGTGCCGCCCATCATCTCCACTAGGTGCTTGGCGATGGAGAGCCCTAAGCCGGTTCCGCCAAATCGCCTCGTGGTGGAGCGATCAGCTTGCGTAAAGGCTTGGAATAAATTTTTTTGCTGGCTGGGCCGAATGCCGATTCCCGTATCTTTAACTGCAAACCGGAGCGCCCGCGTCTTGTCCTGAAGTGCCTCCTGCGTGACCGATAAAGTCACGGATCCGTGCTCGGTAAATTTAACTGCGTTGGACAGGAGATTCAGCAGGATCTGGCGTAGCCGGCCTTGGTCTCCAAGCAGGTCAAACGGAGCAAACGGATCGATGGCGAAAGACAGTCGAATGTTCTTCGCCGCCGCGGCAGGAGCCACCAGTTCCGCTGCCTCCTCCACCACAGTCTGAAGATCAAAATCCGCCTGATCCAGTTCCAGCTTGCCGGCTTCTATCTTTGAAAAATCAAGGACATCGTTGATAACTCCCAAAAGCGCTTGGCCGCTGGAGCGAATCGCTTCCACATAGCAGCGCTGTTCCGAGTTGAGCGGCGTATCGAGCGTTAGGGCTGTCATACCGATGATGCCGTTCATCGGCGTGCGAATCTCATGGCTCATGGCCGCTAGAAACTGCGCCTTTGAACGAGCCGCGAGTTCAGCCCGATCCCGCGCTTCCGCCAGTTCCGCCGTACGTTGACTGACCGCCGCTTCGGCGTTGATGCGCGCCGTCACGTCGTGAATCATAATCAAACGGCCCGGCACTTCAGCTGCCGTCACTTCATGACTAACGGCTTCCACCCAAATCAATGAGCCATCTTTGCGGCGATGCCGCCGGGGGCCGGTAATTGTATGCAGCGGCGACGATTCGTGCAACGCTTCTATCGTCTCGACTTCTTTCTCCATGCGAATTGAATGCAAAGTGAGGTTGAGAAATTCTTCCCGTGTCCAGCCGTAATGGGCCACGGCCGACGCGTTGACTTCCAGAACGCGAAGCGTCCGCGTATCGTATATCCAGGCTGGCAGCGGATTCTGTTCGAACAGGTCGCGGTAGCGAGCCTCTGACTCCCGAAGGCGTCTCTCAGCGTCCGCGCGGTCCGTGACATCTAAGGCCACGCCCCCCAGCAACCGCTGCCCCGCGGCGTCTTCAAAAGAAAACTTGGTGGAAAGAAACTGCCGGAGTGAGCCATCTGGCAGCGGCACAACGTCTACGGTTTCTACCGGAAGATTCGAAGCCAAGACGGATAGGTCGGCTGCCCGGGTTCGAGCGGCTAATTCCGGAGGCCAGATCTCACTATCCGTTTTCCCAACCCATTCCCGCGGCTTCAAGTTCCATTTCTTGTCCAACGTAGGATTGGTGTAAATCAGGCGCCCGTCGGCATCTTTGATGAAGCTGACGGCGGGCGTATGATCCATGAAGGCACGGAACTGTATCTCAGTCGCCCTTAGCTTCGCTTCCGCCTCCTTGCGAATAGTGACGTCGGTAATGGTGCCAACCAGCCGGATTGGGCGGCCGCCCTTGTCCCAGACAGCCTCGGCGTGGGCCGTGATGTTGCGCCACGTTCCATCCCGGTGAAGCAGACGGAACTCTGAAGTCAGATAATCAGTTCGTTTTTCCAGATAGTCATCCAACTCCCTCCGGGCTCTGTCGCGATCGTCCGGGTGAAGGCGCTCCAGCCAAGTCTCAAGGACGCCCGGCAATTCACCCGGCCGGTAGCCTAGGATTTCCAGCCAGCGCGGCGAATAGAACACAGTTCCCTTGATCAGGTCGCCATCAAAGATGCCGTCCTGATGCATGAGCAGATTCCAGCGCTCTTCCTCGGCGCTCAATAGCCGCTTCTGCATGGAAAAGTGCTGGTCTAGAAACGCGCCGGTAACGGCCGTGGCCAGAATGAGGAATGTGACCAGGATCAGTCCGATCACTTCGATAATGGAGACAGCGACCGAATTGCCCAGGCCCACCGGTCCGGCTGAACGGTGAAACGACATGGCGGACATGCCGATGTAGTGCATCAGCGCGATCGCAAATCCCATGACCGTTGCGGCGCCAAGCCGAATCCATACCGGCTGTGCTGTTTGGTTACGCAGCCGGAAGGCGATCCAGAGAGCCGCTAGAGAAACGAAGATGGCTACCAGGAGCGATAGCGCGACAATGCGGGGATTGTAGGAACATTGGGCGGTCACGCGCATGGCCGCCATGCCGGAGTAGTGCATGCCCGCAATTCCTCCGCCCATCACGACGCCGCCGGCCAGCAACTGCCACAGTTTCATTTGCGCGCGGCTGACCACAAAAAGCGCAACCGCTGAAGCGAAAATGCCTAAGCCCGCGGAGAACACAACGGTCGGAATGTCATAGAACACCGGCACCGGTAGCGAAAGGGCCAGCATGCCGACGTAATGCATGGACCAGATCCCGAAGCCCATGGACGTCGCGCCTCCAGTCAGCCAGTAGATCCGGGCGCGGCCTTCCGAGTAAGTCATCCGCGCGGTGAGATCAAGCGCGGCATACGCGGCGCTGACCGCAATCACCAGCGATAGCGCCACCAGCCAATAGTTGTACTGAGCGGAAAGAACTGTACTCTCCATTGTTCCCCGGCTCGCTCTTTACCCTGTGGCGCAAGGCCGACCTTATGTTTCTTTTCGGTCGTAAAGGCGAAGACAACAGCCGAAGTCACGCGCTGCTTCTGTTTCACCAGCTAAAAGAGAGTAGTAGGTTGTTTGCCACCCGAAGGCATCTTGCGGCAGCTATTGAGCTAGCTGATGCAACACATCGCGCAACGCATCCACAATCGCCTCTGGCGCTTCGGTGGGTATTCCGTGGCCGGCGCGGCCTCGTATCGTTGTTACTTGCTGCTATGGCTTTGCTGGCTAGTTATTTGTCGGCGCGCGCGGCCGCAAAAATCCATCCGATGGTGGCGCTGCGCTGGAAATAAACAGCTCTACCAATCCGTCGGCCGGTAGTCCTTCAAGAATTGTCCCCACACATGCTCGCCCGTGTTGATGCCGCTGATGATTGGGTCCAGGATACGCGCCGCGCCGTCCACAATATCCAGCGGCGGGTGAAAACGCTGTTCGATAGTCTTGCGCACCGCAATAGCCACGGGATCCTCATCAGTCACCCATCCGGTATCGACGCTGTTCATGTGAATGCCGTCGCCGCGATAGTCTGTCGCCGCCGTCCGCGTCATCATATTGAGCGCGGCCTTGGCCATATTTGTGTGCGGATGGCGAGTAGTCTTCCAGTTCCGGTAGAACTGGCCTTCAACGGCGGACACATTGACAATGTGTTTATCGCGCTCCGGCGTGCGCATCATCAGCGGCTTCAGACGCGCGTTCAGGATGAACGGCGCCACGGCATTGATCAGATGCACCTCCAGCAATTCCACTGAAGAGACCTCCGCCATCAGTAGCCGCCACGAGTTTCGCCCACGCAAGTCCACTTGCTGCAAATCCTGATCGAGTTGGCCATTGGGGAAGAGATGTTTTTGCCCAAAGAATTCCTCCGGCAGCAAGGGCACTTGCGATAGTTCGGGCGCGCAGGTCAACCCGGCAACTTCCGGAATGCTCCGGCCGGAGACAAGGGCGTCACGCAGGGCCGCTCTTTCGCCCTCCATCATGTGGGTATAAAATTCCGGCGGCCGGCGCACCGTCTGGCAGGCATTGTTGATGATGAAATCGAGGCGCGAACGGGTGGCCAGCAATTCCCGGCAAAACGCCTCCACGCTCGGCGTATGGCGCATATCGAGTCCGAAGATCTCCAACCGATGTCCCCAACGGCTGAAATCCGGCTCCTGAGCATAGCGCTTCGCTGAATCGCGCGGGAAGCGCGTAGTCACAATCAGTTGTGCGCCCGCGCGCAGCAGCTTCAATCCAGCTTGATAACCGATCTTCACGCGGCCGCCGGTCAGCAGTGCCACGCGGCCCGTCAGGTCAGCCAGTTCGGTGCGCTTGGCGAAATTGAATTCGGCGCACGGAGGACACATTTGGTCGTAAAAATGGTGGACGACGGAATACTTCTTTTTGCAGACGTAACAATGCTGTAACTCGATTGTTTCTTCCTGTTCGTCTTGCGCACCGTCGTCAAGATCTACGTCATGCGGTTC
Organism: Bryobacteraceae bacterium; assembly: GCA_036488895.1. Lineage (GTDB taxonomy): Bacteria > Acidobacteriota > Terriglobia > Bryobacterales > Bryobacteraceae > Bog-105. Next base: position 41,524 of record DASXGT010000245.1, on the reverse strand, counting down.
AAATCCTTCGGGCGCGAAGACATTCGGCGTGGTGAATACCGGTTTCCGGCGCAGCGTGCGAATCCCCGTCTCCTGCAGCACCGCATCCGCGCGTTGAGTCAGTGCCTCGCTCCGCGCGCGCTCAGCGGCTTTCTGCCTCCGCCGCCGGGCGACCGGATCGGGGTTGTACATCTGCGCCACGGCCCTGTGCAGGCGCTCCCGGTCTTCAACCGGCGCCTGCTCCAACAAGCCTCTCTCGGCATCGATGAATTCGAGCAGTTCAGCCGCATGGCGCAAGCGCTCCAAGAAGGCGGGGTCACAATTTTCCGGCTCACTCATATCGCAAAGCTACCATCGGATCGACACGCAACGCGCGAATTGCGGGCGTCAACGTGGCTGGCAGCGCAACCGCGCCCAGCACGCCAATCACCGCGAAGAACGTCGTCGAATCCAGAGCGCTCAGGCCCGGAACAAGGAACAAGCCAAGCGGCTGCACCGCAAAAAAGGCGAGAGCCAAACCGGCAATCGCACCGCTCCCCACAAGCACCAGACTATGCCGGCCGATCAGCCGTAGCACGTCGGATGGTGTTGCGCCTAGCGCCACGCGGAGACCGATCTCGCGGGTGCGGCGCGACACCGAATACAACAACACGCCATATAACCCGATCGCCGCAAGCACGAGTCCAAGTATTCCCATGGCTCCCAGCATTAGCGCCCCTGCCCGACTTGGCAGCAATGCCAGCCCCAGTGCCCGGCTCATCGGTTTCGTTTCGATTGCAGCCGTGGAATCGAGATGGCCCAGCATATCGGTGATGGGCTTGACGTATCCTGCTGGCACACCGGCCGTGCGAATGAGAAAGTGCAAATTGATGGGCTCGCCAGAAGCAAAATAAGGGTCATACACGGCGAGACGTTGCTTCTCGCTAAGGGTGAAGTATTTGCTATCCTTCGCCACCCCTACGATAAGCTTACCCTTGTCATTCTTAAAATCAGTCGTAATCGTGCGGCCCACCGGATCGACATTGCCGAAAATGTTCCGGGCAAAACTCTCGTTTACGATGGCTACTGGTTGCGAGTCCTTCCGGTCTGCCGGGCTAAATTCACGGCCCCGCTGCATCGGAATTCCAATAGTGCGAAAATAATCCGGGCCAACTTTGTTGCATTCGTATTGTACTGGAATCGCTGCGCGGGAGATGTCCATTCGAAGACGCGTTCCGGTCACGCAATTGCCATTTAACGGGACGTCCCGGGTGATTGCGGCCGACTCCACGCCAGGGAGAGCGCGCAATCGCTCTAGCGCCAGGCGCACTACTGACATCTGTTTGGTTTGATCCGGGTCGTTATATTTGTCGGGCGCCAACCGCATATAAGCCCAAATCGTGTGGTCGACATTGAAACCAGGGTTCATGGAAGCCGCTCGAAGCAGGTTGTGCACGAACAGGAGCCCGGCCGCGAGCAACACGATCGACACGGCGAGTTGGCCGGCAACCAAAACACCGCGAAGATTCCAACTGCGGGCGATTTGCTGCTCTTCCTGCTTCAACGCGACATTCACGTCCTTTCTGACCGCTTTGAGCGCGGGCAGCAAGCCGGAAAGCAGCGCACTGACAAGCACGATGCACAGTGAGTACCACAACAAACGCCAGTCGGGCGAAACGACAAGGTGGATCGGAATAGGCACTGGCAACGTGAGATGATTTATCGCCGTGGCGCAACCTATGTCAATCGCCAGCCCGGCGCCCAATCCTAAAATTGAGAGCAACAAGCTTTCGACCAGCAGATGACGGACGATACGCCTGCGGCTTGCTCCAAGCGAGAGACGAACAGCTAGTTCCTGAGAACGACTGGCGGCGCGCGCCAACAATAAGCTGGCGACGTTCGTGCACGCAATCAGTAGCACGAGGCCGGAAACAATCATGAGCATCGCGAAAAACGCCGTAATCTGGCCGGGCAGTTCTTGATTTAAGACATCAAAACCCGTCACGCCCGTGACTCGTACTTGGCTGGTCCGCTTCCATCCTTCTTTCGGGTAAATGCGATCGAGCTGCTCGAAGACGCTTTGCAGGCGGCTGCGCGCAATCGGAATGGTCATCCCTTTGGGCATGCGCGCGTAAAACTGTACGGAGTCATCGGCATGCACGGCCGGAATATAAAGATCGGGTGACAGGCTGAACCCGGCAATGGAGCGATGGTTCGCCGGAAGCACGCCAGCGATGGAATACATTCGACCGTCTAAAATCAGTTTGCGGCCCAGAATTGCCGGGTCTCCGCCGAACGTGCCGCGCCAGACCCGGTCCGAGAGCACTGCCGTAGTTGTTTGGCCAGGCGCGATGCCGCGGCCCAGAAGAAAAGGGCATTCCAACGTGCTGAAATAATCGTCCGTAACCATTCCTGCGTAAAACCGGCTGGTTCTCTCGCCGTCTCGCCAATTCACCTCGCGCTCGACGTTGACACCCGCCATGCCGTCAAAAACGTGTGCGTCGCGAAGAAACCGGTAATCGGTGATGGACGATCCGCTGTTTCCGCCCTCCCAAATTGCAATCATGGAAGCGCTATCCCGGCACGATGGTTGGCTGAAGAGGAAGCTGGTGGTGATACTGAAGATCGTTGTGTTCGCACCGATTCCTAAAGCGAGGCAAAAGATAGCAGTCAGCGCGAAGCCAGGATTGCGGCGGAAGGCGCGGCCCGCATAGCGCAGATCGGAGAATATATCCTCCAACCACCACACCTGCCATGCGCCCGATGTATCTTCCGCTGCTTTAAGCCGGGAGCCGAATTCGCGCCCCGCGCGTGTGATTGCTTCGGCCCGCGGTACGCCACCCTGTTCGAGTTCTTCTGCCCGGCTCTCCACATGAAACTGCATTTCATCGGCGAGTTCGGAGTGAAAACGCGAGCGGCCAGCCAACCAACATACCCGAAGCCAAAGTTCTCTCAAAAATTGCATACAGTGACACCTCACGCAGTCTTCATCACAAGTTGGATGGCGGTCACCAGTTTGTTGAATTCACCGGTCTCGGCGGCAAGCTGTTTCTGGCCTTGGTTCGTCAGCCGGTAGAAGCGCGCCTTCCGGTTCGTCTCCGAAGTCCCCCACTCCGCGCGCAGCCAGCCTTTGAGCAGCATACGGTTCAGAGCCGGATACAAAGAACCCTCTTCCACATCCAGTACATCGGCCGAGCATTGTTTAATGCGGCGGGCAATCGCGTACCCATGCAGCGGACCGGCGGCCAGAATTCGTAGGATTAGCAGGTAGAGCGTGCCGGGCAGCAATTGCGGTGAGTCGTCGGGCATAGTAACCTATTCCAGACTATATATAGCCTGGACCAGGGAACCTGTCAAGTGCGTTTCAACCCTCTCGTGATATGAATGTGTTTCCGTGAAAGCGGATACTCCCATGATCAAACGTATTCTTCAACTCGCAGTCATCAACCTGAGTCTGTTCACATACAGCCCAGGCCAAGGAATTCCCGGCACGAACGACCAGCAGCGGGCGGCGGTTGCCCAAATGAACGCGGACCTCGCGCCGCAAGTCGAATCTCTCGCGGCTGCACGCGCATCCATGGTCGAGGCTGCATTCGCTGAGCCGCGCGACGAAAGCGCGATTCACGCGAAGGCCGATGCTGTGGCTGCCGCTGAATTGGCTCTGGCGAATGCGCGCGCCCAAGCTCTTGCCACGCTTCAGTCCTCATCCGTTAAACTCACGCCGGGGCAAGTGGCTGCTTTGATCGCGCAGCGTGGCGCGCCTCGAAATGACCAGCACGGGACCATTCCGAACATTACGGACGCGCAAATTGAGGTCTTAACGCAACTGACGAATCAGATCATGCCGCTCACCCACGCCCTGAATGAGGCGCGAGCGGCGATGAGCAAAGCCGCATTGGCCGAGCCGCGCGACGACTCGGCAATCCGCACAAAGGCAGAGGTGCTGAAGCAAGCCGAACTCGCCTTGACGAATGCCCAGGCCGCCGCGTTTACGAAAATCCAAAGCTCCCACAACCGGTTGGCATCCGATCAGAAAAAGGCATTCGTGCAGATGGGCGGATCATTCGCCGGAGTAGCGTTCACCCAGCCGAATCCATTGAACTTCGCCGATCACGACGGCTATACTTCGCTATTCGACGGAGCCAGTCTCAAAGACTGGGATGGCAATCCCAAATTCTGGCGGGTGGAAGACGGCGCAATTGTTGGCGAATCCACCAAACAAAATCCGAGCGGAAATAGCTATTTGGTCTATCGCGGCATGGAAGCCAAAGATTTCACTCTCAAGTTTGAGATCAAGGTGGAAGGCGACGGCGGCAGCGGCTTCCAATATCGCAGCAAAACCGGTGTGCCCTGGCTTGCCAATATTGCGGACAACGTAACCGCCAATGTCGGCCCCGTGAATCTCAATTGGATGATGACCGGTCCACAGGCCGATTTTTGGCCTAGCTCACGAGACTGGTCCGGGCAGTTTTATTCCGAAAACACTCCCATGCGCATCCTCGCATGGCGCGGTCAAGTAGTGGAGGGCGCCGGACTCAGTAAAAAGCAACTTATGGGCAACATTGGCGACCGTCAGGTCCTTGGCGGGTTAGTCAAAATGAACGATTGGAATCAATACACCGTGATCGCTCGCGGCGGAACGTTGATGCACATATTGAACGGTCAGTTAATGGCCGTCATGGTCGATGACGATCCCGCTTCGTCCAACAACCAATCCGGTCTCTTCGGTATTGAGATCGAAGCAACAACGCGCGTCTCAGTACGCAACATATGGGTAAAGAAGCTGAATTAGTTCCGCAAGAAATCGCGGTGGCCGGCAAGCAGCCTTTCGAGAATTGGTGAGTTGCAGATAGCTATCTTAATGGCTATACTAAACGCATGACTTACACTGTGGCTGAGGCTAAAAATAGGCTGCCTGAGCTTATCAAGCAGGCTGAGGCAGGTGGCCGTGTGACGATCACGAAGCGCGGCATTCCGGTAGTCGAGATTGTTCGCAAAGCTGAAGATTCATCTCCCACGCGCGTCTTTGGCGTTCTCGGTAAAAAGAAAATCGTAATCGATCCCGATTGGGCGCAACCGCAAGAGGACTTGGATGCTTGGCTTGCCGGCGACGTCTAATGGCGAGAAGGTTTTTGCTGGATACTCACGTCGTCATTGACATCGGCGCCATTGGTGGACTTGAAGCAATGCCCCTGAGAGTGCAGCGCCTTCTCAAAGATCCGGACGTAGATTTATTGCTCAGCGTGATCTCAGATGCGGAAGTGGCGATTAAGAGCCGGATTGGTAAACTTGATCTAAGGAAGGATGAATTGGCGCTCATCTGCGCCAATGCTTCTATCAGTTCCTATCCCCTTCGTCAACACCACGCCGATCGACTCTTTAATCTGCCTATGCATCACAAAGATCCTTTCGATCGCCTGATCATCTCAACTGCGCTCAGCGACGATCTCCCCGTAATTTCGCGCGATCGGCAATTTCGTAAGTACAGAGGGTTGAAGGTGATTTGGTAGGAGAACAATTCACTTCGTGATAGAAGTAGAGCATCAACGGAGCACGCGTGCAGCTTCAAAAATCGAACCGCCTTCTTTTCGTCACAATCGGATGTCTTTTCATTTGCCGGCTGGCAAGCTCTCAAACGGACTCTATTCTACTAACATCTCCAGACAATCTTATTCAGATAAAGTTTTCGATCGTGCCCGCGGCCGGCCAGGGGAGCGGTGGGCAACTAGTTTATGAGGTCGCGTATAAAGGTAAGCCGCTGCTGGAGAAGTCCAACCTTGGCTTGGATCTGCAAGACCAACCGGCGCTGGGAGCCGGACTTCGAATTGTGGATTCGAAACCTTCTAAAATCAACGAAACTTACAGCGTTCCCGCGGGAAAATCTAATCCAGTGCACAACGACTGTAACACCGTTGCCGTGGACTTGCTTGAAAATCAGCGTTCCGCCCGTAAGTTAACAATTGAGGCCAGGGCGTACAACGACGGTGTCGCTTTCCGCTATGTAATTCCCGATGAACCACGTACCAAAACCGTGCGGATCGTGAATGAGAAGACACAGTTCGTATTCCCTGAGGATGCCACCATGTTCCCGCTGATATTGCGGAACTTCCGTAGTTCTTGGGAGGACAACTACCGCACATTGGCGGTGACCGGCCTTCATCCTGAGTCGCTAGTGGGCTTGCCTTTGTTGATGGAATTGCCGGGGAAGGCGTGGCTTGCCATTACAGAAGCCCACATTGAGAACTATGCCGGCATGTACCTCATGCATTCCCCAGTTGAAAATTCGCGCATTCTGGAAGCGCGCCTCTCTCCTCGCATTGATGAACCAGAGCTTGCTGTCTCCGGACAAACTCCCATCCAATCTCCGTGGCGCGTGGTCATGATCGGCGATGCGCCGGGGCGTTTAATTGAGTCGAACATTGTGGAGAACTTGAACCCTCCCTCGGCCATTTCGGACACTTCGTGGATTAGGCCAGGAAAGGCCGCGTGGGACTGGTGGTCGGGCCCATATGACGAAGGAGTTGATTTTAAAGTGGGAAAGAACACCGCCACGGCGAAGCACTACATTGATTTCGCCTCTAAATCCGGCTTCGAGTATTTCATGCTCGACGGTGGCTGGGCTGCACGGGGAACGGGCCCGAACGATTCAGGCGCCGACATTACACAGGCGCAGCCCAACATAGATATGCCCGAATTGCTTCAATATGCCAAATCGAAAAACGTCAAAATCTGGCTCTGGTCACACTGGACTGACATTGACCGCCAAATGGACGAAGCCTTTCCGTTATACGAAAAATGGGGTATCGCCGGCGTCAAGATTGATTTTATGAACCGCGACGACCAGTGGATGGTGGATTTCTACCGTCGCGTGGCCAAGAAAGCGGCGGAGCATCACTTAATGATTGATTTCCACGGAGCGTTCAAACCAGACGGCATCCGCCGCACCTATCCCAATGTGATCACTCGCGAAGGAGTGCTCGGGCTGGAATATAACAAATGGAGCGCTCGTGTCACGCCCGACCACAATCTCATGCTGGCTTTCACGCGTATGCTGGCTGGCCCCATGGATTACACGCCAGGCGGATTCACCAATGTGAACCGGGAAGCTTTCCAGCCCCGGAATGTTCATCCGATGGTGATGGGTACGCGCGCCCATCAAGTCGCTCTGTTTATTGTTTTCCAAAGCCCCTTCGAAATGGTATCGGACTATCCGGAAGCCTACGCGGGTCAAAAAGAATTCCCTTTTCTGGCCGCCGTCCCCACTACGTGGGATGAGACCAGAGTGCTGAATGCAAAAGTGGGCGGCTACATTACGATTGCCCGCCGTCACGGGAAAGAATGGTACATCGGCAGCATCGCGGGTTCACATGCCGCGCAATTGGATATACCAATGGAATTTTTGGGCTCGGGTGAATATACGGCGGAAACCATGTCGGATGCGCTGGATGCCGACAGCTCTCCCACGCACACGGTCATCGAACAAAGGAAAGTGAATCGTTCAGAACGGCTCCATGCCACGCTGGTTCCCGGTGGCGGACAGGCCATCCGCATTCGTCCCGCGCAGTGACTTACTCATGCCGCAGAGATCGAAGCGGATCGAGCAGGATTGCATGCGCGGTAGGCACAGCCATGCCAATGCCGGAAAAACGACCGAACCCATAATCGCAAGCTTCGTAAAACTCTAATGGGAGGTCTCCACTAACTTTCAAAAATGATTGTGGATATGGCGCCGGATAGCCGCTTCCAGTCCGCCGCTTCCTGCTGAAGCCGTTTCCGCCCTTCCTTGGTGATCGAATAAAACTTCACCCGGCGCTTGGCTTCGCTGACGGACCATTCGGCCGTAATCCAGCCGGACTGTTCCAGTTTGTGCAACGCCGGATAGAGCGAACCAGGACCCACATGCAACACATCTTTGGACATCTGTTTCATCCGCTCGCCGATCGCCCATCCATGCATCGCCTGCAGTGCCAGGATTTTCAAAATCAGGAGATCTAAGGTCCCTTGGACTAAATCGGTTGGTCTGCTCATGTGCAGTATTGTAACCGATATCGATAACCATTATGGCGGAATAATCAAAGCGTCAGGATATCTGTCAGGTTGGACAAGCGCAGCGGGCCGTCCGAGACAAGTGCTTCGCCATGGCGTGCGCCGATGAGCGAGCCGAAGTGACGGTCGCGGGATTCCAGAGCAAAAAGATAGTCGCCGAGGCCATGGGAAACAACGCCGAACTGCTCGGCGGTCTTGGCGAATTGCGATTCGTGCAGGCGAAGCAGTTCGAGCTTGCGCTCATAGACGGTGGAGACGTCCACGACGAACGAAGGTCGCGCGTACGAATGATGGAGCGGGAAATAGAGAAAAGCTTTTGGCTTGTGAGGAGGATCGGGCGAGGTGGATCTCTTCAGGGCGCAAAAGAGGCGCGAGTTTCGGACGATCTGTCCGGCTGCCGCGTGGTCGGGGTGGCGATCTCTCCAAAAGGGCGCTAGGACCAAAGCGGGGCGGTAGCGGCGGATCACATCGGCGATGAGCTTGCGGTGTTCGGGAGCGTCCATCAATCCGCAATCCGGCAGGCCCAGATTTTCACGTGTAACGCCTCCGAGGAATTGCGCGGCCCGTTCGGCCTCCTGAGCGCGCTCGACTGGAGTGCCGCGGCTGCCCATTTCGCCCTTCGTCAGATCAATCAGCGCGAAGGAAACACCCGTTTGCTGGAGGATCAGGGCTATGCCGCCAGCGCCCCATTCGACATCGTCCGGGTGGGCGCCGAACAGGAGAACATCCACTGGCATTGTTTCATGGTAACGGGTTGGCTAGACGGTTGTGGTGCTGGCAAAGGGGCGAGGTGACGGGAATATAAAGCACTCATACTGGCAGACGCTTGACGTTTGAGTTGTCAAGCGCCTGCTAACGAGTGAATGCCCGCCTAGAAGTTGTACTTCAGGCCGAACTGGATATTACGGTTGAGAGTTGAGGACGTAATCAAGCCATTGGAAGCTGACGACACGCTATGGTTGGGAGCCTGCAAAAGAACATTATTGAATGCGTTGATCCACTCGCTGCGGAACTCCAGGTTCTGGCGTTCCGTCAAGTGGAACTTTTTGCTAACACTTAAGTCTGTTTCAGCGAACCCCGGCCCGCGGAAGGTCGAGACTCCGCAATTGCCGAACGTTCCATTAGCCGGCTGAGTGAAATTCCCATTGTTTATGTAATACCGGTAACCGCCCGCAGAAGCGTTATTCGTGTTGGAAAGAGTGGCATTGATCGCGTTACCCAAAATCGCGGGAGCCGAAACGCAATTGGCTCGTGCGGACCGGGCATTGGTGCCCGATGCGTCTGTGCCGGATTCCGTCAACGGGAACCCGCCATGCACGCTCACGATACTGTTCAATTGCCAGCCGCCAACCAAGACATCGGCAACCTTATTCATATTATTCCCGAAAGTACGCCCGCGTCCGAACGGAAGATCATAAGAAAGGTGAGCCGAGACGACGTGCGTCAAATCGTTGAAACAAGCACCCCACTCCGATGCCCGGTTGTACAAATTTTGTATATATGGAGACGCCGACGATGCCAAAGTGCCTCCACCATAGAAGCCGGTCGAATCAGTCATGCACTTCGACCAAGTATAGGCAAACTGGCCGGAGAGCCCATGCGCCAGCCGCTGCTGCAAAGTAACTTGCAAAGCGTCGTATTCCTGGTTACCGTTGGCCTCGGTGCCAGAAATTTGGCCCTTGGTGTTGTAAAGATCCGATTGGAGAGCTGGGTTGCCTGCCAAGTAAGGCGAGAGCGCCACCGTGCCATTGGGCAGTAACTGTTTTTGTAGATAAGGTTGTGCAACTACTAAGTGATCGTTCTTCTGGCCCACATAGGCAGCTTGCAAAGTAGTCGAACCGCCAAATTGCTGCTGGAGGGAAAAGTTCCATTGCTGAGAAACAGCGGGGCGGAAATTCGGATCCCAAAGCCGAAGGGTGGCGGCCGCAAACGGATCGCTCTTTGACTGAATCGGAGTGTAACCTTGGTCCAACGTGGAACCAGGGTACGTAAGCGCCGAGTAATCGGCGTTCTTTTCAACTGCGAAAGGAGGATTGATCGTTAAGCGCAAATTCGTTCCGGTACCTTCCAGGAAGGAAGAAAGCGTGTAGGAGGCGCGAACGACCGTATTCGGCCGGGGTGTATAGGCGAGGCCGACGCGCGGCTGGAAGTTGTAAATGCCGTTGTATTGGTTATACAGGGCGCGGTTGTTGTTGTAATAGCTGGAATTGCTTCCGGCCAGAATCTGTTGTCCGCCGAAGGGAGTAAAGTTAGCTTCGCGGTTTTTCACCTCAACCCAAGGCGTGTGGAGTTCCCACCGCAAGCCGTAATTGAAGGTCAAGTTCTTGTTGACCCTCCACGTGTCCTGAGCGAATGCCGCTAAAATATTGCCGCGCTGTCCCCAGGTGCCGCCGTTGGTACCCACACCAACCGCACTGGGCAGACCCAGGAAGAAGTCCGCTTCGGCCAGACCAGCGGTGCTGGTGGCCTTTTGTGTAATCGTGGGACCCGCGGTAAATTGGCCGTTAAAGGTGATCGTGCCCGCGGCGCCATTGTTTCCCGCGTAGAACGTATCTAGGCGTTCGCGGAATACCTGAAATCCGAACTTGAAAGTGTGCTGCCCTTTGGTCCAGATCGCCGTGTCACTGATCTGAATTACCGTGTCGGCAAATAGCGAGACGTTATCGGCGCTGCCAATGGTGCTCGCATTGCCGCCGGTGAAAACCAAGGCGGGAACAATGTTAATTGGCACTCCCGGGATGCCGAGCGAAGCCGGAGTGGCCGTACCGGGATTTGAGCCGGTGTTATTGAAGTTGTAGTTCACGCCTGCGCGAAGTTCATTGACCAGCGAAGGTCCGATCGTCTTGGTGTAATCAAGCGCTCCGTTGTAGATCCGGAAGACGCCGAAACCGCCATAAATTAACGGTAGGCTGTTCGTACTGGGATTGGTAATGTTGGCCTGGGAGTAACGCGCCGAAAAGTGATCGCGGTCAGTAATGTTCCAGTCGCCACGAATATCGCCTTGGTCGCCGTTGGTATAGCTATGCGCCTGATACGTCAAATTATTGGTGAGTCCTGAATTTGCGGCTGCGGGGTAAAGGCTGGAGCTCAAAATCTTCGCCGTCGTTGGATTGATCATGCCCAGCGGAATCTGGTTACCCGCGAACGGGGCTCGGTTCCCATTGGCATCTACTGACAGCGGGTTATAAATCTGCTGCTTAACGGCGGAGAAGTTACCGGTGCGCTCTGCCGCGGTAATGACGCTGGTGCTCGTGGTAGCGGCGGGCGTGTCATAGCGCGAGCCTTGATAATCACCGAACAAGAAAATTCGGTCTTTCTTGATCGCGCCCCCAGCCGAACCGCCAAATTGGTTCCAGCGGAGCAAACTGCGCGAGCTTCCCTTCCAATTATTCTCCCAGGAATTGGCGTTCAACTGGTCGTTGCGGAGGAACTCGAAAGCGGTGCCGTGAATCTCATTCGTCCCCGCCTTGATCGAAACGTTGACAATCCCTCCCATGAAGTTTCCAAATTCAGCGGAAGCGTTCTGGGTGATCATGTTGAATTCTTCGATAGCGTCCACGCTCGGCGCATAGGCGACAAGGTTGTCTGACACCTGATTGTTGTCGAGGCCGTCTAGCATGAAGTTATTCGTCTGCTCGCGATTTCCATTCACGTAAGGCCGTTCACTTTGGAACGAAGTCTTTGAACCGCCAAAGCCAGCTGGGTTGGTTGTAACCGCACCGGCTGTCAGCAAGGTGAGCTGAACATAGTTGCGAGTCGAAAGGGGCAGGGAAGTGTTAGTGCGCGCGTCAATGACAGTTCCGAGTTGAGTAGCTTCTGTCTGCAAAATGGGCGATTCAGTCGTCACTTCGATGGTTGAGGTGACCGCCCCGACTGTGAGCGCGACATCAAATCTTGCACTATCGTTTAGTTGAAGCAGGATGCCGGTACGGACGGCGGCTTGAAACCCGGGAGCTTCCACCCTCACTTCATAGCGACCGACAGGAAGACGCGGAAAATTGTATACGCCGTCACCATTGGTAGAGGTAGGAAATAGCGAACCACGGTCAAGATCCTTAGCGGTGACGTTGGCGCTGGCGACCGGCGCGCCCGATGGGTCCGTAACCGTACCGTTCACGGAAGCCGTCGTTTCCTGACACCAAACGGGCAAAGTCGAAACGAAAGCAAAAGAAAGAACGCAAACTGACCAGATTGCGAATCTGGAAAAGTTGGAAGAACACGAGACACACTTATCCATTGCGGATAACCCCCTTTGTCATACATCCCTCGAAGCGAACCCGGACCGACCTTAAGTGATACCCGATTGTAATTAGTTGTAAATTAAACGTCAAGATTTCTTTTGGTCGATAGCCGTTTTTTTTATGCGACCGCTGACAGAGTCGTGACCATAAGTGAGCGGTAGCGTACACAGTGGTTACGTTTTTCCTTAGTCGCTGCTCTTGCGTTTGCGCTTACTTTGCTATATAAAGTACTTATGAAAGTAAATAAATACACTGTCGCAACCACGGAACTGCTGCTCATCTTCCCAGCCGTCCTCTTCATGACCGCGCTCTTCGTGCGCAACATACAGCCGCCGCAATATGAGCCGGCACACACTGCCCATCAGATCGTTGCGTGGTACGCCGCACGGCCGCGCATAAGTCTTTGGGGGCTACTCATAGCTATGCCCTCGGCGGTGCTGGTTACTGGCTGCGGCACGCTTTTGCGCGGATGGAGCCATGAGACCGAATTGCGTCAGGCCGCGCGCCATACTCTCGCAACGCTCCGCACGCATCTGGCGACCCTATTGGTCGCTACAGCGACCTTGGCCGCCGGAGGCGTGCTGGCGATTGTCGCCCTGCATGTATTGACTGACTGACGCCCCTCACGCTCCCAGGCAGCCTAGGCGAAATCCGGTCTGGCTGGATGGTCGACAACGATGACTCGCCCGTCGGTCAGGGCCTTTACCGAGTGACGGACATTGCTCGGCACGATCGCTACCAAGCCTACTCGGGCGATTTGTGTCACGCCGTCAATGGTCACCTCAAGCTCGCCCTCGATCACCTCGTAGACCTCTTCCTCAGCATGAAAGTGTTCGTGAATGGATGAACCACGCGTGAAGTCGTAGTGGGCGAATGTCATGGTGGCCGAATGAAAATAGCGTCCATGCCAACCTGGTAACCGCTCAATGACTTTAAGGCCGTTTGTCTCCACAAAGGGCATGAGAAATTCCTTTTGGCGTATTTTAACAAGCTATCTAGGCGCATTGCACGTCATCCCCACAAATCCTTATCCTTGAACTTCCGGTGAAAACCGTGCAGCATCCTCTGCGTCCATGTCCCAAACGGCTGGTCGGTAGTGACATAGGTCCACACGGCGCCTCGCTCCATATAATCTTGTTCGCCTCCGGACTCAGCTTCCGCAAGCCGTCCTTTGATCTCCCTTGGTATTGCGGCTTCCAATTCCGGGAACCATTGGTGCACTTGCCTCAAATATTCATGATGGGGGTTTCGGGAACCCAACGAAAGCCACTGGACGCCCGAGCGGAAATCCGCCACCCTCCCCAGGTAGTCCGCCCAAAGTTCGTCAATGGTCCGCAAAGTGATGATCCGCTCAAGCGCGGAAGCGCAAGGCTGAGTGCCTGCTAAGACCGCTTGGCGATAGGTTTGGATGCGATGCCGCTGTCCTTCGATGGGTAGTTCGTACTTCTGCAGAAAAATCCGCAGATCCAGATTCTGCCCCTCCACCAATCTCTGCAAGTTATCTGGATCTTTGCTATATCTCGGGTTAAGGTCCCCATATTTCGTCATCAGATCGTCTTCCAGCGACACAAAGAAGCGCGAGCAGCCTGGGTCGCCTTGCCGTCCAGCGCGGCCTCTAAGCTGATCGTCAATGCGGCGGCTCTCATGCTTGTTTGTGCCAAGCACGTACAATCCGCCCAGGGCGGCGGCTCCGTAGCCCAATTCGATATCCGTTCCCCGTCCAGCCATATTGGTTGAGATTGTCACCGCTCCCAATTGGCCCGCTTGTGCGACTATCGCCGCTTCCCGCTCATCGTTTTTTGCATTCAGCACGTGGTGCGGGATATCCGCGAGGGAGCTGCTCAACTTTTCCGATTCCGCTACGCTCGCCGTTCCCACCAGAACAGGTTGCCCCGTGGCGTGCGCCCTTCGAATCTCTTCCAGAACAGCCTGTTCCTTTTCCGCCTTTGACGCGAACACGGCATCGGAGTGATCGACGCGAATCATGGGCCGGTTCGTTGGAACCGACTCAACGGGAAGCAGATACATGGTCTTAAACTCAATCTCTGAGCTGGCGGCGGTTCCGGTCATACCGCAAATCCGGGGATAGAGCCCGGCCAGATGCTGCAGCGTGATCGATCCCAGAATGATGCCCTGGGGCCGTGCGGCCACGCCTTCTTTCGTTTCAATCGCAGTGTGCAGGCCGGCGGGCCAGCGGCGATCCTGAGCGGTTCTGCCCTTGAACTCATCCACCATAAAGATGATGCCCTCTTTGACGACGTAGTCCACGTCGCGCTGCAGAAGAGCATGGGCGTGTAAAGCATCCTGAATCGCGCTGAGCAGCTGCAGATTTTGCTCTTCGTATAGGTTGCGCCAGTCAGTCGCATTTTCCACTATCCGTATTCCTTCGTCGGTGAGTCCAACATTTCGCCCGCTCGTGTCGACTCGGTAGTGCACTGTGCCACGCAGAGCGCTAACTAACTGGTCCGCTAGAAATGCCAGCGCGCTCTCGTCATTGCCCCCACCGGCTATCACGAGCGGAATGCGGGCCTCATCGATCAGAATGGAATCGATTTCGTCGATCACCGCCGCGGCGAACGGACGATGCACTTGTTCGTCCAAGCGGAGCGCCAATTGATCGCGCAGAAAATCAAAGCCGATCTCGTTGGCGGTGGCGTAAGTGATATCGCAGCCATACGCGGACGCCGCTGCGCGGGCGTCATTCCCTGCTGCACGTAGCTGACGGAGAGACCTAGCCGGTCGTAGATCTCTCCCATCCAATCCGCGTCACGGCGCGCCAGGTAGTCGTTTGCGGTAATCACATGAACGCCCTTCCTCTCGCGCGCGTACGAAGCCACAGCTGGAACCGCCGCCAGGGTTTTGCCTTCGCCAGTCTGCATCTCGGCAATGCTTCCCCGCACCAGAGCCAGCGCACCGCGTAGCTGCACGTCGAACATTTCCTGCCCCAGTGAGCGCGATGCAATCGCCGCGGTGGCAGCGAATAATTGAACTAAACTCTTGGCCTCCCGTGCATATGCGTTCAGTTCTTCTTCGTTCAACTGGGCGAGTTCCCGCCGTATTGCATTGATCTTGCGGATATCGGCCGCGTCATGGCGTGAGGGCGCGAAAACAGAATCCAAAAGCTGGCTCATAGCCTCTCCTCTTTTTCACTGAACCGGCAGAGTTATGTCTTTGAAACGCGATTGAGAGAAAGAGCCGGAGGCGGCCGTTGGAACAACGTTGGGTAGAAATCGGGAATCGATCCAGCGAAATGTTCCTCAATGAAAGGCGGTGAGCTCTGTGCCCTGCGGAAAACGCGCGATTCGAGTACTCGCGGCTCGCTCCTCTTCACCGGGCATTCTGCCCGCTGGGTTTTACCAGCACGGACGATTCCGTAAGAGGTGGGGGGAACTGCGATACGCGAAGCCGGAACAAACTGAACGGCCGCCAGCGCCAAGAGCGTGGCTACCAACCAACTTGTCAACTGGGGCTTCACCTTCAAGAAGTATGTCATGCGTTCGCGGGCCGGATCTCGGACCGATCTTCCTTAAAGCAATCAGTTAGTCTATGGAAAAATTTGGGGAGTACCTTTCCGTTCTCCACTACTTCTGTGAGAATCACGGAAACAGGGAGCGCCTATGCGCATCATAGAGGAGTATGTTACCGAAACGAAAGCTAGGAAGCCAAGGCCTCAAAGTGTCGGCCCTCGGACTCGGATGCATGGGCATGAGCCAGTCATACGGGGTGCCGGATGACGCCGAATCTATTGCCACAATCCATCGGGCGCTCGATCTCGGACTGGATTTTCTAGACACTGCCGAGGTCTACGGACCATTCATTAATGAAGAACTCGTCGGGCGCGCGCTAAAAGGGCGCCGCGAACAGGCGGTGATCGCCACCAAATTCGGTTTCCGTATAGAGAACGGAAAAAACAGCGGTACAGACAGCCGGCCCGAGCACATCCGCGAAGTGGCCGACGCTTCTCTACGGCGTCTTCAAACGGATCATATTGATCTTTTCTATCAGCATCGGGTGGACCGCAATGTCCCCATTGAGGACGTGGCGGGAGCGGTGGCGGATCTTGTGCGGGCCGGTAAGGTGCGCTATTTCGGTCTTTCGGAGGCCGGCGAAAAAAACATTCGGCGCGCTCATGCGGTCCATCCTGTCACTGCATTGCAAAGCGAGTACTCGTTGTGGGAGCGCAATTTGGAGCCGCAGATTATTCCTGTTTTGCGTGAGCTTGGAATCGGCCTGGTACCGTTCAGCCCATTAGGCCGCGGCTTCCTGACCGGAACGGCAAAACGCGCGGAAGAATATCCGGAAGGTGATTTCCGCCGCGGCGATCCCCGCTTTCAAGGGCAAAATTACGACGCCAATGTGCGGGCGGCCTCTCTCGTCCAGACGATTGCGGATCACAAAAACGCAAAACCCGGGCAGATCGCATTGGCTTGGTTATTGCAAAAGGGTGACGATGTTGTGCCGATTCCCGGCACCAAGCGCAGGACGTATCTCGAAGAAAACATCGCCTCGGTGTCCATGAAGCTCACACCGGATGAAATCGCGCAACTGGATCAGGCTCTGTCACCGGAAGCGGTGTCCGGACCGCGCTACAACGAGCACATGATGGCTATCCTGGACCGGTAACAAGTGCCATCTGAGCGCACTTACTCGCGGTTATATCTATAATTGCGGAATGCCTAGCAGTAGCCTGCGCGCGATATCTTCGCTCTTACTCGTTTTCCAATGTGCCCTGTTCGCACAAACGCCGCGTGCCCAGGAAGCGGCTACGATATTTGTCCTGAAGCCCGCGCTCACTTTTGATGGTGAAACCCTCCGGCAAGGCTGGGCGGTAAGAATCAAAGGTGAACGGATTGAATCCGCCGGTCCGGCGGCAAGCATTGACACGGCGGGCGCTAAAGTAATTGATCTACCAGGCCTCACGTTGATGCCGGGGCTTGTGGAAGGGCACTCGCATGTTCTGTTGCACGCCTACAGCGAAACGCCGTGGAATGATCAGGTAGCGCATGAAGGGCTCGGCCTTCGCGTGGCGCGCGCAACCAATCACCTGCGCGATACGCTGATGGCTGGCTTTACCACCATTCGTGACCTTGGCACTGAGGGCGCGGGTTATGCCGATGTTGAACTAAAGCAAGCGGTTAATCAGAGAATTATTCCCGGTCCGCGCATGTTGGTGGTGACTCGCGCCATTGTCGCCACCGGAGCTTATGGGCCGAAAGGCTTCGCTCCCGAATGGCGCGTGCCGCAAGGCGCGGAAGAAGCGGACGGCGTCGATAGCCTCATCCGCACCGTGCGTGATCAAATCGGCCACGGCGCCGATTGGATCAAGCTGTACGGCGATTACCGCTGGGGGCCCCATCCCGGCTCGTTTCCTACTTTTTCGCTTGAAGAAATGAAACTCGCGGTGGAGACCGCAAAAAATGCAGGCGTACCCGTGGCCGTGCATACCAGCACTGTGGAAGGCATGCGGCGCGCCATTCTAGCCGGAGCCGAAACCATCGAGCATGGCAATGACGGCACTCCCGAAATCTTCAAGCTGATGGTGGAACATCACGTTGCGTTTTGTCCTACGTTAACCGCCGGCGGCGGTAGCCTTACTCAGCCAGGACAACCCGAATCGCCTGCGATGGCGCGTAAACGTGTAATGTTCAAGGCCGCACTGGATTCGGGTGTCACTATTTTGAGTGGCAGCGACGTGGGCACGTTCCCGCATGGCGACAACGCGCGTGAAATCGAGCGCATGGTCGATTTCGGCATGCCGCCCGTGGACGCCCTGAAGTCCGCCACCTCCGTTGCCGGCCGTGTGCTGCACCTCGATATCGGAGAAGTGAAGCCGGGTATGCTCGCCGATCTGATTGCCGTCGATGGCAATCCTACCAAAGAAATCTCCGCCATTCGCCAGGTGAGGTTCGTGATGAAGGGCGGAGTAATCTACAAACAGTAACCGGTCGAAAGGGGTTTCGCTCGCCGTCTGCTTACAGATTCGCCGCGGCTAAGCGCCAATCTTCTGCCGCTTCTTCAAATCAAAGTGGTCGCCGCTGGAAAGGAGAAAGTATTTCTTGCCGTCGGCGGCCGGTTTGTATTTAGCGGTGTGTATAAATACTTTGCTTTTGCCGATCACGTCAAATTGATTGCCTTGCACTACAATGGCGGTGCTTTCATCAATGCCGATGCCGAGCAGTTTGGGATACTTGGCAATCACTTGGTCCAGGTCATTCTCGCGGTGCCGCGTGATCACGTGTTGGTCAACGGCCGCGTCGCGCAAAAATCCAAGACCTTTCTCATAGCCCGGAGCCATCATAACGGTGTTGCCCGACTTCGCGCCGCGTACCAGGTAGGAACCCTGAATGGTTGCGCCGGCTGAGCTGCCGCCAATCACGCCGCCGCGCGCCAGCATGTTGTTCAATTCCTTCTGTACACGCGTATTGAGGTAAGAATCCACCAGCCGCCACTGCCGCCCTCCTTCAAACCAAACAGCCCGGGCGGTGAGCAACGGCTTCACGAATTCTTCCGTGTCCGCCACTTTCGGATCACGCGTATGCAGAATGGTGACATGTTTGACGCCAGCCTTGTACAGAAAGGTGTCTTCAGCCTTGATCTTGGGCGTGCCGTCTTCCGCCGTCGGAATAAAAACCATCGGAGCGTCAAGGCCGCCGGCCAGTTTAATAAACCTCTGAGTGATCTCCGGCCCCACCTTCCCGCCGCCGACGATGACCAGCGCGCCATGCGAAGGTCCAATGGTCGCGGCCAAAGCAGGCCCGGTAAAGGCAGAAGTAAAAACTAGTGAAAATAGAGTGAATCCAATTCGCAGCGTATGCGTAGGGTGTTTCATGGTTCTTTATAAGATAGCGGGTGGGCCCGTCCGGCTTTACACCCTTACTGCTGCCGTCCCCAGTAATACCGCACGCCCACAAACGCCCCATACAGCGTGCCCCTGAAATACTCATCGCTCTTCGCCGAAGTCTTGAAGTAGAAAAACCGCTCGCCGCCAATAAGCTCCACATTGTGTCCCGCTTTAATGGCGATCAGTGCTTGCGCGTCGCCAATCCCGGAACGGTGCGGAAGGCCGAACCCTGACGCTTTCACTTCCCAACGAAAATGCTTCCCTAACTCCGCCTCGAACTCACCGCCTATGCTGGGCAAAATCAGGTTCTTGCTTCCGGACGCAATGTTGGTATCGGTGTTGCCGCTTGCGTCTGTAGTTTGCGGTTTGAACGGAGCCACAATCGTCGTGCCGATATTGACGTATTGCAACTCGTATAACGTTTTGAAACGGATCTTCGTGCTCGGGCGGTACCACGTGTAGGAAAGATAATCCCACGAAATCTTTGCGTCTTGCAGCCGGTATCCCCCCGACAGAAAATCGCCTGTGTTGTAGGTCTCGCCGAAGAAGACCTGCTGCTGAGTCGCCGTTGTGTTCGTATTGCCCTGCACCCGGAAATAGGAAAAGCGGAGCGTGTTTGCTCGCCCGGCAGGCACTCCTAGTTCCGCACCCAAAGAATATTTGGCGTTCCCCACATAATCCAGATTGCCCGGGGCCAATGCGGTAAAACCGCCCGCAAGTGCTGGCTGCTGCCGGTTGAACCAATAGATCGGCTCTATTGACAAGCCTCCGTCTTCAATCACCTGCGGATCGACTGGTGGCTTCTTTTCCCGCTCTACCTGGGTAGGCAAATCCGCGGGTGCCTGTACCGGCCTGGACTGCTCCTGATCGCCTTTTGGCGGGCTCGACTGCGCAAAACAAAATCCGGCACACAAAGCCATCGTGGAAATAGCGCCAAAGCGCACAAATAAATTCATTGGAAGAAACTAGACGTAAGAGAGATTGTAACGGTTTAGGAAAAAATTGTTTTTAGCGAAACTGGCTGGCCACGCCTCGAATCGAGTCTACACTGATCGTGATTGAATCCGATCGTGATTAAAAAGATGATTGCAATTGAAATTTCTTCCTATGGACCACCCGCCGTCCTGAAGCCTGTTCACCCCCCGCAGCCCGAGCCCTCCCACGGGGAAGTAGTCATTCGTGTGGAGGCCGCTGGCGTGGCCCGTGCCGATACATTGCAGCGTCAGGGCAAATACCCTCCGCCGTCTGGCGCCTCCGATATTCCAGGCCTCGATGTCGCGGGCGAAATTGATTCCATCGGTCCTGGTGTTGGGGGAAAGTGGAAGCGGGGCGATCGTGTCTGCGCCATCCTCGCAGGCGGAGGTTACGCCGAATACTGCGCCGCGCCCGCCGAGCAAATTTTGCCCATCCCCGAAGGTTGGACTTCCGTGGAAGCCGCCACTTTGCCCGAAAATCTTTTTACAGTCTACGACAACCTGATTACGCGAGCCCAGCTTAAATCCGGCGAAACGGTGCTCATTCACGGTGGTAGCAGCGGCATCGGCTCCATGGCTATTATGCTGGCTCAGGCTTGGGGAGCCACCGCAATCGCAACGGCTGGCAGCCCGGAAAAATGCCGGTGGTGCCTCGCTCTGGGCGCCCGCCACGCGATTGACTACAAGGAAACCGACTTCGCCGCCGAGATCCAACGGTTCACGGACGGCGGAGCAAACGTCATCCTGGACATGGTGGGCGGCGCGTATCTTGACCGCAACCTCGATGCCCTTGCGGTAGAAGGGCGCTTAGCCATTGTTGCCTCACAGGGTGGGAAAACGGGGCAGCTTGATATCGCTAAGTTGATGAAAAAGCGCGGCCGAATTATGGGCTCAACCATGCGGGCGCGCACGGCGGCTCAAAAAGGCGAAGTAGCTCGCCGCTTACTTCGCGATGTCTGGCCGCTACTCACCGCCAAAGCGCCGATCAGGCCTGTGACCGACTCAACTTTTCCGCTCATCGAAGCTTTTCGCGCACATTCCCGCATGGAAAATGGCGAACACATGGGAAAAATTGTTCTAATAGCCTAGCCAAAAATACTTAATACGTATAAACTAGGTAGCTGAGTTTGGGGTGCGGACGCTCGGGGTCATTGGGGTTGAGCGTCCGCTGGTGTTACGGGGATGTATCTAAATAACGATGGCGCGGGGCGGAGGGTTACGCCCGCGCGAAATAAATTTTAATCCGTTTAGTCGAACATGCCTTCGAACAAGATCGAACTCAGGTAACGCTCTCCGCTATCCGGTAAAATTACTACGATCGTCTTGCGTTCCATACCTGATTCCTTGGCCACGCGGACGGCCGCAGCCACCGCTGCGCCGCAGGAAATCCCGGACAGAATGCCTTCTTCCCGTGAAAGCCGCCGCGCCATTTCAATGGATTCATCGTTCGTGACCTGTTCCACCCGGTCCACTTCCGTCATGTCCAGATTCTGCGGAATAAAACCCGCGCCCAAGCCCTGAATTTTGTGCGGGCCCGGCTTTATTTCCTGCTGCTCGCGCGTCTGTGTAATCACCGGACTGGCGGTCGGCTCCACGGCCACCGCAATCATCGGGAACTTCTTCTCGCCCTTGATGTAGCGGGAAACGCCGGTGATAGTTCCGCCCGTTCCTACGCCGGAGATCAAAACGTCTACCTGGCCATCCGTGTCTTCCCAAATCTCCGGGCCAGTCGTACGGAAGTGAATGCGCGGGTTAGCCGGATTGTTAAATTGTTGCGGTAGAAAATAGCGTTCTGGGTCTCCCGCTTGAATCTCCTCCGCTTTCGCAATGGCACCCTTCATGCCCTTGGCGCCTTCAGTCAAGACCAGCTCTGCTCCCAAGGCCTTCAATACCTTGCGGCGCTCAATGGACATGGTGTCCGGCATCGTCAAGGTGATGGGGTAGCCCCGGGCCGCCGCCACAAATGCCAGCGCGATACCCGTGTTGCCGCTCGTCGGCTCCACAATCGCCTTGCCTGGCTTCAGAATACCGCGCTCTTCGGCGTCCCAAACCATCGCCGCGCCAATCCGGCACTTCACCGAATAAGCTGGATTCCGCCCCTCAATTTTCGCCAAAACCGTAGCCTTTGCTCCATCTACTACGCGGTTTAGCTTTACTAGCGGCGTTCTGCCGATGCTAAATGAATTATCTTGATAGAACACGTTTTGATCTCTCTCCTGAATTTATATTTCCCAGTTGGGAACGTATTTAGAATTTTTGGCCTGATACTCGCGGGCCAGTTCGCCAAAGCTGGTTTGATCCAGCACGTTTGAAACCGCCTCATCCACGCGCATCCAAATTTCTCCGAACGGATCGTCTTTATGGTTCCGCCCGGAATTTTTTATGTTTTCCACCGCGCGCAGCACTTCGCCCACCGTGATTGCATCCGGTTTTCTGGCCAGCAGGTAACCTCCTTCCGTGCCCCGCCGCGAATCGACGAATCCGTTTTGCTTCAACCCGGCCAAAATCAATTCCAGAAACTTTTGAGGAATTTTCTGCCGCTTGGCGATACCGGCGATTTTGACGGGCGGCATGGCTGACCCCGCGGGCGTTCTCAAGTATTGTGAGGCTAAGTCGAATACAGCCTTGAGCGCATATTCGCTCTTGACCGAAATGTTCATTGTGAATCCCGCTTTATTTTAAGCCTATTGACATTGGGGATAAGCTGTGCCGGCGAATAAGCGACAATACAGCGATGCATTTCAAATCCCTGGCCCTGCTTCTGGCTGCTTCAATCACGTTATTTGCGGACTTTAATCCTAGCTGGAACAAGCCCGTCCAACCCTACCGTGTTATCTCCAACATCTATTACGTTGGAACTAACAATCTGGCGTCCTATTTAATCCATACTCCCGCTGGAAATATTCTCATCAACCCTTCCTTTGAAGAATCCGTGCCCCTGATTCGTGACAGCGTCGAAAAGCTCGGCTTCCACTTCAACGACGTCAAAATCATCCTCATGAGCCATGCGCACGACGACCACGCCGCCGGTTCCGCATTAGCCAAAAAACTCACCGGCGGCAAGTTGATGGTGATGGACGCGGACGTCGCCGAAGTAGAAGCCGGCGGAGTGGGCGATTTTTACTACAATTCCCGCTGGGTTGCCGCCAAGGTCGATCGCGTCCTGCATGATGGCGATACGGTTTCCTTGGGCGGCGTTACGCTGACCGCGCATCTCACGCCCGGCCATACCAAAGGCTGCACCACCTGGACCACGGATGTTACTGACCATGGCCATGTCGAGCATGTTGTCGTCGTGGGTAGCCCCAACGTAAATCCTGGTTTTAAACTCGTCGGCAACGAAAAATATCCGCAAA
Organism: Bryobacteraceae bacterium; assembly: GCA_036488895.1. Lineage (GTDB taxonomy): Bacteria > Acidobacteriota > Terriglobia > Bryobacterales > Bryobacteraceae > Bog-105. Next base: position 18,108 of record DASXGT010000245.1, on the reverse strand, counting down.
TTGCCGCGGACTACACGAAAACTTTCCGCGTTTTATCTGCACTGCCTTGCGACGTATTCCTGGGCGCTCATGGCGCCTACTACGGCATGGATGAAAAAATGAAGAAGATGTCCGGCGCGGCTCAGAACGTTTTTATTGACCCGGCCGGATATAAAGCATATGTCAGTGAGCGTGAACAGGCTTTCCGCCATGAGTTGGCCAAGCAGCAAGCGGCCGCAAAACATGCTCCAATTTAAGTAGATGCAGATTGGGCCGGAGGATACCGGCTTACCCCGAGCGGGTCTCGCTGACGCGCAGACGCCCATCGCTGGCCTGTTAAAGCCGGATCTGGCCGCCCTCATTCAACAAGTCAACGCGGCCGATGCAGCCACATTACTAGACGTGGCTGCGTCGGATTTAACCAAACTTGCCCAAATCTTGCAGCCTGTGGAGAAGCAAGTCGCGGTGGACCACCTGCAGACCACTCAGGTCACTCTCATTGCCAAACTGAATGCGGAGATGAAACTCGACCAAGCGGAACAAGCCATTGACTTCGCCGGTGGCCGGAAACTTGCGCAGTGGGAAACCACTCCCCAAACGCTGCTCCACATCGGCCAGCGTTTGTACGACGCGGGCGGTCATGCAAATTACCTACGCGCTGCCGCTCTAGCGGAGTCCATCCAATCGGCCTACTGGGGAGCCACCTTGATTCACGATCAAACCGCGTCCCCAACGCGCGTCAGCTTTCGAAAAGGAGTTGGCTTCCCCGGGACTCGGGCTTTTGCCATAGCCTCCTTCAAAAAACTGCCTGAAAGCGTTCGTCTGCTATGGCGTCGTGCCCCGCTATTGGTCCTGCTGTTGACTTGGCTTGCCGTAGGTATCTTCGGCGGAATTCTATTCAGTGGGTTCGAATTCTGGGCTCTCGGCTTTCTGGCGTTAGTCGGTTTTGGCTTCTATCGCACGATTCGAAAATAATTCATTGGTCGCGGCTCTCGACCTTCTCCGGTTCCTTCGCCGCGGTATGCCTGACCGAACGCATACGCCGTTGCGCCACCAGTGCGCCTAGAAACGCACCGCCAAAGCCAGCCAATTGAGAAACAACCGGGCCAACATTAGCCCGGTCAACACCGAGCGATACGGCACAGAACCCAATCAGGCTCAGTCCCGCTACCTTATAAATTTTCGAATTCGTGAGGGCCACTACTTCAATTGTAGGTGTCGCCCGCTAATACTCTCCGCGAAGAATATCGAAATAAATATGCAGCCCCGCGCGGAACTGGTCCAGCGGGATGCTTTCGCTGTCGCTATGCATGGTGGCCATGGTCGCGGCGTCTAGCACCATCGGCATGATGCCGTATCCAGCCACTCCCCTCAAACGGAATTTCTGCGTATCCGTGCCATACGGAATAATCGTCGGCGTCACCGTGGCCTTGGGGTGCTGTTTTAAAATCGCTCGTTTGACTGCCGCAAACAACGCTGTATCCGTGCGGCTCGGCCCCGGATCAGCCGGATGCGATAGTTGCTCAAACGTCACGCGCGGATCGTTCACGCGCGCCTTGATATCCGAAAGAAGCTCCTCCGCATTTTGCCCCGGCAGCAGCCTGCAATCGAGCGTGGCTTCCGCCGCCGAAGGAATCACATTCACCTTCGGCGGATCGCCCACGCCGCTACGCAGCGTCGTCAAAGAAATCGTATTCTGCTGAACCGCGTTCATGAATTTGTTAGGGGCGAACGTTCCCAGCTCTCCGCGCATCGCTTCAATCACCGCATTCTTCTTGGTTGAGGGCGGAAATTCCCTGGCCTTCTCAATCGCACGCAACAGAATATCGTTAGCATTTTCCGCAATCGGCTGTGAGGCGTGCCCAGCAATTCCGGAAGCGTGCAGCTTCAGCCACAACACCTGTTTATCGCCAACCGAAATCCCGAACACCGTCTTGCCGGTCGCGAAGAGATCTTGCGACCCCACTCCGCCTTCGTCCAGCACATATTCCGGATTCAGTTCATCCCAGTGCTGCGCGATCATCCAGCCCGCTCCGTTCGCTCCGTCCGTTTCTTCGTCACAGGTCGAAAGAAACAAAATGTCGCGCGGCGGAACAATACCCAATTGCTTCAGCAGAATCAGCGCCGTCAACTGCATCACGCCCGTGCTCTTCATGTCGAGCGAGCCGCGGCCCCACAACCGCCCCCCTTCTATCTGCGCTCCAAATGGATCCTGCTTCCAGCGCGCTGCGTCCACCGGTACCACGTCCATGTGATTCAGCAGCAGCAGCGGACGCTTGGCTCTGTCCTTGCCCGGCAGGCGAACCAGGAGGTTCGTTTTTCCGTCGGCCCCGCTCGCATACAGTTTTGCTTCCATGCCGGCCGCCGCAAACTCGCGCTGTAGAAGCTTGGCGGTTTCGCTCGTATCCGCGGGCGGATTAATGCTGCGAATCCGGACATACTGCTGCAGCAAATCTACGGCATGTTTTTCCACTTGCGGCCAATCTGGTTCAGCCCCGGCCGTCAGTGTCAAAGAAAAGACCAACACAACAGAAAATAATCGCGCCAAGTTCATTCTCCGTAGGATACCGGGCGAATAGACTTACATTCGGCAATCATGTCGTGATACGATATATCTAGATGAAGCCGACTTCGGGTGAAGACCCAGCCGGGTCCACCCAATTGCTACAAACCCTGGCCGAATTCCGTTATCAACTTCGGCGTTTTTTACAGTTCAGTGAAAACGCCGCGCATGAGGTTCAACTCCATCCGCAGCAACACCAATTGCTGCTGCAGATTGCCGGCGCGCCGGATGCATGCAGCGCAACTATCGCGTATGCCGCGGAGCGCCTGGGTCTACGGCATAACAGCATGGTCGAACTGGTGAACCGCTCCGCAGCGGAAGGACTGCTGGTCCGGACCGAAGATCCCGAAGATGGCCGCCGCGTCGTCCTTCGCATCACTCCGGCTGGCCGGCAGGTCTTGAAAAAACTATCCGAATATCATGCCCGGGAGCTGCACGAACTAGGGCCGAGCCTCGTCCGCTCGCTCAAACGAATCGAAGAGTTGGACAAGCCGAAAACACAATGACTTCACACTCTTCCGTATTACGAGACTTCAGCGTTGATCGCCGCGTTTGGCTTCTTTCCGCCGTTGCGCTGCTCATCGGAGCGGGCGCGGCTGTGCTTGCCGCTCTATTGCTGCGCTGCATCGCTCTATCCACTAACCTTTTCTACTTCCACCGCTTCAGCTTTGCCCAGGTCCCGCCCGCGGGCAGCCCTCTAGGCTTATGGATGGCCCTCGTGCCCGTTGCCGGAGGTTTGCTTGTAGGACTAATGGCTCGCTACGGCTCCGATAAAATTCGCGGGCACGGCATTCCCGAGGCCATCGAAGCCATTCTGCTGCACGGCGCGCGAGTGGAGCCTCAAATAGCGGTGTTGAAGCCTATTTCAGCCGCCATTGCCATCGGCTCCGGCGGTCCGTTCGGTGCCGAAGGCCCCATCATCATGACAGGCGGCGCGTTCGGATCATTGGTCGCCCAATGGGTGAAATTGACTGACGCCGAGCGGGCCACGCTGCTAGTGGCCGGCGCCGCGGCCGGGATGTCCGCCACCTTTGCCGCACCGCTCGCGGCTGTTTTATTGGCCGTAGAGTTGCTCCTATTCGAATGGAGACCGCGCAGCCTCGTTCCGGTGGCTTTCGCCAGCGCCACCGCCGCTGTGTTGCGTGTCTACTTGCTAGGAGTTGGGCCGATTTTTGCAATGCCGTCATCGTTCAGCGTTGCCGCAGCCAATTCAGCTTTGCCATTGGAAGCGTTGGGGATTGGTTTGCTCGTGGGCGTTGCGGCCACCGTTCTCAGCCGCATGATGTACGGATTTGAGGATCTCTTTGGCCACTTTCGGCTGCATTGGATGTGGTGGCCGGCCATCGGCGGCCTCGGCATCGGTATCGGTGGGATTTTCTTTCCGCGCGGCCTTGGAGTCGGCTACGAAAATATAGGTGAATTGCTGCGAGGAAATGCGCCCATGGGATTAATTTTGGGCCTGCTAATCGCCAAGTCGCTGATGTGGGCCTTTTCACTCGGCTCCGGCACTTCCGGCGGTGTCCTGGCCCCCATATTGATGATCGGCGGAGCGCTAGGTGAACTGCTTGCCGTTCTGGTGCACGCTTCCACCCAGACCCAGGCATTGTGCGCTTTGGTGGGCATGGGAGCCATGCTCTCCGGCTCACTGGGCGTGCCGCTTACCGCTATCGTCTTCAGCCTCGAATTGACCCACTGCCTTCCGGCTATCCTGCCGTTAACTATCGCCTGCTTCGCGGCGCATGTAGTTACCTCATTGGTGATGCCGCGCTCAATTCTAACCGAAAAGTTAGGCCGCCGCGGATTTCATCTGACGCGCGAGTACGGAGTGGACCCGCTGGAAATGATCAGCGTAATGGAGGTCATGCCGGAGCCTGACGACGAGCCTGTTCTGGTTTCTGCTGCCTCATCTTCAGAAGATTTCGCGTTCACCGATGAGCCCTGCCGTGAAGTGGCCGAGCGCATGGCCGTTTCGGGTGTCCACAGCATGCCGGTGCTAGACCGCCAAACGAGAGCCATCCTCGGTACGGTCAGCGTACAAGATCTCCTGCGCGGCCGCCGAAAATCGGTTCAGAGAGAATCGCACCGGTTGCGCGTATTTGGCAACCGTAAAGAACTAGCCTCTGAGCGGGATATGTAGAATAGTTGCGAATTGCGACCTACATTATTCCTCTTCCTCATTGCCGCTTCCAGCGTCGCGGCGTCCGCCCAAACACAGATGGCACTCCCGGTTTGGGCTTATCCAGTCGCGCCTCCGGCTCCTCGCGGCGCGGCGCCCGCACCAGATACCAGCGTGAAACATCTCCCCGGTACAACCGTGACGTTCACGCTTGATCAAACGCATAACCTTTTCTCTGTACCAGACTGGTTCCCGGATGCGCATCCGCCCCTGCCCAGCATCGTTTCCCAAGGCGACAAGGCCGCCGGTGTGGCCGCTTGTGGTTATTGCCATCTGCCCAACGGGCAAGGCCGGCCGGAGAACGAGAGCGTGGCCGGGCTTCCGGCCGGATACATCGTGCAGCAGATGGCCGATTTCAAAAACGGCCTGAGAAAAAGCTCCGAGCCCAAAATGCCTTCTGTGGCTGGAATGGTCCGGATTGGCAAAGCCGCTTCCGATGAAGATGTAAAAGCGGCGGCAGCTTATTTTTCGTCGCTGCGTCTGAAGCCTTGGATTCGAGTGATTGAAACCCAACGCGTGCCCGTCACTTTTATCAAAGGCGGCATGCTGATAGTCAAGGAGGGTGGGGCAACCGAGCCCATCGGCCAGCGCGTTATTGAGGTGTCCGAAGATTTGGAGCGTACCGAGCTGCGCGATCCCACATCGGGCTTCATCGCGTATGTTCCGAAAGGCAGCCTCAAACGCGGCGCCGATTTGGTGATGACCGGAGCCTCCGGCACTACTTTGAAGTGCACCATCTGCCACGGTGCTGAGTTGAAGGGCCTCGGAAACGTCCCCTCCATTTCCGGCCGTTCGCCCAGTCAAATGGCGCGGCAAATCATCGATATCAAGAACGGCGTGCGCAACGGCCCCGGCGCACAGCTAATGAAAGAAGCCGTATCCAAGCTGACTGCCGAAGATATTGTAGCCATCACCGGCTACCTGGCCTCGCGCAACCCGTAAGCACGGGATCAAATAAAAAAGCGGGCAGCAAAAGCTGCCCGCTTTTTTATTACCTTGAGTTGTTACTCTACCACTTAACCTTCAGAGAGAAACGGAACTGACGGTCATTGGTGTTAGTCGTGGCGTTGGTCGAAGTGATCTGTAGAAACGTCCCTGACGAGATGCTCGTGCCAGGATTAGCGAATTGCGGATGGTTCATGAAGTTCATGGCCTCCGTGCGGAATTCCACCGTCAGCCGTTCCTTCACTGGGAAGATGCGGCTGAGGCTTAGGTTGACGTTATCCAATCCAGGACCACGTAGCGCATTGCGTCCCACGTTGCCATAGCTGCAGCAACCGGTGACGGAGGTAAAGGCAGCCGGATTGTAGTAGTAGTTGCCGGTACCAATGCCGCCCAACTGGGCCACATTCGACAGGATTTGATTCGGCGTCTGCTGGTTGGTCGCCCCGGCGTTCAACGTCGAACTGGAAGCCGTCAGATTGATCGGTGTGCCGGTATAAGCGGACCAGTTGCCGTCCAACTGCCAGCCGCCGGTAATCTTCGACGCCAATCCCTGATTGGCGAAGGCCTTGCCTTTTCCGAAGGGCAGCTCATAAACCCAGGCAAATTGAAAAACCTGTGTGCGGTCGAAGCCTGCCGCCGCGCGGTTACGTTGGAAGACGGTCGGATCGTTGTACACGGTCGAAGCCCAGCCATCGTCGTCGGTGAAATCGATTGTCTTTGACCAGGTGTAGGCGGCCTTGATCAGGAAGCCTTTCGAGAATGACCGGGTGGCGGCAGCTTGCAGCGAGTGATAGTGAGAGCTAAGATAGCCATCCCACATGTTCAGGGCGATAGTGCGATTGCCATAAGCCGCGGTGTTGTAAGGAAGTCCCGCGGTTCCTGAACCGGCATAGCCCGAATTGATGTCGTAATCCGCACTCAAATGAGTAGATTGAGAACCGACATAAGCAAGCGATCCGATAATGTTTGACGGCAACTGGCGTTCCAGGGTGAAATTCCAGTTCTGAACGTAACCGCGATGGAAGAAGGAATCCGGGCTGCGTTCTGAGACGTTGCCGGGCAGTGGAATGATGCCCGTGGACAAGTCCGGACCCACTGCGTTGGGCACACCCTGTGACAACGTGCTGGACCAGGCTAAGCCGGAAGCAACGTTAGCGGCGTTTACCGTAAGCGGATACCAGCCGCGCAGTGGACGCGAGACAGGCAACGGATCTTCGTTAATTCCGTAACCGGTGCGCAGCACAGTCTTCTCGTTCATGCGCCACGCGATGCCAACGCGCGGAGCAAACAATTTGTGGCTGACGGAGACGCCGGCATTCTCCGGTACGTTGCCGCGGCCACCCAGGTAGACCAGATTACTGGATGGGTCGTAGCGTTCAATACCCTTTCCGTTCGAGCGCGTCATGATCGGGTAAAGCTCATAGCGCACGCCCGCCGTGATGGTCAGGTTACGGGTTACCTGCCAGCGGTCTTGCGCATACCAACCGAACTGCCATTCGCGAGTGGTCATCAGGATGTTTTGGATGCTCTTTTCCGCGTCATCTGAAAGACCTAACAAAAATGCGGCGTATGCATTGTATTGATTGGCGCTGCCACCGGGAGCGATCGTCTCTTGGCCGTTAAATCCAAGATAGCCGCGCGGGCCCTGGCCGATTTCCGGCTGCCAGTGATTCAGGTGGTGGCGAACCAAGTCAAATCCAAACCGCAGTTGGTGGGAGCCTTTGGTCCAACTCAGGTTGTCGCTCTGCGTGTAAGTTTCTTCCACGCGGGTCGCTGGTATCCAATTGGCGACGCCAAATCCGGTGTAGCTGCCCATCGCAATGTTCGGAAAACCGCTCTGCAGAGGATCGGGGCCGTTCGTGTTCGGAATACCGAGTTGTTGGCCGTAGTTGGTGCCGAAATCGGATGCTCTCACCGTCTGATCCATACGCTCATACGCCAGCACGCCGTCGAGCAGAAGGTTCGGAGTCAATGTCCAGGTATGTCCGATGCTGCCCAATTGGATCGTGGTGTTTCCGGTAGCCGGGTCGCTGCCGCCCAGGCCGGGGCCGCCCGCGACGCCGAAGACTGCCTTGCCGCCGGCGGTAGCCCACAGGCGCCCATACTTGAACCACATGCTGTGCTTGTCGTTCAGGTTGTAGTTCACTTTCGCATCCAGCTGATTGCGGTCCAAAATGGGACCGCCGGCCGCGTAGAAGTTGTTCGTAAATCCGCTTCCATTGTTGGCGCCTGGATAGTAGCCCTCAATCTTAGTGGCAATGGGGCTAATTAAATTGGTTGGAATCAGATTGCCCGCGAAAGGTACGCGGCCTACTCCGTTCGCGCCGGTCGCTGAGTAGGGATTGTAAATCGTCGTCGAGCCCAGCAGGGAACTGAAATCACCGGCCTTGAAAGCAGTCGTGGGGACCGTATAAGTAGTGCCGATTGCCTGACGTTGGCGAGTGCCGTCATAGCTGACGAAATAATACAACTTATTCTTAATGATCGGGCCGCCAACAGTACCCCCGAAATCGTTAAAGATACTGAGCGGCTTGGTGGGGCCGACCTGGAAGAAATCGCGCGCCCGCAAATGCTGGTCGTCGTGATATTCAAAGGCGCTCCCGTGAATTTCGTTTGTGCCTGACCGCGTGATGAGCGTAATTGCGGACGACCCTGCCATGCCCTGTTCGGCATCCGCCGCCGAGGTAGTGATGTTCACCACTTCAATCGCTTCTTCCGGCATGACGTAACCGACGTGGTGAGGAAGCCACACGTTGACGCTCTCCGCGCCATCGATACGCGTGATATTGGTCTGCGCACTGCCGCCGTTCACATGCGTCTGCAATGCGCGGCCCGGCGTGTCGGTAATAGAGTTTTGCGTCGAGGCCGGTGTTGCGCCCGGCGTCAAATTAAGCAATGTTTGATAGTTGCGGTAGCCCGGCAAAGGAATGCTTTGAATTTCCTTGGCTTCGATCGTCGTGTGGGTATCGGCCTTGTCCGTCTGCAACTGCGCGGCGGACCCTTCCACCGTTACGGTTTCTGACGTCTGCCCCACTTCTAGCGTGGCATCGGTTCGGATAATGGTGCCGGGAACAATGTTGAGATCTGTTTTGGCGAACGAGCGGAAACCCGGCGCAGTAATCTTTACGTCGTAGCTTCCCGGCGCCACGTTTACAAAGGAATAGCGGCCCGATTCATCAGCCGCATCTTTCCGGGCGACACCGGTTTGTTTGTCCGTAAGGTCGACTGTTGCCCGTGGCACAATGGCTCCACTGGAGTCCGTAACCGTACCGACGAGCGATCCATAGAGTGCTTGTGCGAAGGTCTGCTTCACGCAAGGCTGGCAAAACAAAGCCAAAGTCAAAAGTGCCAAACAGCGCGTAACTGCGCGCAAACTCATATACTTACCCCCAAAGATTGAATGTGGACTTGCTGCGTAGCAATTTATGGCGGAGCATAATACCTACTTGGACCCCGAAAACCTAGTAGATTCATATTCATACGTTCGTATTAGGAAGTCAAGCCGAAAATTGAAATTTATGTAACAGAAAAAGGGGCGGTGAAAATTGCCATCGGCATCAGTGCTGGCTGAGACTTAGCGTATTTCCATCCGGATCTTTGAACCACGCCACGCGTGCTCCGCCCGGAGCTGACCAGATGCCGAGTTCGTCTTGCGGAAATATTCCGTAACGCTCGAACACAACTCCAGCCGCCGCCAGCTCTTTCACTGCGCTTTCGATATCGTCCACTTCCCAGCCCAACACTGTATAAGGAGCGGGGCTCAACTCGCGCACAGTCGCGATTCGCACCGTTGTTCCGTTTGCATCAAATACCAAAGCGAATCCGTCGTCGCTCACGAATCGCAGCCCAAGCGTGCTCCCGTAAAACTCTTTCGCGCGCGCGGGGTCGCGAGTCGCGATAAACGCCATTAGCTTTTGAGAATTGAGCATCGAAAACCTCCGCCGGAGTCTATCACGCGGGGGCCTCGATAGAATACTAAGTACCCTTTCCGTTAAACAGTTATGCAAAGACGCCAATTCCTCAATACGTCGCTAGCCGCTTCCGCGCTGGCGATTTCAGATGCCGCCGCTCTTGAAGCGCAGGGCGGTGCCGGGCTAGCCGGACGCGAATACTATGAAATACGCCGCTATCAACTCCAGTCCGGGCCGCAGACCAAGCTCACCGCCAAGTATGTTGCCGAAGCCCTAATCCCGGCGCTTAACCGTCTCGGTATGAAGAATATCGGAGCGTTTGATCTCTACCTCGGCCCACAGACGCCCGAACTGTACGTCGTGATTCCGTCGAGTTCACTCGAAACCCTGGTCACCAGCGAACTGCTGTTGGCGAAAGACGACGAATATCAGAAGACCGGGGAAGAATTCCTCAAAGCCGCCGCGAAAGAGCCTGCTTACCAGCGCATTGAAAGCTCCCTCTCCATCGCTTTTGAAGGCTATCCAAAACTTACACCGCCGCCCAACGCGGCGCAGCATCCCACGCGCATTTTCCAATTGCGCACCTACGAAAGCCCCAGCACCAAAGCGCACCGCAGTAAAGTTGAAATGTTCAACAGCGGCGAATTTGATATCTTCGCCAAGGCAGGTTTCTGGAATGTATTTTTTAGCGATAACCTCATCGGCGCGCGCCTGCCGAGTCTGACATATATGGTCGGCTTGCCGGATCTGGCTGAGTTGGACGCCAAGTGGAAAGCTTTTTCCGCCGATCCGAATTGGAAAAAACTGACCGCCTCTCCGCGTTTCAACTATGAAGCGATTGTTTCAGACATTTCCAACCTGATTCTGAAACCCACCAAGTATTCTCAAATTTAGCCATATGCATATCGCACTTCCGGCCGCGCTGCTGCTGGCCGTATTCACTGCCGCCGCGGCCGAAGCGCCGATCCCGCTTTGGCCCAACGGGGTGCCCGGACCCAAATTTGTGCCCGGCCCCGAGCACGATACAACCATCGCTAAAGACAACCTGGTAGCCGGCAAGCCCCTCATTCGCCTCGGCAACGTGACGAAGCCGTCTCTTACCTTCTATCCGGCGTCGAAACAGAACAACACGGGCGCGGCCGTGCTGGTATTTCCCGGCGGCGGCTATAGCATTCTCGCGCTGGATCTGGAAGGCACCGAGATTTGCTCCTGGCTGAATTCAATCGGCATCAACGCGGTGCTGGTGAAGTACCGCGTGCCGCAACCGTCCGGTAGTGTCCGCCACGCCGCGCCGTTGCAAGACGCCGAGCGTGCAATCGGTATGGTTCGCCAACACGCCGCCGCATGGCATCTCGATTCGAAACGCATCGGAGTGCTTGGCTTTTCGGCGGGCGGTCATCTGGCCGCGCTGCTGAGTAACCAGCCCGATTCCCGGCCGGATTTTGCCGTTCTCATTTATCCCGCGTATCTGGCCTACTCCGGGCATCGAGCCGCTGACGAAGAGGGGAAAACACTCGCGCCGGAGTTTCACGTCACCGCGCAAACTCCACCCACCTTCATTGTCCAAACGGAAGACGATCCAGTCCACGTGGAAAATAGCCTCGTCTACTATCGGGCACTGAAGGAGGCCAAGGTCCCGGCGGAGCTGCATGTATTCAGCACTGGCGGCCATGGATATGGAATGCGCCCCACCGCGAAAGCCGTCACCACCTGGCCGAAACTGGCCGAGGTTTGGCTAAAGGCGCGTTAAGCGATCTTCCAGTAAATCGAATACCGTTGTCCGGTCATTTTGTAGAACGGGATAAAGGTCATCCCAGCCTCCTGCGCCCGGAATGTCAACGGCTCGCCGGTCGGACGCAGCCACTCCGCGAGCGCTTTTTCGCCCACCTGAAATGACGGTATCGGAGGCGCCGGATATTTCTTCAAATTCGGCCCCATCGCCCCGGCTTCTTGGCCGGCTTTGCCCACGCCGCTGGCCAGCACCAGCGGCCCATACAAAATCGCGCGCAAGCTACGGTCGTCGGGCATAGCTTCGTACCGCAAGGCCATCGGCAGTTCCATCTCCACGCGATCGCCTTGCTTCCAGGTCCGCGTAATGGACAAATAGCTGCCCGCCGCCGCTGAAACATCGCTAACCGTTCCGTTGATCTTGACCGTCGCATCGCCCGCGATCCAAATCGGAACTCGAAGATGCAGCGTCAATTTCACGGGCCGCGCCGCCTCTACTGCAAATGAGGTTCGCGCCTCCTCGGGAAATTTGGTCAGTTGCCGCAAACGAAATTGTTTCCCGGTCCAATTCACTTCCGAAGCGATAAACAAATTCACATAGATGCCGCTCTCGTCGTGAAAGTAAATGCTGTCGTTCAGCTTCGAATATTCTTCCACGCCGGTTCCCGTGCAGCACCAAAAGCTGTCGTACTTGGTGGCGAATGTCCGCCAAGACCCAGGTACGATTCCCAGATAATATTGCGTCTCTCCCACCGGATTAATCGTGCCCAACCGGTGGTTATACAGCGCGCGCTCATAGTAATCGAACAGGCGCGGGTCGGCGCTCCAGCCATACCGCAGGCGCGTCAACTTCAGCATGTTGTAACAGCAGCAGCACTCGTTCGAATCGTGCCCCATCGCCAATTCCGCCGCCAGCCGATTCGGTTGTACCAGCCAGCCTTCGTTGTTGCTGGTGCCGGCCGTCGCGTACGTCCGCGTCTCCACCACCGTCTGCCAGAAATAATCCGCCACGTCGCGGAAGCGCTGATCGCTGCTGATCTCATAACGCCGCGCTGCGCCAATCACTTGGGGAATATGCGTATTTGTATGCAGCCCGCGCAGTTCATCGCGCCGCAACGCTAGCGGGTTAAAGAAGCGCTTCTTGGTAAACCGGTCTCCGGCGCGCGCGAAACGCTCCTCACCGGTAATGGCGGCTAAGTTATACAGCACTTCATTCATGCCGCCGTACTCGGTGTCCAATACCATCTGCATGTGTTCTTCGGGCATTGCGGCGCTGTATTGATCGGCCCACTCCGCCATGCCGGTCACGACTGTCAGCGCTTCTTGGCTGCCGCCGTGCGTGTGCATGTCCAGCAGGCCGGCCATAATTTTGTGGACCGTATAAAACGGCGCCCACACCTTTTTACGGGCATTGAGACGCGCGAAAAACTCGGTCGGAAACGCGCTGAGGTAGCCGCCTCCCAGCTTCTGCTGGCACTTTGCGAGTTCTTGCACTAGGTATTTCCCGCGAATTTGAAACTCCTGGGCACCCGTCGACGAATACATCAGCGCACACGCTGACAAGTAATGCCCCACAAAGTGCCCGCGCAATTCGCCATCCGGTTTTTCCCAGCCACCCAGCGGCTCAGCATTTGATGGAAGCCCTGCGTTCACGCGGAACACATGCAGCAGCCGGTCGGTGGATTGGGCCAGTAAGAACGCACGGTTTGCTTCCTGCGCCTCCAGAAAGACGCCCGGCAACAGGCGCACATCCGTCATGGGAAACGGCTCCACGCGCGCGGCTGCGTCGCGTCTCACGAATTCAATGGTGGGCCCAAACGGTAATTCCTCCGGCAACGTGCCGCTTTGAACGCCCGGCGCGTCCGGATCGGTTGGCACCGAGGCCGACGTAATCTCGTGTTTCTTCTTTTCCTGCCCAGAGACTCTCGATGCGGCGATAGCCGCCAGCGCGCCCGCCGCTAATTCCCGCCGTGTCATGCTAAAACTCCTTCAAGCTCTTGCTTACCATCAGCGATGCCTCCGTAGCGGCGCGCACTTGCTCCACTGTCACGCCCTGCGCCAACTCCTCAAGCATCAGGCCGTCAGGCGTCACGCGAATCACCGCCAGTTCCGTCACTACTGTATCCACTACCTTCAGCCCGGTAATCGGCAGCGTGCATTTTTTCAGAATTTTTGGCTCGCCGCTCTTAGTCGTATGTTCCATCGCGACAATCACGCGCCGCGCGCTCGCGACTAGGTCCATGGCGCCGCCCATGCCTTTCACCACTTTGCCTGGAACCATCCAGTTGGCCAGGTTGCCTTCTTCATCCACTTCCATCGCACCCAGAATACTGAGGTTCACATGCCCGCCGCGAATCATCGCGAATGACTCCGCGCTTGAAAAATAAGCGCTGCCCGGTAACTCGGTGATCGTCTCTTTACCGGCATTGATCAGATCGGCATTTTCTGTTCCCGCCGCCGGATACGGACCCACGCCCAGCATCCCGTTCTCCGATTGAAAAATAACTTCAATGCCCTTCGGCACATGATTCGCCACCAGCGTCGGCATCCCGATCCCCAGGTTCACGTAGAATCCATCCTGCAATTCCCGCGCTACGCGCCGCACAATGATGTCTCGTTTATCGAACTGTCCGCCGCTCAATGCGCCGCTCATAAACCACGCCTTTCACCACGCGCTGCACGTAAATACCCGGCGTCATCACGCTATCGGGTTCCAAGATTCCCGGCTCTACCAGTTCTTCCACTTCTGCAATAGTGACCGCTGCCGCTGCCGCCATCATTGGATTGAAATTCCGCGCCGTCTTCCGGTAGACCAGGTTGCCCATGCGGTCGCCGCGCCACGCTTTGACCAACGCGAAATCCGCAGTCAGTGCGCGTTCCAACAAATAAAATCGCCCATCGAACTCTCGCACTTCCTTGCCTTCCGCGACAACTGTACCCACGCCGGCCGGTGTGTAAAACGCCGGAATGCCCGCTCCGCCCGCGCGTATACGCTCTGCCAGGGTGCCCTGCGGAATCAGCGTCACGCTCAATTTGCCGGCAATCACCTGTTGTTCAAGTAGCTTGTTTTCGCCCACATAACTGCCCACATGCGAAGCAATCATGCCCGCTTCCAGCATCAGTCCCATGCCGAAGCCGTCCACCCCCATGTTGTTGCTGATGGTGTGCAGTCCCTTCGCGCGCTTGCGCACGAGCGCGGCAATCAGGTTCTCCGGAATGCCGCACAATCCGAAGCCGCCCAACATAATCCGCGCGCCATCCGGAATATCCACCACGGCTTCATCCAGGCTGGCAATGACCTTATTCACAATGCCCCTTTTGCCGCGATAGCCGCCGCTGCCCGCGACACTGGTTCGCGTCCCAATGCGTGTGAGATAGCTCGGCCGGCCGCCGCCAATTTCTCTAAATCGATGCCCGTCTCAATATCCATGCCGTTCAATAGGTAAACCAGATCTTCCGTCGCCAAATTCCCCGTGGCGCCAGGCGCGTAGGGACATCCGCCCAAACCTGCGACCGATGCGTCCACCGTCGCAATACCCGCTTGCAGCGCAATTAAGACATTGGCCAGCGCCTGCCCCCAGGTATCGTGAAAGTGTACCGCCAGCCGTTCCATCGGCGCACCTTGCGCCACTTGTTCCAGCATCGCCCTCGTCTTCAGCGCCGTGCCCACGCCAATCGTATCGCCCAGGGAGATTTCGTAACAGCCCATCGCGAGCAGTTCCTTCGCTACGCTCGCCACGGCAGACGGCGCAATTTCACCTTGGAACGGGCATCCCAGCACGCAGGAGACATATCCTCGCACTCGAATTTGAACCGCTGTAGCGCGTTCAGTCACTTCACCTAAGCGCCGCAAGCTTTCAGAGATGGAGCATTGAATGTTGCTTTGTGAAAAACTTTCCGATGCCGAAGCAAACACCGCAATTTCTTCCACTCCGCACGCGACCGCTGCTTCCAGCCCCCGCAAATTCGGAACTAACGCCGTATAACTGACGTCCGGCTTGCGCCGCAATCGCTGAAAAACCGCCGCCGTATCCGCCATCTGTGGAATACGTTTGGCGGAAACAAAGCTGCCGCACTCCACCGCCTGCACGCCCGCATCTACCAGCGCTTCAATTAGCGTCACCTTGGTCTCGACGGACACGGGGCACGGCTCATTTTGGAGTCCATCGCGTGGCCCCACTTCGACCACGCGAACGCGGCTAGGAAGGTTTTTCAAAGCTTAGCTGGCAAAATGTGCGCTCAAATATTTGTAGCTCTGCCGCAAACTATCCAATGGATCACCCGGCGTCTGGTCCTGCTCCACAAAGTAATGATGCACGTTCTCTTTTTTCGCCGCCGCCAGAACCGCTGGTATATCAATCGAACCGTTGCCGATTTCCTTGAACGTCTCCTTTGGCACCTTTTCGTTGTACTGCGTGGCGATCCCGCTGGCCTTGTCTTTCAAATGCAGCAAGGGAATGCGTCCCGAATACTTCCTCAAGATGCTCACCGGATCATGTCCCGCTACGCTGGCCCAGAAAATATCCAACTCCAGATTCACGATTCCCTTGTGCGTTTCCTTCATCAGAATATCGAGCCCGGTGGTTCCACCCTGCGGCTCGAATTCAAAAGCATGGTTGTGATAAGCGAGGGTCAATCCGGCGGCCTTCGCCTTCTCGCCCGCGCTATTCATGGTTGCGGCCAGCTTCTTAAATGTCTCTACCCCGCCGCGCTGAGCTGGAGGAATATAAGGCACCACGATGTATTGAAACCCGAACGCCTTGCATTTCGCGATAGCCTCATCCAGCTTGCTGCCGCCTTCCATGAAGATGGCCGTATCGACGTGCACGCTGATAGGCTCCAATTTCGTCTGTTTCAGCGCTGGCCCAATTTGGTCCAGGGTCGCGTACACGGCTTCAATCTCTTTGTAGCCCATATCCTGTATAGCTTTCAGGTCGGCTTCAGGATTCTTGGTAATCGTATTCCGGACAGTGTATAACTGCACGCCCAGGTCGCTGGCGTTCAGTGGCTCGCGCCCGAAAGCAGTTTTCGCGAGGGGCAGCATCGCGGCCGTTCCAACAACAAAGTTCCGGCGGGATAGGGTAGACATGGGTTTATCGTATCGAATATCTATCCTATCCAAATAATATGGTCCGGCTCGAAGAACTTACAACAATACAAGCGCCCATTGAACGCTGCTTCGATCTTGCCCGCAGCGTTGAGGTGCACCTGGCTGGCAACGTCCATTGGGGTAAACAGGCCGTAGCGACGGGCGGCGTCACTTCCGGTTTGATCGGGCTAAAACAGCAGGTGACCTGGCGCGCGAAGCATTTTGGCATTTGGCAGACCCTTACCAGCAAGATCACAAAAATGGAGCCGCCAGTCTATTTCCAGGACGTCATGCTTCGGGGCCCATTTCGCTCCATGGAGCACGATCACCACTTTCGGTCTCTGCCGTCAGGCGAGACGGAGATGGAAGATGTCTTTTGCTTCGCCGCCCCGCTGCCGGTTCTGGGCCCCTTGGCCGAGATTCTTTTCCTCCGCCGCTACATGCAGGCATTGCTGCACGAAAGAAATGTGGTTATCAAGCAAATTGCCGAATCCGACGAGTGGAGAGCCTATCTTCTATAGCCAAAGATTGCGCCAAGGCTTCAGTACTATTGTTCCGATGGATCCAGCAAATTCAATCCCAGTGCTGCTGCTGATCACGGCGCTCGCGTTGCCGGCTCAAGTGGTAAAGCCAAAAAATCCGCTGGGCAATGGCCTGGATGTGGTAGCCGCCGGCCATTCTCTTTTTAATAGGAATTGCACAACCTGTCACGGGCAGGATGGCATGGAGGGGGATCGTGGTCCGGCATTAGGCGCGGCCCGGCGTTATTTCCGGCTCAGCGAAGCAGCGATCTTCGACGCGATCAAAAATGGCATTTCCGGAACGGCCATGCCGGCGGCGGGATTGCCGGATGAGGATATCTGGCGCATCGTGGCGTTCATCCGAAATATCCGCAGCACCGCGTCGGATAATGACGTACCCGGCAATGTCGAAAACGGCATGCGCCTCTTCGAAGGCAAAGGCGGCTGCCGGCAGTGCCACATGATCCTCGGTCACGGCGGACTCACTGGGCCTGATTTGTCAAGTGTCGGAGCGCAGCTCACGCTGACCAGTCTCCGAGACTCCTTGACGAAACAGCGTCCCATCAGCCAGGGTTATCAATCCGTCCGCGTTACGACATTGAAGGGCGAAGTGGTCAGCGGGATGGCCAAGAACGAAGACGGCTTCTCGATACAAATTCTAGATGAAAAAGGAAAACTGCATCTCTTCGCCAAAGACGAGCTGCGTGAGATTACACGCGAAAAAGTCTCGGTAATGCCCCGCGATATAGACAAACGTTTGACCGCTGACGAGTTTCGCGATCTGGTTGCCATGCTGAGCCGCCAGGCGCACACGAAGGTCACCATGCTGCAAGAAGGGGAAAACGAGATCGGACGATGAAGAAAACAGCGCTGTTGTTCTGGATTGCCGCGTCGCTCACGGCACAGGTGACCGATCTTCAGCCAAGAGAAGCGGACCCGGCGAATTGGTTTAGTTACAACGGCTCATACAACAGCCGCCGGCATAGCGCGCTCAAGCAGGTCAATACCGGCAACATCGCCTCGCTTACTCCGCAATGGATTTTTCACGTTCCGGGTGCGAGCCACTTGCAAAGCGTGCCGGTAGTGGTGGATGGAGTCATGTACGTGACTCAACCCAACGAGGTGTACGCGATTGACGGACGAAGCGGCCGGCAGCTTTGGGAATACGATGATAGTCCCAAAGCTGCCGGCCGCTT